>CAZNCJ010000021.1:0-36818 GCA_964571595.1 uncultured Caulobacterales bacterium | reverse complement strand
CCGATTCAATCACCGAAATTATACCACAAAACATCGTTTTCACACAGCCACGGGGTTGGAACATTCAATCACACTGATCAGCTTTTCAAACCCGCGGTGATAGCCGATACGGTTGACCCTGTGGCAATAGGTCGAGCTTTTATAGCGGTTAAAGGACCCAAAGCTTGAATTGTAAAATCCGAACGGGCTGGAGCCCCAACGATAACCCGAATAGCGCGGGGACCCGAAGTTAAAGCTGATCCCTAAGGCGCTGCGATACGGGCTGCCAAAAGAACTAAAGCGGCTTGTTCCAAATCGGCTAAAACCGGAATTAAAACCGGAATTAAAGCCGAAATTATTCACTCGAACGACGGAACGATTATTCCGGAAGTTACGTGTGTTATTAATAAGGCGATTATCGCGCAAGCTCCGCGTGGTGCCTAAGCGGCGATTGTCCCGAAGTGAGCGGTTATTTCGGATGACCCGGTTTTTGATTGCGCCTTTGCGGGCCTTCACTTTAGCCGAGGTACTGGCAAAGCGCGCTTTGGTGCTTGAGTTCTCGACGGCATGGGCTGCGGGAGCGGCGGCGAGTACGGATAAAGCACCAGCCGCTAGCAAGGTCTTTGTTAAATACGATAGTGTCATGGAAAACTCCTTTGTTTAGCGACAAGACCTTATCTAGCAAATGAGATTTGAAATGATGCTGAAAGCTTTGTTCATTTTCGGTTAATGTTTTTGTCGGAAGAGTTCTGGGTGACTGACTCGCAATCTGAAATCGATTTTAATCATTTAAATCAATATATTGGCGGTGATCTTGACCTCACGGCTGAGCTCTTTGGCCTGTTCCAGCATCAGGTAGAGATGTGGGGGCGCGCATTGGTTGCGGATACGGATGATGAAACGTGGGAATCAGTGACCCATTCCCTCAAAGGCGCGTCCTATGCCGTAGGTGCGACGGCCCTGGCAAAGCTATGCGGTGATGCCGAAGCCTTAATTGGGGAGCGTAACCGCCCGGGTTTGCGCGATGTGGCTGTTCAGAATATAGAATTTCGTATATCGCGCGTCGTGACCGAGATCAAAAGATGGGAATATCGTCAGAGGATTAACAAGCTAAAGCAAGGTTAGTCTGTCCGTTTAGCCAACACATCCCGCGCTGCAATATTAACAAAATGTGTGTCATTCTCTCTTTGAATGATGATATAAGGGCGTATGTTGACACCTTATCTTCCAAAGACAAACTTGAGAAACATAATGGCAAGTTTAGGCCTATTATGTCTTTTTCCCGTAACGGCTCTTGCCCAAGATGCACCTTCTGATGCTGTTTTGGGCAATGCAAATGACCCGGATGCGGCTGTTGCCTATCTGGGTGGCACTATTCTTTATACGTCTGAATATCTGGGGTCTGCAGATGAGGAGTTTCGGGTTCTGCCTAATCTGAGCGTTTATAATTTTAAAGGTTTTGACTTCGCGGCTCTCGCCTTGAGTTATGATCTGGTTGATATTGGTGGGGGCGAAGGTTTCGGGCAGTGGTCTTTACGGCTAGGCCCGCGCGTGGGTTATCAATTCGGCCGTGATTCAGACGATAGCGATACTCTAACCGGGCTTGAAGATGTAGACGGGAGTCTGGTGACGGGCGGCTTTGTACGGGCGAGTTACGGCCCCGTAGGTGTACGCCTTAATGCAGGGCAGGATATTATTGGCGGGCATGACGGCTTTGTCGTTGATGCTTCCGTGGGGACGCAATTACCCTTGGGTAAATTTGTTATTCAACCATCGGTGAGTTTAAACTGGGCAGACGGCAATCATAATCAGAGCTTTTTCGGTATTACGCCGGAGCAAGCCGCGATTACAGGATTAGATAGTTTTGATATTGGCTCGGGGCTTTACTCATATTCGCTCAACGCCGTGGGATGGGTGGATATTGGCGAGTGGCAAGCCAGTGCCAGTTTCTCTTATCGACGCTTTATAGAAGATAGTCTGGATAGTCCGATAATTAATGCACCAGATGGTAGCCGTAATGGTATATTCTCAAATATCAGCCTGACGCGAAAATTTGATCTCTCAAAATATTAAAGCCTCGTAAGAGCGCAGGCCTAGCTTCCCAAAGCCTCGTCTAGCATTTCTTGCAGAGCTTGCGTGCTCGCGCCGGGAACATATTTATCATTAATGATGAAAAATGGCGTGCCCGTCAGGGCAGGAATTTTTGCGGCCAAATCTAGCGTATCTGTGAGATGTGCCTCTAGTTTAACATCTTTCATATCTGCCCGCATTTTTGCGACATTAATGCCGTTATCCTTGGCAATTTGATCTATACGTTCGTTAGACAAGCCGCGTTCTCCCATCAGAGCAAAATGCATTTCTTTATATTTACCTTGTCGATCGGCCGCCAAAGCAGCCTTTGCAGCAATGCGAGATGTTTTGGTCTTACTCTGTAAGATAGGAAGTTCTTTGAAAACAACACGGACATTGTTCGGATGTTTTTTGAGGACATCTGCGACCCATTGTGTGGAAATTTTACAATAGCCGCAATTATAATCGAAAAACTCAACAATCGTGACCTTGGCATCATCTGGCCCAAGTGAGGCATCTCGACTATCATTCATGATCTGTTTTGTCATGAGCTTGATGAGGCTTTCATTTTCTTTTTCTTGGGCTATTTGTTCTTTCTTTTCCAACTCTATAAGAGCCTCACGTACAATCTCGGGGTTCTCCAAGAGATATGACTTGATAATCTGCTCTATTTCAGCACGGTCTGGCGTGGCGGCGGCAGGGCCAGCCTCGGCACAGCCTGACAGAGAGGTGAAAGACAAAGCCAGTACGGTTGTTATAAAGGATCTCATAATGTCTCCATGCGGACTAAGTTTCGAAAGCCATTTGTTTATTCATCGGTTATTTGCGTAAAGCTATAAGGCCTCACAGTTAAATCAAGAGATTTAAATAAAATTACATTTTATAATTAGTTAAAAGCGCTGAAAATTCTTTATTTAATTAGCGACGACGTCGGCTGGCTCTCTTGGATATTTGGCTATCAGAGATAACAATAATATCGCTGGCGCGCCTCCATTGCGGCATAGCGCGTGGTAAATCATCCTGGGCGCGTCTGGCAAAGGAGCGGGCGCGTTGGTAATCACCAATCGCATAGGCTTGCTCTGCCGTGGCATATTTCGCCAGTGGTTCTTTGTTTTGCTTGCCGTAAGTTTGCGCGAGCAAGTACCAAGCTGTTGCACTTGTTCTTTCTTTTTCGAGCGCTGATTTTAGCAAATCGACAGAAAGGTCAAGATTTTCAGTCCCTCCAACTTCGATCAGAGCCTGCGCTTTCGCAATCTGCAATAAAGGCTCGCCCGGCTTGAGGCGTAAGGCCTCGGTAATCGAAGGCAGTGATTCTTCACCTTTGCCGCTTTCATATAGGATTTGCGCCTTTAGCTCGTGGTAATATGGATTTTCAGGATAACGGCCAATTAAAGCCTCGATTTCTTTAAGGGCGCCCTTTAAATCAGCCGCTTTAAAGCGGGCGACGGATCTGGCATATAAAGCTTCATCAGACTCGTCAGTTTCAGGATAGCGTGAGAAAACAATTTGCGGAGCTTCCAAAAAGCCGCGCAATTTGGCCTTCATTAATTCCATGCGTTTTAGGTCTTCGTCTGAGTCTACCGTATCGCTATAGGGGCTTTCCTCCACGACTTCACGTAGATTATCAATACGCTCACTTGAGAGAGGGTGAGAGCGGAAATAGGGGAAGCGACGGGCTTGTGAGAGTACTTCCTGATAACGATATTTATCAAAGAACTGGATCAAACCTTTGCCGGATTGGCCTGTTTTTTCCAGATATTGCGCGGCGTATTGATCGGCAACCGACTCACCTGTTCGCGTATGGGCCAAAACTTCAAGAGCGCCAAATTGTTGTGAACCACTTAGGATCAAAGCGCCTGCTGAACCTTCGCCCGCGAGAATTGCGGCAATACCCAGACCGGCCGCGATCAGAATAGAACCGTAAGCACTCCGGTTTTGATAATCACTTCTGGCGATACGTCCATCTGCAATATGTCCGGCCTCATGTGCGATCACACCTTTGAGCTGGTTGGGGGTATCTGAGGCCATAATTAGCCCGGAATGTAAGAAAATATTCTGACCACGCGTTACAAAAGCGTTCAGGCTATTATCATTTACGAGAAATAAATCTACAGCTCTGGGTGACAGGCCAGCGGCATTTAATATGGGGTCAGTGAACTCATTTAGAATTTCTTCGATTTCAGTGTCGCGTAATAGTGACTGTGCTGCAGCCGTCGACACTGTGAAAAAGATAAGAGACAAGGCCATAAAGGCAGAGCTAAGAACCTTTTTAAATACGTGCATTCGGATAACCTTTATTTGTTTTCCCTAGAAAACATCTCGACTTAAAACACCATCACAAGCAGAGGGGCTTACGTCAAGTTACTGGGTTGTAACATTGCAGTGATGAGCCAGACCTGAATGCAAGGTCTGGCTTAAATAAGGCGTTCAGAAAATAGGGCGAACAAAAATGGTTAGTCGGATTTTTTGCGAAGCCCGAACCAGCCCCGTATTTTAGACTTTTTCGTACCCTGTTCCGGCTCTATAGCGGCGCTGTTATCCTCAGAAAGCGTTTTTGTCGGCATATCCGCCTTAGCGGGACTTGGCGCTTTTCTTCTAGCCGTCGACTTAGCAGGGGAAGCAGGTTTTTCCTCATTTCCCTTTGGTGCCGCCTTTTTAGCTGCGGTTTTTTTAGGGGCAGCCTTTTTGGCGGGCGCTTTCTTAGTCGCAACCTTTTTAGGTGCAGGCTTTTTAGGTGCAGCTTTTTTAGCTGGAGCCTTTTTAGGCGCGGCTTTTTTGGTAGCAGGCTTCTTAGCTGCTGGTTTTTTAGCCGCTGGTTTTTTAGCATCAGAAGCATTTTCGACCTCAACCGCCTTTTTCGGCGCGGCGCGTCGGCGCGAACTTGTTGACTTAGCCTTGATTTTCGTCGTGCTCTCTTTAGAGGGCTCTGATTTTGTCTTCGACTTGGTCGTCTTGCTTTTTGATTTAGCAGCGGGTTTCGAGCTCTCTTTACGGGCAGGCGCTTTGCGTCTGGCGGAGCTTTTAGCTTTACTCACATCCCGCTCAGCCTGTTGTTCTGTATCAGCTTTATCATCAGGCGCATTGTCTTTGGCTTTAGACTTTGCCGACTTCTTAGCGCTCTTTTTGTTGTCCGCTTTGTCGCTTTTATCCTTTCGGGCAGGGGCTTTGCGCCGCGCTGAACTCCGCGCTTTGGATGTTGTATTTTCAGCCTTATCCTCATCTTGCATTGCATCAGAGGCCTCAGATACGTTCTCACTGGACGTGTCTTTACGTGACGGGGCTTTGCGACGAGAGGAAGACCTTGATTTCTTAGCGGTCTCTTTCTTACCAGACTTTGAAGTCTTCTCATCAACTTGATCAGAAGTGGCCTCCTGATTGTCAGCTGCTTTGCTCTCGGTTTGCGCGTTATCAGCACTGCCTTTTTTGCCGCGACCGCCGCGCCGCCCGCGTCTGCGACGACGCTTTTTAGGTTCGCCGTTCTCATCAAGCTCAGCATGTGACTGGCGGCTAGATTGCTCTTCTTCGTTATTATCTGTGTCTTTTTTGCGTTTTTTGCGCGACTTTTCGTTTTTCTTGGCGGCTTTGCGGTGCTCTGCTTCAATAGCAGCAAGCGGATCAGCTTCTTCGGGTCTGTTTTCCAAACTTTCTATAGCAAATGCCGGACGAATAAGCGTGTCATCTCCGACGAGTTCCGTAAACATATCAAATTGGGCATCAACATGGTGTAGGAGGTCACGTTTTTCATTAAATATATAGACCGCGACATCAGAGGAGACTTTCAAGCGAATTCGTTTCATCTGGCGACGTGCGCCGATTTCTTCTATCGCGTGAATAGCGGCCAAAGCACTGGATTCAATCGTGCGTTTACGGCCCACACCGTCACAATGTTCGCAATTTGCTGTCGAGCCTTCCAATAGGCTGAGGCGGCGTCTCTGACGCGAAATTTCCATTAAGCCAAATTGGGTAATCCGGCTCATTTGAACACGGGCCCGGTCTTGGGATAAAGCCTCCTTCATGCGTTTTTCAACGGCGCGGTTATTTCTATTTTCGTCCATATCGATGAAATCAATCACGACAAGGCCTGCCAAATCCCGCATGCGCATTTGCCGCGCAACTTCTTCAGCGGCTTCGAGATTTGTTTTTAAAGCTGTGCGTTCAACATTGCGTTCGCGTGTTGAGCGACCAGAGTTCACATCAACGGAAACAAGCGCTTCAGTGGGGTGTATCACGAGATAGCCACCGGATTTTAACTGAACGAGCGAACTTAAACTGCCTTCAATTTGTTTTTCGACACTATAGCGTAAATAAAGCGGGATAGGATCGTCATAGAGTTTGACGTTCTTGGCATGGCTCGGCATCAGCATTTTAATAAAGGTCTTGGCTGATTTATAAGCGTCTTCACCTTGTACTAAAATCTCGTCAATATCCTTATTATAGAGGTCGCGGATAGAGCGTTTGACGAGGTCGCCTTCTTCGTGGATCAGGGCAGGGGCGATGGATTTTAGAGTTGTCTCTCTCACTGTCGCCCAGAGCCTTGATAGATAATCATAGTCCCGTTTAATCTCGACTTTCGTACGTTTAGCCCCAGCCGTGCGGACAATCACACCCATGCCTTGGGGCACTTCAAGCTCCGACATAATGGATTTGAGACGTTTGCGATCAGACCCGTTGGAGATTTTGCGCGAAATACCGCCGCCCCGAGGTGTATTTGGCATCAGGACGCAATAACGACCCGCCAAGGACAAATATGTCGTCATGGCCGCGCCTTTATTGCCACGTTCCTCTTTCACGACCTGAATAAGCAGAATTTGACCGCGTTTTATGACTTCCTGAATTTTATAGCGTCGGCGGGAAATGCGGCGGCGGCGTGTTGAGGCGGTTTTGGCTTGCTCTGCAGCGACTTCATCATCATCTGAATCGCCCTCAGTCTCCGTTTCACTTTCATCATCTTCGTAGTCAGCAGACTCAGCATCATCGTCCTCATCCTCAGATGAGGCCTCAACGTCATCACTGTCCGCCTCGTCTTCATCACCTGACTCTGCTTCTTGATCCTGACCTTCCTCATCCTCTTGGGCATCAGCCTCAATGATTTCGGCTTGTTCAGCCTCTATCAAGGCCAGACGGTCTTCATAGGGGATTTGATAATAGTCAGGATGTATTTCGCTAAAGGCCAGAAAGCCGTGGCGATTTCCACCATATTCTACGAATGCAGCTTGTAATGAAGGTTCGACACGCGTGACACGCGCCAGATAAACATTGCCTCTTAATTGTCGCTTATTGCGACTTTCAAAATCTAGTTCTTCAACCCGTGTTCCATCTACGACGACGACCCGGGTCTCTTCCGGGTGGGAAGCATCGATAAGCATCTTTTTTGACATGAATTTCTCCAAATTGCCTGACATGCGCGAACCGAGACATAGGCTGTGCTTTGAGCATAGCTATGCGGCGCTGCATGTGAGGCGAATAAATAGTTATAAGTGTTTTTGTTTGATTCAAGACGCGCTGATCAGCTCCGACGGAAACGGGTTCCGTCATAAACTTTTTCAGATTTAGGCATGAAGCGCGCATAGTAACCTTTGATATGCAGCCAAAGAGCTGCGAAAAATGCAGCGAAAGCTGCTGTGGTATGTGACATGAGGAGGATAATAACCTCAATCGACTCATGTTTTCACACATAGAGATACCTAAATGCCTGATTTTATTAAAAACGCAATCGCTTTCTTTTAAAAATGCAAATGGAATGCATCTGGTAACACAAAATCAACGCTCACAGGCCAATATATGGTGAATCAAGGATTAAAATGCCAAATTGGACGACATTTATATACGGCCTGTGTTTGCTACTGCTCTCAGTGATGCCCGCATTTGGGCAAAGTGTGAACAGCATTAAGCTCCTGCCGGATAATCAAGAAACTTTAATCACCCTCTACTCAAGCGATATATCGGAAATCCCTAAGGTTTTTTCAATAGGCGGGGAAAATAACCGTCTCGTTGTCGATTATAAAATGGCGACGCCTGCCTTGGGCGGTTCTGCTAAAGCAAATGGGCAGACCCATTTACGCGGGGTCGGACATATACGCACTATTCGCTATGCGCTGAGGGGAGAAAAGGGTCTGCGTTTGGTTTTCGATCTGGCCAAGGATGCGAGGTTCTTAAGAACGGACACAACCTCCAAAGACCCTTCGCAGTACGAAATCAAGATTGTCGGACGCCCTTTACAAACGACAAACCAGTCTTCGCCTGACATCGTTGTGCCCAAACCTCTAAACCCAACCCCCAAAGCAAGCCCGACAAATTTGACATCTCACCTACAAACTTCGTCACAAAGCCGGAATTGGGCCAGCAGAGCAGAGGTAACAAAGCCACGATATTTTGCCAAGCGCATTCCGGTGCCACGTCTTGCACCAGAACCAAATAGCTTTCATGAGGACAAGCCCGTCAGAAAACGTCCGGTTATTGTCATTGATGCCGGACATGGCGGCTATGATCCCGGCGCGATAGGACAAGGTAAGACGAAAGAAAAGGTTATCACTATGGCCGCCTCAAAAGAATTGAGACGGCAATTATTACGAACTGGGAAATATGAGGTTGTGCTCACGCGTGCGCGTGATGTCTATATAGATCATGAAGAGCGCCTGAAAATTGCACGCAAAGCAGGCGCTGATCTTTTTATCTCTGTTCATGCTGATTCAACCAAAGGCCATACGGCGCGGGGGGCCTCTGTTTACACACTTGCAGATCGCGCCAAGGGCAGGTCGCGCAATATAGTGCGGTCACAAAACTGGATTATGGATGTCGATCTGGATAAACAATCCGATCCTGTCGGTGATATACTCGTAGATTTGGCCCAGAGAAATACGGCCAGCCAGTCTGATGCCTTTGCCGATGTTTTATTAACCCGTTTAAAAGGGGCGACGCGACTTATAGGAAATTCGCACCGCAAAGCGGGGTATTTTGTGCTTTTAGCACCGGATGTGCCCGCCGTATTATTAGAGTTGGGATTTTTGTCTAATGCGTCTGACGAAAAATTACTGAAAAACCCGGCCCATCTTCGCAAAGTCATGCATGCTGTTACAGATGCAATTAATACATATTTTACGCATCAAAGATCGTGACTTGAGATTAGATTTGGATATATTCCCCCTATAGGTGAATCGGTCTTTGGCTTAGCGCTTTTGTAACTTGCCATAATAAGGCCAAATTTACCCCGCAATTCGCCATGTCATTTTAGCATTGCGAGCAATAGGACATCCATGAAGAAGTTTTTGAAATTCATGAAATGGTTTATCGGGCTGGGGTCCGTATTGGCTGTGCTATTGGCTGTTGTGGTTGTTGTCTTTTTGGTGCGCGTGACCAAAGACTTACCAAGTGTAGAGGCCCTTGCGGAATATAAGCCCCCCATTATGACCCGCGTACATGCGGGTGACGGCAAGCTGATTACAGAATATGCCAAAGAAGCCCGCGTCTTCGTGCCTATTGAGACTATTCCCAAAGACCTACAGCACGCCTTTGTCTCGGCAGAAGACCAAAGGTTTTACACGCATGGGGGATGGGATGCGATTGGTCTTGTTCGCGCGACCCTCTTTGGCGCTGTTGATTATGTTCGGGGAAAACGTGTGGGGGGGACTTCTACGATCACCCAGCAAGTGGCTAAAAACTTCCTCGTGGGCGACGAATATTCTATTACACGTAAAGTGCGTGAAATCTTTATTGCACGGCGTATCGAGCAAGCCATGGATAAAGACCATATCCTCGAGCTTTATCTCAATAAAATTTATTTTGGGCGTCGGGCTTACGGTGTTGCTGCGGCGTCTCTGAACTATTTTGATAAACCTATGAAGGACCTCGAGCTTGCCGAGATCGCTTATTTGGCCTTATTGCCAAAGGGCCCTAATAATTATCGTCTGGATAATCCCGAGAAAAGAGAACGGGCGCTTAATCGCCGTAACTATGTTCTCGGACGCATGGTTGAAGATGGCTATGTGACACAAGCTGAGGCCGATAAAGCCAAAGCGACCTCTCTTGAAATCGTAGAAAGACTTGTCGGCGATGAATATCTTGCGGCGGATTATTTTGTCGAAGAAGCCCGCAAGCAAATATTTTCTATGTACGGTGAGGACGAGCTTTACGAAGGGGGTTTGTCCATTCGCACGACATTGGACACGCAAATGCAGCTCAAGGCGCGTAAGGCTCTGCGCCGTGGGCTGATACGTTATGATCTACGACATGGTTACCGCGGGCCATTATCCTATTTTGAAAATTTTGATGACTGGAAGAAGCGCCTAGCCGCTTTTGAAGCGCCGCGTGATATTGGCGATTGGCGTGTGGCTTTAGTCCTCGGGGCGACAGACGAGCAAGCAGAGCTGGGTTTTGCGGATTTAGGTGAAGAGGGCGCGCTGCCAGACCGAGGAACTTTGACGCTATCAGATATTGGTTGGGCCAAGAAACCCCTCAAGGACGGCGCGACAGGCCCGGAGCTGAAATCGGTTAAAGAAGCCGTCAATAAAGGCGATATTATCCTTGTTCAGGCCAAGCCTAAATCGAAGGATAAAACCGAATATAATCTTCGCCAGATACCCGAGATCAATGGCGGCCTCATCGCGATGGACCCGCATACAGGACGGGTTTTAGCGCTTGTGGGCGGATATAGTTTTGATCAAAGCCAGTTTAACCGGGTCACGCAAGCCAAAAGACAACCGGGTTCAGCTTTCAAGCCCTTTGTTTATGCTGCGGCTTTGGATGAGGGCTATACACCCGCCTCACAAGTGTTGGACGCGCCCTTTGTTATCGAGCGACAAGACACGGAATGCGAAGTTGAGGAAGAGCTCGACAGTGAAGGTAATCCGATCATTAAGGATCCTTTGAGTGAAGCTATAGATGAGCCTAAACCCGCTCTGCGCGGCGCGAATGATCCTGAGGGTTTGCTCGGCGAAGAAGAAGAGGAAGAAGAAGAGTGCGAAAAGTTCTATAAGCCGACAAATTATAGCTCCGGGACATGGTACGGTCTGAGCACATTACGTCTGGGTATTGAGAAATCGCGAAATGCGATGACTGTGCGTCTGGCCAATGATATCGGCATGCGGCCTATTTCGAATTATGGTCGCCGATTTGGCATTTATGATGAGGTCAGGCCTGAACTGGCTTGGGCTTTGGGTGCTGGTGAGACGACATTATTACGCTTAAGCGCAGCATATTCTATGTTGGTCAATGGCGGTAAATGGGTTGAGCCGACTATTCTAGACCGGGTTCAGGACGGCAGTGGGAAAACCATTTTCGTACATGACAAACAGAGCTGTGAGGCTTGTCAAATCGAGGAATGGGACGGACTGCCCCCGCCAGAATTGCCAGACATACGCGAGACAGTGATTGATCCGGTCACGGCTTATCAAATGACTTTCATGCTTAAAGGCGTTGTTGATAATGGCACCGGGCGCACGATCGCGTCTGTTGGCCGTCCCTTGGGTGGAAAGACAGGTACGACGAACGACTCGCTGGATACATGGTTTATGGGATTTTCCCCTGATCTTGTAGCGGGGGTTTATGTCGGTTTTGATAGTCCGAAAACGTTAGGTGCAAAAGAATCTGGTTCTAGCGCGGCAGCACCGATTTTCCGGGATTTTATGAAAGAGGCCTTAGCAGGTGAGGACAAGGTACCTTTCCGAATACCTGAGAATGTTACCCTTTCTCCTGTAAATCGTGTGACGGGTGAGCCGTCTTATATCGGTGCGCCGGAATTTATCCTAGAAGCTTTCCGTCCGGGGACGGAGCCAAGGCTGGGTGAGCTGAAATCTACCATACGTTTTGGCGGCGGGACAGATACATTTGCTGGCCCGAATATCGGGGGCGGTTCAGATACGGACTTTGTTTATGATTTTGATGATGAGGGCGGTTACGGAGATCAAGGCTCTTTGGAAGAAAAGCCAGACCCAAAAGCCGCAGAAGTTGGCGAGTTAGAGGCTGAAGACGGGACGAAGAAAGCAAGCGCGAATTCAGAGAGAGATGAAAGCTCGCAAGAAGTGGACGGGGAAGACAGCGAAGACGCTTCTGAGAATAGTTTAGACAAATTACTAAATGCAGCAGAAGATAGTTTGGACATAAATACAGAAGACGATAAACCCGCCCTCAAAAAACCTGAAGCTCAACGGGCGGTCGAGGACGCCGCTAATGCTCTTGCTAAGAAAGTCGAGCAGGGCGCTAAAGATATTGCGCAAGACGGCGCGGCTAACCCGGATTACAGGATAGATACACAGCCAAATAAAGTTGCGCCTGTTATTGAGCGTAATTTGCCGCCCAAGCCCGCGCCGGCTCAACCTTCGGCCCCGCCTCCACCGCCGGCAGATTTGGAAGAAGATATTGATGACGGATTATATTAATGCGGTCTGATATAGAAAATATGCAAAAAGAGATAGAGCAGGCTCTTACACTGCTAAGGAGGCGTCTTTGACTGGGAGCCTTCGCAAAAGCGTCTTGCGGAGTTAAACGCTCTTTCCGAAGACCCTAATTTCTGGAATGACCCTGTTACTGCACGTGGCCTCATGCGCGAACGCAATCGTCTGGAAAAGGCATTCACCGATATAGAGAAAATGAGCGCCGAGCTTGCAGATAATGTCGAGCTAGCCGAGCTTGCGACACTTGATGACGACGTCGAGCTTTTAGATGAAGCTGCAAAGGCCTTGGGAACCTTGCAAAGCAAGGCGGCTCAAATCGGAATAGCTGCGCTGCTGTCCGGTGAGGCGGATAGTAATGACTGTTTCGTTGAAATTCATCCCGGGGCGGGGGGAACAGAAGCCCAAGACTGGGCGGATATGCTCTACCGGATGTATGTGCGCTGGGCTAATTCGCGCCAATATAAGGTCGAAATTTTGGAAGAACAATCCGGAGATGAAGCCGGCATAAAATCGGTTACTTTTAAGGTCAAAGGTGAAAATGCCTATGGTTGGATGAAAACCGAGTCCGGTGTGCACCGTCTCGTGAGGATTTCACCCTTTGATTCCAGCGCCCGTCGGCATACGAGTTTTGCCAGTATCTGGGTGTATCCGCAAATTGATGACACTATCGAGATTGAAATCAATGAAAGTGAGTGTCGCGTAGATACTTACAGGGCGTCCGGTGCAGGGGGACAACACGTCAATAAAACCGATAGTGCGGTGCGGATAACCCACGCGCCCACTGGCGTCGTTGTTCAATGTCAAAATGATCGTTCGCAACATAAAAACCGCTCTCAAGCTTGGGATATGCTAAGGGCACGACTTTACGAGCTGGAGCTGCAAAAACGCGAAGAGGCGGCGCAGTCCATGGCAGATTCAAAATCGGAAATTGGCTGGGGACACCAGATACGCTCCTATGTTTTACAGCCTTATCAATTGGTCAAGGATTTACGAACAGGTATAGAAACATCAGACACACAAGGTGTGCTAAACGGCAAGCTGGATGATTTTATGGCAGCCGCACTGTCAGCCCGTTTAGAGGGCGCTTAAAACAAATCGTAAGGCTTTATCCCACTAGAACCGAAAGATTTCGGTGGGTGAGTGTCTTGGCTTTATTAAGAGGCTTTTGGATTAAGAGGCTTTCTGGGTAGGGGCCTTAAGTTTGGTCGGAGCGGCGCTTTTACGCGAACACTTACCATCAAAAAACGCACCATTGGCAATAACCAACTTATCTTGAACAATATCAGCCTGGACATTCGCTGTTTCAGCGAGCTCTACCGAGCTGGCATCGATTTTTCCATTGACTTTACCGCGCACCTGCACTGTCTCACATGAGATTTTTCCGTTCACGACGCCTTGTTCCCCGATGATAACGACTGTGGCTTTGATATTGCCATCAATACGCCCGTCAATCTGGACTTCACCATCAGTTTTAATATCGCCAGTTATAATCAAATCACGTGCCAGAATGGACGGGGCCGTAGCAGAGGCCATTGATCTTGCAACCGGCTTTTTAGGCGTAACATCCATTGTGGGCGTTGAAGGTGAGTTAGTCTTGTTGAACATAATTTCCAGCTTTCAAAAATCTATCTGGGTCGTAAACACGCCCTTGAAAATGAATTTCATAATGCAGGTGCGTCGAGGTGCTTCGTCCTGTGGAACCCATACCGCCTATTCTATGCCCTTTTTCTATTTTTTGTCCACGCTTAACATAGGTTTTTTCCAGATGGGCATATCGCGTCACAAATCCATGTCCGTGATCGACTTCTACAATGCGTCCATAGCCGCCCTTACGTCCGACATATGTGACAGTTCCTGCGGCTGTCGTCACAATAGGGGCCAAACGATATGAGGCAAAATCTATGCCTTCATGAAATGTTGGACGTTTCGTGAAAGGGTCCTTGCGGGTTCCGTATGAACTGGTACGGTAGTGATCAACTTCAATAGGGTGCCCAAAAGGGACAGAAATAAGTGCATGATCCAAAGCCTCAGCCTCTGCTACGCGGGCTTTAATACTGGCGATGCGTGAGCCAAAGCCGTTCTCGCCAATTGCACGTTCTTTATCCGAGAGATCAATGAATAAACCGCCTTTACCGAGAGGTCCGGATTGCAAAACAGTTTCGACATTTAAGTCCGTTGACCGGATGATAGCGCGGTTATTTTCGATGCGGTCTAGTGTCTGGGTTTCTGCAGCCGCCAAAATCGAATCTTGGGTTGCAGAGATGTTAAGCAATGTACCATCAACATTTTGCGTGTTTTCTAAACTGGCTTTCTTGATGATCTTTGTGCGGTCCTGACGCGGAACGGCGCTTCGAATTTTCGGCGACATCAAGACGCGGCTTTTTGCATATTCTGCGCGGGTGATGTCGGTGTTTTCAATTTCAGTATTGCCCGATTTGAAGATTTGCGAGAGCGTCGCGTGCTTTTCTTCCAGATTGCGCGTTACCTGTGAAAAGTTTTCGCGCTGCTGATCTAGCATGAGGCGGGCATTGGCCTCCTTTGCCCGGCTGTCTTCGAGCAATCGTTCATATTGGGCTTTTACCCGCTTGACCTCTTGGGCAGGGGCGCGGAAAGGATTATGTCCCCAGACAAGGTTGAACATCGTGATAAGGGACCAAAGTGCCAGAAAGGCGATAACGCTGACAATAGTCATTTGCAGCTTAGTTCCAAAGACGTAATAGCTGACCTCTCCGCCCGAACGCAAATAAATTTGGCGTTCTGGAAAGGCCCGAAGAATGCGTTTGCGGCTTTCTTCAAACACGTCGTTAAGCATTAAATTGAGTTCCCATCTTAATTATGAAACGCATAGGACAAAAAAATGAAGAATTATTCAAGTTTTTTTATACTTTTTTTTGCCAATATTAGATTAAAATTTCTAAAGCTTCACTTAATATTGCTCTGTACGCCCAATTGATGGTCAGATCAGCACAGCTTAAATGGGACTTAATGGCTTGTAATAACGCTCATATAAACCCGCCATATCACGGGCTGGTACATTAAACGGCGGTTTTAATTTCCCTGTAAAATGCGTTTTGACCAAAGTGTGATATAGATTAACCGGTTGTTTTTTAAGTATTTTTGCTGTGTATTTGAACCAGTGCGCCCCCGCAGCGACATGTTTGATTTCATCATTATATATGATTTCCAGCAGATCTGCGCTTTCGTGATCTGCTACGCGTCGTAATTTATCAATCATTGTGGGCGTAACGTCTAATCCTCTCGCCTCTAAGACCAGAGGCGCAATGGCCAAACGGGCTGCAATATCGGATTGCGTGCTCATAGCGGCGTCCCAGAGCCCGTCATGGGCTGGCAGATCACCATATTTTAAGCCTAAATCCGCCATACGTTTGTTTAATAGGCCAAAGTGTCGAGCCTCATCGGCACAGACATTTACCCAGTCAGATATAAAGTCACGGCGGTCTTTATCCAAAATGATTTGGCTGGGGCCGAACCGGCAAATCATATCAGCGGCCAGATCAATGGCGTTAAATTCAATATGGGCTATCGCATGTAGTAAGGCGGCGCGTCCTTGCGGGCTACCCAGCCTACGGCGCGGAACTTCGCCGGGGCTTACCAATTTTGGTTGTTTGGGGCGTCCGGGCCTGTCATTCATATCAGATATCGCAGAGCCAAGCAAAGCTGTATCGTGCCAATCCCGGCTGAGTTTTTGGGCCGCAACTTGTTTATCTTGGATATCAACCGCCTCAAAAACAGCCAGAGCATTGTCATAGACGGCACGGTTATTATCAGACATGTGGTGGGTCTCTTAGCTATGTGATTTTAAGGCTTCCAAGACATCGCTTACATGGTTTTTAACCCGAACTTTGCGCCAGATTTGAACGATCTTACCTTCGGGATTGATGAGAAATGTCGCACGCTCAATCCCCATATAGGTTTTGCCATACATGTTCTTTTCTACCCAGACACCGTAATCCTCCGTCACCTGACCTTCTACATCAGAGCCGAGTGGTATTTTGAGATCGTGTTTTTTGATAAATTTCTCATGCTTGGCGACTGTATCGCGAGACACGCCAATTATGTCTGCGCCCAATGCTTTAAAATCAGACAGGCTTTCTGTAAATCCAATGGCTTCTTTTGTGCAGCCCGGAGTGTCATCACGGGGATAAAAATATAAGACGAGGAACCGGCCGGAAAAATCTTTCAGGCTAACCTTATCGCCTCCGTCCCGTTCCATGACAAAATCTGGGGCTTGCATTAAAGGTTCTAGCTGCGTCATGGGGGTGTGTCCTGTATATGTGATATTTATAAATTCAGTGGTGTTTTCTTAAATGATCTCATGATAGATCAGTTCTAAGCTATGACCGATATTTCTAAAATCGACAAGGCCCTTTTGGTGTGGCGCAAACGTATGAACGCCGTGAAAGCCAAAGTCTTCAAATCCCCAGAGCAGAGCTCTGAAAGTGTCGATAAAGAGCGGATGGATGTGGAACCCACACAACCCAATGCCGATCAGCCCAATGCCGATCAGCAAAGCGCGTCTCTTTCTTTTTCGCCTCAGAGTTTGATGCACACAATGTGGGATGTGATGGGCGAGCTCATTACAATATGCCTAGGCATCACGCTCGTCTGGTTTTACGCTATCAATTATATCTTGGCGCAAGACCAATATGATGTCTCCTTTTTGCGTAAATTGGTGGAACAACAATTCTCGCAGGCCTTTAACGGCGCCAATGCCCGCATTGAAACCATGAATTTTGATTGGTACGGCCCTGATAATGCGTTTGATTTTTCGGCGTCTTCAATTTCGATTGTAGACAAGGAGGGCAATGAGATTGAAAACATTGCACAGATCAGAAGTCAGTTTGCTTTAAATGAAGTTTTGTCGGGCGCCTTCACCCCGCGGAAATTATATATAGACGGCGGGGCAGTATCATTTCAACGCCCGCTTAATGGCAATCTGAAAATGGGATTGGGATTGCCAGATGATCTTGGGAAAATCCAATCTGTTTTCGGCTCTCAAAACAACCAGAAGAGTGCCGGATTATCTCTGCCTCAAGGCTTGAAATTCGTTGAACTTAAAAACGGCGCAGCGTTTTTTTCAGATATCAAAAACGCATGGGACATTAAGTTACAAGACGTCGTTATCAATTATGAAATTGGAGCGGATGATAGCTTAAATCTAAAACTTGACGCTGTAACACGCAGTGAAAATTCTCCTCCCAGCACAGTCTCCATTACGGCCGCCTCATATGATGCTTTGCAAACATTAGATCTCGATATGGATATAAAAGGGCTAAATCTGCGCGATAACGGACCCAAAGCGGGGCCCTTATCAGCTCTACGAGGATTGAATGCGCCGGTCGAGATTAAAGGCAGCTTGGGTATTAAACGCAGTGGGGGGCTCACGAAAATGGATATGGGCGTTTCTACGGGGCCAGGAGAGCTAGAGATTGCTAATTTTAATGACAGGTTCCAGCACTTTGAAACGCAAGTTGAATATGATCAAAAAACGCAACATATCGATTTTACTGACTTGGTTTTTGAAGCAGAGAAATTTAATTTTAAGGCGCAAGGGCAGTATCATCTACAGCAACAAAAACTTATCAATGATAAAGTTGATCAAGGCGGTGCCCCCTTTAACTCTCAGGCCCTTGAGAGCCAATCCAGCTTAGAAACAGGCCCGCCAGAGGATGTAAGTCAGGACGTTTCTAGGCTCTATAATCCGTTTAGATTTGAGTTCACAGACATAAGAGCGGATGTGACGCCTGTGTTTGAGAGTGCTTTAGAGCTAAAAGAAATACATCTGTCTGGCGGTGTTAATATTGCGGGTAAACGTCTTAAAATTGATCCGGCGCATTTTGATTTCGGGGCCTTCTCTGCTGCGCTGAAAAGTTCGCTGGAGTGGGGTGAAACCTATGCGGACCTTCAAATGCTGGCAGGCAATGTTCAGGTCAGCGGAGATATGCGGGCGAGTGATCTGACCCGGCTTTGGCCTGTAAATTTTGGCAAAGGGGCTCGCGACTGGATTGTCCGCTCAATAACATCGGGTCGTTTGGAAAACTTGAACTGCGATTTTGATCTGGGAGAACCCCAATTTGGGGGTGCAAATTGGACTTCGGAGAACCTTAAGCTAAGTTTTGATGTCTCCGAGGGCAATGCGAAATACATCCAAACCATGACGCCCTTTTCACAAGCGGTGGGGCGCGGCCTGCTTGCCGGTAATAGTTTCGAATTTTGGGCGGATCGGGGGCAAATCGGAGATATTGAAGTTGAAAAAGGCTATGTCTCCATCCCCAGATTATTTCCAAAAGGCGGCGATATTATTATCAATGTGGACGCCAAGGGGCAGTTGCGAGATTTACTTGGCCTGATAGATCAAAAACCCTTTGAATATGTGAGCAAATACGGAACGGATTCTCAGGCGTTTAACGGAGAAGGCAAAGTCAATTTATCTATCACCCGCCCCTTACTTGTAAACTTCGAACGTGAGAGAATTAAATATGCTTCTAAAGGCGAATTCACCAATGTTTCGGCTCCGTTTTCAATAGGGCCGCATAGTTTAACGCAGGGGCATGTAACTTTTGATATTGACGAAAACGGGATGACTGTTAACGGCCCGGTTAAAATCGGACCTTGGCACACGGATATGTCGTGGCAGGAAATATTTGATCAGGGAGCTACGCCCACTAAATATGAAATTAAGGGCCGACTGACCCGGGAAGATATGGACAGGCTGGGGGTTGGTTTGCGGGCCTTTATCGGCGGAGATGTCGATGTTGAGGTTCTCGCCACGGGTGTGGGTGTGAATATTTCACAAGCCAGCCTGCGTGCTGATCTCACACCCGCCGATATGGTCTTGGGGAGTTATTGGTCTAAGCCCAAAAATATAGCGGGAGAACTAAAGGCGCGGGTCAAACGTCTTGAGGATGGCAGTTTGATTTTGGAAAATACTTCGGTGGAGGCCCCCGCTTTATCCTTAAAGGGGAACATGTCACTCGCCTCTGATTTTCGCCTTATAGACTTACGCGTCGATGATGCAAAAATTGATAATCTTGTTGATGGGAAATTCACATTGCGCCCCTCCGCATTTGGTGAGGCGTTAAGTCTGAGTGTCATAGCTGATTATCTCGACATTTCTACGATAATGGGGCCTTTGCTGTCGGGACAAGCTGCGCCCCAAACTTTGGGACTGCCTTACAAGATTGACGGGATCGTGACGCGCCTTTTACTGGATGAGGCTTATGTCTTGCGTGATGCAAATATCGTTATCTCCCATAACGGCCAAGGTATAGAAACGGCCTTTATTGACGGGGAAACGCGAGCGGGTAATTTTCATGCCTCATTGGAACTGGATGATGAGGGGACATATCGTCAGGCCGTTATGCGGGTGCCGGATGCTTCGGATGCGAGTTTTGCTTTTTTCGGAATTGATAATATTTCAGGCGGGAAAATGGAGATAAATGCGGAACTTCCACCTATCGGACTTGAGGGGACAATTACAGGAAAGGTTGAAGTTACGGATTTTAAATTACTCGAAGCGCCGATCTTAACCCAAATGTTGTCCTTGGCCTCCTTGCAAGGCTTGTCAGATGTTTTCGGGGGGACAGGACTAAACTTTGATGCGCTGGAATTGCCGTTTTCGTGGCGCGAGAGCAAATTGCGTCTCAGCGAGGCGCGTGTTTCAGGTTTGGCACTTGGAATGACCGCGAGCGGAGAAGTGGATGTGGGGCAGGGGCAAGTCGATATATCGGGACTGCTCGTCCCGGCCTATTCCGCCAATGCAGTTTTACAGAAAATCCCCGTTCTAGGCGAATTGCTTATTGGTAAAGAAGGGGAGGGTTTCTTCGCGCTGAACTATGGTGTGAAAGGCAGGTTTGATAAATCCCAAGTCAGTATCAACCCATTATCAGCTTTAACGCCGGGTGTGTTACGCCGTATTTTCCAGCCTGAAGAGGCCCCTCAAGCCGAAGGCAGTCAGACGCCTTAGAAATTAAACGGGTTTGATAAGGGCGTGACGTTTCTTGCCGACAGATAATTTTACCACGCCCTCAGCATTAATATCATCTTGGGTTATCAAAGCCTCATGCGTGTCCACTTTGGTGTCATTTAGTTTCAAAGCCCCGCCTTTTATGTGGCGTCTGGCTTCGCCTTTAGAGCTTACCAGCCCGCAAAGCAGGGCCGCGTCAACAACCAGTAAATTATCTAGTCCCGCCTCAAATGTCGGCAGGCCCGCAGCACTTCCGCCTTGCTCAAATGTCTTGCGCGCTGTGGCTTCGGCATCTTGTGCGGCTTTTTGGCCGTGTAATAATGTCGTGGCCTCATTGGCCAAACGGATTTTAGCGGCATTAATATCCGCGCCCTCAAGTTTCTCTAGATCGGCGATTTCGCTGAGGCTTAAATCGGTAAATAAACGCATGAAACGTCCGACATCCGCATCATCTGTATTGCGCCAGAACTGCCAGTAATCATAAGCGCTTTTGACGTAAGCCTTTCCGAAGCTTGGATCAGTATTTAGCCAGACGGCGCCGTCCGCTGTCTTGCCCATTTTACCGCCCGAAGCGGTGGTGATAAGCGGGGAGGTAAAGCCGTAACACTCTGTGCCTTCCATGCGCCGAGTAAGGTCAACACCAGTTGTAATATTGCCCCATTGATCCGAACCACCTAATTGTAGGCGGCACCCATGACGTCTGAAAAGCTCAACGAAATCATAGCTTTGCAAGAGCGGGTAATTAAATTCTAGAAATGTCATAGGCAGTTCGTTTTCGAGCCTGCGCTTGACGGTTTCCATTGTGATCATGCGGTTGATCGTAAAGAGCTTTCCGACATCGCGTAGAAATTCAATATAGCCCAGCCCGTCCAGCCAGTCAGCATTATCGACCATAATGGCCGCATTTGGACCGTCAAATTGGATGAATTTTTCAAAGACCTGCTTAATGCCTTTTTTATTCGCTTCGATCATCTCATCTGTCAGTATGGGGCGCGTTTTATCCTTCATGGAAGGGTCACCGATTTTTGTCGTTCCGCCGCCGAGCAAGATAATCGGAACGCCCCCACTTTGCTGGAGGCGGCGCAGCATCATGATCTGCACAAGCGAGCCGACATGCAGGCTGGGCGCGGTGCAATCAAAGCCGATATAGCCGATCAATCCACCTTCAGAGGCCAAGCTATCCAGACCCTCTTCGTCAGTGCACTGATACAGAAACCCTCTTTCTGTCAGGGTTGTCATAAAATCGGATTTATAGCTCGTCATTTTATCTTTCATCATATCTGGCATTAAAGCGCGTATAATATCAGGCTGTCTCTATCAAACCCGTTCTGCATGTCAAAGCCTTAGACGGAGAAATGCGCTCTTTTGTGAAACGAGGGGCAGGCTAAAAGCGAAGCTGTCCCATATTCTCGCAACACTGATTAAACTCTTCAATCGTATCGGTGATAATCTCTGCAACAGGTTTAACCGTATCAATAAGTCCGACAGATTGACCGGCCAAGGCGGGTGCGGCGTTCATATCCCCGCCAAAATAAAGGTTCTTAATGTCTTTCATGGCGCTCATATCCATAAGACCTTCATCGAATATTTTACTGGTAAAATCTGTCTTCAGCGCGCGAACGCAAGGCCGGCCCTTTTTGTTTAAAATCCATGTCCCTGTTAGGTCTGCTTCTTTGATCGCCGTTTTATAATTCTCATGTACGGGGCTTTCCTGACTAGAGACAAAACGGGTTCCCATTTGTATACCTTCGGCTCCGGCGGCAAAGGCGGCGGCCATTCCGATACCGTCTACAATGCCGCCAGCCGCGATAATGGGGAGATCAATTTTTTTGCGGATAGCCTGTATTAAAACAAACAGGCCGACTTCCTCAGGGTTTTTGAAACCGCCGCCTTCCGTGCCTTCCACGACAAGTCCGTCAACACCGGCATTTGCCGCTTTCATCGCGCCTGCGAGATTGGGCACGGCGTGATAAACGGTCAGTCCCGCCCCTTTAAGCGCGTCGATATATTTGGAGGGATCTCCAGCAGAGGTCGTCACAAACTTGACCCCCGAGGCAATAACCATATCAATAATGCTAGGGTCTTTGATAAACAATAAAGGCAGGTTTATGCCAAAGGGCTTATCGGTAAGCTCTGACATGGCCGCGATTTCCGCCCGGCAATTTTCAAGCTCACCAGAGGATGTTTCTATAATGCCAAACCCGCCCGCATTAGAGACAGAAGAGGCGAGTTTACTGCGGGCAATCCAGCCCATAGGGGCTTGGACGATGGGATATTTACAGCCCAGATGTTCTAAGACGCGGTTCGGAGTTGTCATAATTACGGGCTTTCATCTGCGCTATAGGTAAGAGACATAAACACGTCTTCCAGATCGGGTTCTTCTGTACGCAAATCAGAAATAGAAATGCCCGATTGCGCCACGACTTGCAGAACGTCGGAAATACTATCTGTGCCAGATTTATAATCTATGGCCAGATTGCCGTCTTCGCGAATGTGCGCCCCCATTTTTAATAGCTCTGGGGACAAGCTCGAAAGCGGCGCGGTAGGGCTTATGATAATTGTGCGCTTATCAAGACGTGAGAGAAGGGCGCTCTTATCATCATTGGCGACGATTTCGCCGTTATGGATTATCGCGATTTTATCACATAGAGCTTCGGCTTCTTCCAGATAATGCGTGGTCAGGATAATTGTCGTGCCTTTGGCATGGAGTTCCTCAACATAGGCCCATAATTGTCGGCGCAGTTCTATGTCTACGCCGGCTGTGGGTTCGTCTAAAATTAGGACGGGCGGATTATGGACCAAGGCTTTCCCGATAAGCAGGCGGCGCTTCATACCGCCCGAAAGTTGGCGGACATAAGCATCGCGTTTCTCGATTAGGCCCAAGGCAGTCAGGATTTCCTCTGTCCGCCGTTCTGATTTCGGGACGCCGTAATAACCCGCTTGTAATTCCAAGGCCTGAAAGGGCGTGAAAAAGACATCCATAGTAATTTCTTGGGGGACAACCCCGATCGAGGCTCTGGCTTGGCGGGTCTGTGTGACTATATCATAGCCGCAAATTTTGGCATTACCTTCGGATTTAACAACAAGTCCGGCGAGAATATTTATCATTGTGGACTTACCCGCCCCGTTCGGGCCGAGCAGTCCGAAAATAGAGCCGCGCGGAATAATCAGATCAACACCCTTTAAGGCTGTCTTGGCCTCTGCTTTGCGGGTCTTGCCATAAACTTTCCTTAAACCGCTAATTTCTACCGCCGGGGCAAGTGCAGGTCCCGCGCTATTATTTTGCTGTGCATTTTTCGTAATTTGGGAATTTGATGACATGCAGAGATTGACCTTTGGTATACCGTCTCATATGAGATGGTGAATAAGTTTCTAATTCGGGATATGAGAATGTCAAACCCTGACACGATGATCATTGTAGCAAAAAAACGCATTGCATGTGACGGAGGCGGTGGTGCTTTGGGCCATCCCAAGACGTGGTTAGATATGGGCACGGGGACAGAAGTCATTTGTAAATATTGCGGGCAGGGGTTCAAACTTGACCCAGAGGCAAAACCCTCAGCACATTAATCTGACTGCATAGGCCTTATCAGTTCAAGGCGAATCTATAGCGTTTGCGAATATTGGTAGCGGGCTGTGCTACCCCGTTTACAGTTTGCGGGAAAAACCGCGTGCGCTTTGCCGCTCTTTGTGCGGCGCGAACGAAATCACGTTGATAGTCTTGGGCCTCTACGGACACCAATTTCGCAATTCTAACCCGTCCCGTTTCGTCAATTGAGAGGTCAAGTATGACGAGGCCTTCAATGCCTCTGCGTTCGGCGCGTCGAGGAAATTTCGGTGTCGAATTTCGCCTAACTTTCGGGGCGACAACAATGTCAGGCCGACGTGTTTGTGTGGGCCTGATGGTTTCGACAAGACGCGGGGGAGGCGCAATGCGAATGACTGGCCCGCCTGCAAGTTCCGTATCCGTTATAGTTTTTTCCTGAGATCTGTCCGCAGTAGGCGTGTTTATAACATCTGGGTTATCTTCGAGCTTACGACTTGGTGTTTGTTCAGTCTGGCTTTCCAGATTTTCTTTGATGGACTTAATATCGTCGTCGCGTCCCCCTAAAAAGGATGGCCCCCATTTTCTTTCATATTTATCCAGAGCGATCAGTTTTTCAATACGTTCACTGTCAGGCTCATATAGAATATTTGTAACCTCGGCCCAGCTGCGGGCTTCTTCATCATTTAGAACCAAAAGCTGGGCTTTTGCTGCGCGGTCATGTTTTGAGTCAGGATAGGTCGAAACAAAGTCATGTAAGCGCGCCCGCCGCAGCGGTGCGAGAGGCTCTGACATAGCAGTGCGGTACACTTTGGATATAACGGCATTTTGCGAAGTCTCGGTTGACGTGTCCGTATGGCTGCCATTGATGCTGTATAGATAGAAGAATATCAGTCCACCTATAATGATAAGGGCGATGAGCGCTTTCCATATAGTAGACAGGCGGGACGGCCTGTCTAAGGCAGGCTCTATGTCTCCAGGCTCATCAATATCTTGATACACTTAATAATATCTCTTTTAATCATCATGCCGCGCATATGGGACTATGAAGCGGTTGATATATAGTAACTGATTTCTTCTTTATAAAAACTGAATAAAAATCTGTGGCAAAAATTGGGCAAGCCCTTGAAAAAAAGCATTCTGACGCGCAAAAGAAAGCGAAATTTAGGATTCTTTATGTCAGCCACAGCGCCTATCACCAATAGCTCCCACATCGTCTTGGTTGACGGGTCAGGATATATCTTCAGAGCCTATCACGCTTTGCCGCCTTTAACGCGCAAAACTGACGGTTTGCCAATCGGAGCGGTAGCTGGTTTTTCCAACATGTTGTTTAAATTATTGCGCGACCAAAATGATGAGGACAGGCCGACGCATTTTGCTGTGATTTTTGATGCCAAGGGCAAGACATTTCGTAGCGATATTTATCCAGAATATAAAGCCAATCGCTCAGAGCTGCCCGAAGACCTTGTGCCGCAATTCCCGCTTACGCGTGATGCCACGCGGGCTTTTGGCGCAGCTGCGGTGGAAATGACGGGCTTTGAGGCAGATGATCTGATTGCGACCTATGCCAAACAAGGTGAGGCCAAAGGCGCCAGAGTAACCATTGTTTCCTCTGATAAGGATTTGATGCAGCTTATCTCTGATAAGGTGACAATGGTGGATACGATGAAAAACCGCACGATGAGCTTTGCGGAATGTGAAGCCAAATTCGGTGTCGGGCCAGATAAGGTTATCGCTATTCAATCCTTGGCGGGCGATAGTGTGGATAATGTACCGGGTGTTCCGGGAATTGGTGTGAAGACAGCAGCTCTTTTGATAAACGAGTTTGGTGATCTGGATACCTTACTAGAGCGCGCGGGTGAAATTCCGCAAAAAGGGCGGCGCGAAAAGCTCCTAGAGCATGCTGATATGGCGCGTATTTCGCGCGAATTGGTCACGCTAAAAACGGATATTGATCTGGAAGTGCCCCTAGAGGATTTAGCGGTCAGTGATCCGGATATTGAGCTTTTGTTTGATTTCTTGGAAAGCATGACATTTCGGACTTTGACCGCGCGTGTAAGGGCGGCTTTGGGTGAGGGCGAGACCGATGGTCTGCGCCGCGATGATACCAAACCCGGATTTGTCAGCCCGGCAGAGAAGCAAACGCCGGATAATGTTATCTTTGATAAGGACAAATATGAATGTGTCCAAACCACGGAGCGGCTGGCCCATTGGGTCGAGCGCGCTTTTGAGGCGGGCAATATCGCCGTTGATTTGGAAACGGACAGTCTGGATAGTGCCGAGGCTAATCTGGTGGGGGTCTGTTTGGCGGTAGGTGATAATGAAGCCTGCTATATTCCGCTTGGGCACCGCGGCGGGGATGATTTGTTAGGCGACGGCGCCCCACAACAAATCCCCATGCAAACGGCGTTAGATATGCTCGAGCCGCTTTTACATGATGAAAGCGTGCTAAAAATCGGGCAGAATTTCAAATATGATCTGGGGGTGTTTCAGCGTTATAGCGCCAATGGACGGACTCTACGTCCCGCGCCTTATGATGATACAATGCTGATATCTTACGCGCTCTCGGGCGGGCTGCACGGCCACGGTATGGATTTTCTCTCTGAGACTTATTTCGGGCATAAGCCTATTAGTTTCAAAGAAATTGCCGGAACGGGTAAAAAGCAGAAGACCTTTGACGAAATATCACTGGAAGAAGCCACGCCATATGCGTCTGAAGATGCGGATGTGACATTGCGGCTATGGAAGTTCCTCAAGCTGAAATTAGGCGGGCAACAGGTTGCAACAGTTTACGAAACGCTTGAGCGGGGCTTGCCTAAAGTCATCTCGCAAATGGAAAATCACGGCATTAAAGTTGACCGTGCTGTGCTCGCGCGGCTCTCGGGTGATTTTGCCCAGAAAATGGTCGGCCTAGAAGCGCAAGCCCATGAAATTGCGGGTAATCCGTTTAATCTTGGTTCTCCCAAACAATTAGGTGAAATCCTGTTTGATCAAATGGGATATGAGGGGGGCAAGAAAACCAAGACGGGGGCATGGCAGACGGGGGCAGGCATATTGGAAGACCTCGCGGCTACGGGTGAAGACCTACCGCAAATAGTGCTGGACTGGCGCCATTATGCCAAGCTGAAATCCACATATACGGATGCTTTGGTCAATCAGATAAACCCTCATACGGGGCGGGTTCACACAAGCTATGCTTTGGCGGCCACGACGACAGGACGCCTCTCATCATCTGATCCGAATTTGCAGAACATCCCCATTCGCACAGAAGACGGGCGTAAAATTCGGGATGCTTTTATTGCCGAGCCTGGCCATGTCTTGATAGCGGCTGACTATTCCCAGATCGAATTGCGACTACTGGCGCATGTCGCAAACCTGCCGACAATGAAACAGGCCTTTTCTGACGGGGTGGATATTCACGCGCTAACGGCCAGTGAAATGTTCGGGGTAAGCCTTGCCGATATGGACGGGGATACGCGCCGCCGGGCCAAGGCGATTAATTTCGGGATTATCTACGGTATTTCTGCATTTGGTCTGGCAAATAATCTGGGTATTTCGCGCAGCGAAGCCTCTGATTATATTAAAAGCTATTTCGAGAAATTCCCCGGTATCAAAGCCTATATGGACGACACGAAAAACGAGGCGCGGGAATATGGCTATGTCAAAACGCTCTTCGGGCGCAAATGCCATATTAAAGGGATTAAAGACCGCAATCAGGCAGTACGAGGTTTTGCCGAACGCCAAGCGATAAATGCGCCTATACAGGGGGCGGCAGCGGATGTAATCAGACGGGCAATGATTCGTATGCCAGAGGCGATTGAAAAAGTAGACGGGGCGCGTATGTTGCTCCAAGTTCATGATGAACTGGTTTTTGAGGTGCCGGAAGGTCAGGCAAAAGACTTACAAGATATAGTTATCAAGACAATGGAAAATGCCCATATGCCTGCTGTGAATATATCTGTGCCACTTGTTGTAGAGGCGAATGCCGCTTTGAATTGGAATGACGCGCATTAGGCGCTTATGAGGAATTAAATAATGACGAAACTTGTACTTGTCCGCCACGGACAATCCACATGGAACCTTGAAAACCGTTTTACGGGCTGGGTAGATGTTGGCTTAACGCCGGCCGGTGTCAGAGAGGCGAAAAAGGCGGGGAAATTACTCACCAAGGAAAAGATTGATTTTGATGTCGCCTTTACCAGCTATCAGCAGCGCGCAATTAAAACCTTATGGCTCACATTAGAAGCGCTTGAGCAAATGCATATTCCTGTCACAAAGGACTGGCATTTAAATGAACGTCATTACGGCGGCCTGACGGGGTTAAACAAACAAGAGACGCGTGATAAGCACGGCGATGAGCAAGTGCATATCTGGCGGCGTAGCTTTGACATTCCCCCGCCGCAAATTGATATGGAAAACGAGTTTCATCCCTCACATGATGAAAAATATGCGGGGTTTGATCCCAAAGAACTGCCGACTGGCGAGAGCTTGAAAATCACGACCGAACGGGTCTTGCCATATTTCGAGAGCTATATCATGCCCTTTATTACGGCGGGTTCTAATGTCATTATTTCCGCCCATGGAAACTCTTTACGTGCCTTGATGAAGAAAATTTTTGATGTGCCTGATAAAGATATTCCCGGCTTTGAGTTCCCGACAGGTAATCCGCTTCTCATCGAGCTTGAAGATAGACAGCTGGTCGTAAAGTCAGCCCGTTATCTAGACAAGAAACGCGCCAAGGACCTTCCCGAAATCAAAACGGCTTAGACCACATGACTGATGTCGTCTTTATGTCCAAAGCCTTGGAGCTTGCGCGCAGGCAAAAAGGACGTACAGGCGATAATCCTTCCGTTGGCTGCCTCATTGTCAAAGACGGCGTCATAGTGGGGCAGGGTGTGACCTCTGATGGGGGGCGTCCGCACGGGGAAACAAATGCCCTACAAATTGCAGGCAATCAGGCGGCGGGTGCGGATGTTTATGTCACGCTTGAGCCGTGCTCGCATTACGGCCAAACCGCACCTTGTGCTTCCGCGCTGATCAAGGCC
Source organism: uncultured Caulobacterales bacterium (assembly GCA_964571595.1). Lineage (GTDB taxonomy): Bacteria > Pseudomonadota > Alphaproteobacteria > Caulobacterales > Maricaulaceae > CALCKU01. Next base: position 7,805 of record CAZNCJ010000021.1, on the reverse strand, counting down.
GGTATTAAGCGATGTATCATAGCTGTGATAGACCCAGATCCGCGTGTGCATTGGCGCGGCGCGGCGCTGTTACAAGAAGCGGGTATAGATACAATCATCGGTTTGGGGGGCAGTGAAGCCAGCGAGATTAATGCTGATTTTTTTGCGCGTATCACAGCCGGGCGCTAGAGATTACAGCTCATAAAATCTGTTAAAAAATAGCGACGCCGTGGAAGGGGGAGGGGACACGGCGCCGCTTGTCAGATATAGATAATGTCCGAGGGGAGAGGACTTAATCAATACATCTGAGTTCTTTTTACGCAGCTTTGCCTTTACGAGAAGATTTCTGAATTATTAACTTTTCGTCAGCTTGACCAATGGCAATTTTGCGCGGTTTCAAGGCCTCTGGCAGCTCGCGTTTAAGGGCGATGACAAGCAGGCCGTTTTCGAGCTTTGCACCTTGGACAAAGACGTGATCAGCCAGCTGGAAGCGGCGTTCAAAACCCCGTTCGGCAATGCCGCGATGCATATATTTTAGCTGGTTATCATTGGCCTCATCATCAGTTTTCGGGGCTTTAGTGCCCGTTACTGTTAAGACATTTTGGTGGCTTTCAATCTCAAGATCAGCGTCCGAGAAACCCGCAACGGCCAGTTCGATACGGTATTCGTCTTCGCTGATTTGCGCGACGTTATAGGGCGGATAGCTGGAGTTTGTATTCTGTGCTTGTGTAGCGGCATCAATGAGATTTGCCATACGGTCAAATCCGACAAATGAGCGGTAAAGCGGGGAAAAATCATAAGTAAGCATATTAAACATCCTTTCAAGCAATGTTTGATGTGGTCCTCTTGCGAGCAACCTGTAGTTAAGTAAGACCCGAAATCGGCGTCTCAAAGCTCAGGTAAGCACGATTTTGTGAACGTCAAGGGGTGGTGCGGACTTGCGTATATCTCGCGTTTGTCGCATTCATGTGCGAACTTAAGAATAGGAGCGACATGATGAGAGCTAAGGATTCGACTTTGAAATCTACATATTTAACGGGGAAATCTATATATTTAACGGGCATTTGCGCAGCGATTATAGGCTTGGGCGCTTGCTCTTCTGGTACAGAGGCTCCCAATACGTCCAATTCTTCCGGGTCCGCAGAACAGTCTGGTCAGGTGACCGAGCCGGCTAGTCTGGCCTCTGTTATTTCACACCCCAGGCGCGCGAAAGCATCTGCGCGAGATCAATTTCGCCATCCTCTTGAAACGCTTGAGTTTTTCGAGGTTGGCCCTGGTAAATCCGTTACAGAAATCTGGCCCGGTTGGTATAGTGATATCATAGCGCCATATCTTGCCGAAAATGGTGGAACGTATACAGCCTCGACCTTGCCAATTAGTCTTGGGGGCAAATACGGCGAAAGATCACAGCGCTTTGTCGATAAATATAGCGATGTTGACGTTTACGGAAATGTGTCCTTTACCGAGTTCTTTCAGGATAGCTATGACATTGCGCCCGCGGGTAGTCAGGACGTTGTTCTGACATTCAGAAATGTGCATAATTGGATGAAAAACGGCTTTGAGACGGAAGCTTTTAAGGCCTTTTATGATGCGCTCAAACCCGGCGGGATACTCGGTATTGTCGAGCATAGATTGCCGGAATCAGCCACGCAGGACCCCAAAGCGGCTTCGGGCTATGTGCAGGAAAGCTATATGAAAGCGCTGGCTGAAGAGGCTGGGTTTGAATTTGTGGGGGCCTCGGAGGTAAATGCCAATCCGCGCGATACCGCAGATCACCCCTTTGGTGTCTGGACTTTACCGCCCAGATCAAAACTGCCAAAGGATGATGACCCTCAAAAAGATGGTTTTGACGCCCAAGGTTTCGTCAATATCGGCGAGAGCGACAGAGCCACGCTTAAGTTCAGAAAACCATTATAAGATTTTTTTGACAGACACGGAGCTGTCATTTCAAGAGTTGGGTTTGCATAAAATACTGGAAGTTTTAGTAAAAGCATCCCATATGTAAAATAAGTAATGATATCGAAAGGAGAATTTATGGATATCGCAGAAATAGCCGCAAAAATGACCGAAGCCTTAGGCAAGTCAGGAGGTCTTGATAAATCCGTAAAATTTGATTTCGGAGATGATGGATGCGTACACGCTTCCGGTCAGGAGGCCACAACAGAAGATAAAGATGCAGATTGCACAATCTCTGTCGCTAAAGAAGACTTTATTTCTTTGGCTGAAGGTAATCTCGACCCGATGATGGCTTTCATGTCAGGTAAGTTGAAAGTCGCGGGTGATATGTCAGTTGCCATGGGATTACAGAGTATTTTTAGCTCTATGTAATCTAATTAGATTGTGAATGATTGGGGGCTTGAGGCCCCCATTTTTTCGGGGTGCAACGGAATGTGCTATGCTTAATAAAGGTCAGACGTTTCAAGAAGCTGAGTTTATTCAGCCAAATGGGCGTCCATTACCAGACTTTATTGAGGCCTGTGCAAAACCCTATTATGTCAAGCATGGTGATGTTCGCTTAAGAGCTATGCTGGCAAGTGCCCCGACGGACGCCCCGCGCGGGACGATCATATTCTCGCCGGGCCGTACAGAATTTATAGAAAAATATCTCGAGACAGTCGGCGACCTTCTGGCCCGAAACTATACTGTTCTTATGGTAGACCCGCGCGGTCAGGGTTTATCCCAGAGATTATTGGATGATCCTTTGATCAGCTATGTGGCGGACTTCCAAGATTATGCGGATGATCTCGCTCATGTTACAAAAATCTTTTCTCCGCTTTTGCCAAAACCGCATGTTTTAATGGGCCATTCAATGGGCGGCACGATTGTGTTGCAATCCATCATTTCCGGGGCGCTTAATCCTCAAGCCGTTATTTGTAGCGCACCTATGTTGGGAATATTCGAGCTAGATACGCCCTTTTTGCGTGAAATTATACGGGCTTTATCATTTCTGGGGCTAAGCCAGAAAAATCTACCCTTTCAAAAACAGCGTATAGGCATACCTGTTCCTTTTGCAGAAAATAAACTGACATCAGATCTCGCACGTTATGAGAATTGGGCCGCCTATTTCAACAATGAGCCGCGATTGCGCTTAGGTCCGCCTTCTTATGGCTGGATCAGCTCAGCCTTGCGCTCTATGGCCTATGTAAACCGGAACGCAGATAAACTGAAAATTCCGGCATTGATTGTGGCCGCCGGCGCTGATCCTATAGTTGATCCGGCCTCTAATCTGAATTTCGCCCGAAAGGCGCAAGCTAAACACCGCGTTGTACCGGGCGCCAAACATGAGCTTATGATGGAGAAGGATGTTTTCCGCGACCAATTTTTTGAAAGCGTGGATAAGTTCTTAGCTGAGAACGCGCTTTAGAGACGTCACTTTTAACCCTTAAAAAATGGCGTTTGCCGAAACCTTATATGCCCGCCTGTTTCTTCATAATCTGGCGATAACATTTGGGCAATCAAAGGTGCGAGATCAGAGGGGGCGGGTAGAAGCTCGGCATTTTCACCCGGCATGGCTTTGGCCCGCATAGCCGTACGTGTTCCGCCAGGGTCCAAAATATTGACCTTAAGATTTGTGACCGAACTTTCCTGAGCATATGAGAGAACAAAGGTTTCAAGCGCCGCCTTACTCGCCCCGTAAGCATTCCAAAAGGCCCGCGGGTGCTTAGCGACAGAGGAGGTTAAAAAGACTGCCCGTCCAGAAGGTGAGGCTCTTAATAAGGGGTCAAGCGACCGGATAAGACGATAATTGGCTGTCATATTGACGGCCATTACAGTTTCAAAAATATCAGGCTTTACATGCGGGGCGGGGGTAAGGTCGCCCAAGACGCCTGCATTGCCAAGCAAACCATCAAGCTGTCCCCAGCGCTCATGGATGACTGCGCCGAGCTGGTCTATGGCCTCAAAATTTTTCAGATCAAACGGGACAAGTGTCGTCTCCCCGCCCATATTTTTAATTTCATCATCAAGGTCTTCCAGCCCGCCTTGAGTGCGCGCTAAAGCTATAATATGAGCGCCTTGCTTGGCCATATAGCGCGCTGCCGCATAGCCAATGCCGCGCGAAGCTCCAGTCACCAAAATTGTTCTACCCACAAGGGGACGGTCTGAGCCGTTTTGCGAGGACATATTTAGGCGACTTCAACCAGAAAGGAGAGTTGCGGACTTTTATTGCCCAATAGTTCGCGGTCGCGGTCAATAAGCTGCGTGGGGTACTGCCCCGTAAAGCAGTGATCAGTATATTGCGGCGTGTCATTTTCGCGGTATTTCTCGCCCATGGCCCAATAAAGACCTTCAATTGAGAGAAAACCAAGACTGTCCACTTCGAGCATTTGCGTCATGGTGTCCAGACTATAATTGGCTGCAATGAGCTTTTCAGTTGTGGGCATATCTATGCCGTAATGATCAGGAAATTTAATTGGCGGCGAGGCAGAGCGGAAATGCACTTCCTTGGCACCGGCGGCTTTTATCATGCGTACAATTTTGGTCGAGGTTGTACCGCGTACGATAGAATCGTCGACGAGCAATACGCGCTTGCCTTCAATCATAGCGCGGTTAGCCGAATGTTTTAAGCGCACACCCATATCGCGGATTTGTTGCGTGGGTTGAATAAAGGTACGCCCGACATAATGATTGCGGATAATGCCAAGCTCAAATGGAATGTTCGTTTCTTGAGAAAAGCCAAGGGCGGCAGGCACACCGCTATCAGGCACAGGAATAATCACATCGACATCCGCGGGTGTTTCTTGGGCCAGTCTTTGTCCCATACGTTTGCGGACTTCGTAAACGCTCTTTCCGCCAACAACAGAGTCAGGTCTGGCAAAATAGACAAATTCGAAAATACAGGGTCGGGGCTGCGTTTTCGGATAAGCCCTAAAGGAGCGAATACCGTCTGAATTGATAACGACGACCTCACCGGGATCGACTTCGCGGATAAATTCCGCATTAATCATATCCAGAGCGCATGTCTCTGAGGCTAACAGATAGCTATCCCCCAAACGCCCAATTAAGAGGGGGCGAATGCCGAGTCTGTCTCTGGCGCCTATAAGTTGATCATTTGTCATACCCACAAAGGCAAAGCCGCCATCTATGCGGCGTAAGGCATTGATAAAACGATCAATGAACTGGCCGGAACGGGCGCGGGCAACGAGATGTATGACGACTTCCGTGTCTGAGGTGCTTTGGAATATTGCCCCGTCTTCGACTAATTGTTCCCGGATTGTATAGGCATTGGTGATATGGCCGTTATGGGCCAGGGCAAAGCCCCCCGCATGTAATTCTGAAAATAGGGGTTGGACATTACGCAATATTGTCTCGCCAGCCGTAGAATATCGCACATGCCCAATGGAAATATGGCCTTTTAGCCTTTGGGACGGATCGGCCCCGGTAAAGTTATCACCGACAAGACCCAGATGGCGTTCCGTATGAAATTTTTTGCCGTCATAGCTTGCAATGCCGCAGGCTTCTTGTCCGCGGTGCTGGAGGGCATGAAGGCCTAAAGCGGTGAGCGAGGCGGCATTATCCATGCCAAATATCCCGAACACCCCGCATTCTTCTCTGATTTTATCTTCGTGAGGATCGAAATATGCGGTGGGATTGTGGGACGTCATTCCTTGACACTTTCTAGGATGCGCGAAAGATCGCCGCTTTTTAAATCATCGGCTGCGGTTCTGACCTTGGCAAATGGTAGGGCTCTGAGGCCTGCACCTATTTTATCGAGGAGCGGGTAGAGCGTGGAGCCTTGAATAAAGCTGGGCAGTTCGGGTGGCGGTTTTTCCAGCCAGTCCCGGACATCTTTGGGCGCATTTTCCAGCACATCCTCTGGCAGGTTTTGCTGATTTTCCAACACGCGGGCTTTGAAATCTTGGGCGGCTTGGCCTTCGCGGTAGGAGGCTGTGGCGACCATTGTAAACAGGGCCGCAATAAGGAAACCGCGCGCTCCACCAAATCCTGCGCCGAGTAATCTATCAATCAGCCCGACCTTTTTACCCTTGAGGGATTTCACCACACCGCCAAGGATAAAGACGACGAGCATGTAACCAAAGGCAAATGTCCCCAGTCCTAAAGCCCCGTCAGCCAACCAGCCGGGCTGTATAAAGCCCTGTGCGGCGGGTCGAAAACGTCCAAAAGCGAAAAGCGCTAACGCCCCGGCAATGACGAGAGCCGAGATAGAGACAAGTTCTCTGAAGAAACCTCGCGAAGCGGCCATGAGCATGGATATTATGACGACGAGTAAGACGACAATATCAAAGCCGTTAAAAACCCAAGGGCCGATGCTCATATCGATTACCTTTAATTAGAACGCCCGTGTGATATGGTCTGGGCGTTCGATAACCATTACAGTCTAGGCAGCCCAGAGAGAATCGTCGTTCTGGGAACCTTCGTGAGCTTCCTCTACACGCCTTATGAGGTCGCGCAAAGCCTTGATTTCAATAATTGGCAGTTCATGAGGGGATTTTTGTGTATTTTTTTGCAAGGGAGCAGGGGCGATAGCGCGCTTAAAGCCTAATTTCGAGGCTTCTTTGAGGCGCAAATCTGTCCGTCCAACGGCTCTGACGTCCCCTGAAAGGCTGATTTCGCCAAAAATCACCGCATCAGAGGGTATGGCAATATCAAAGGCGGATGAGGCAAGTGCGGCCGCCACGGCCAGATCGGCGGCGGGTTCATTTATGCGCAAACCGCCGGCGACATTCAAATAGACGTCCTTGCCGGCAAAACTAATGCCGCAACGCGCTTCCAGCACGGCCAGAACCATAGCCAGTCGTCCGCTATCCCAGCCGACAACGGCGCGGCGCGGCGTGCCAAAGGCGGCAGGGGCGACGAGGGCTTGTATCTCGGTGAGGACAGGGCGCGTGCCTTCCATTCCGGCAAAGACGGCGGCTCCGCTGGCATTATATTCCCGCCCGTCAAGGAAAAGGGCGGAGGGGTTAGGCACTTCGGTTAAGCCGTGTTCGCGCATTTCAAAGACGCCGATTTCATCTGTCGGGCCAAAGCGGTTTTTATGGGCGCGTAAAATTCTGAACTGATGGGCGCGGTCGCCTTCAAAATACAGCACAGCATCCACCATATGCTCGACCACGCGCGGGCCTGCAATCTGGCCGTCCTTGGTGACATGACCGACAAGGATAACCGCGGCCCCGCGCTTTTTGGCAAAACGGGTCAGCTCTTGCGCGCAGGCTCTGACTTGGGCCACGGTTCCGGGCGCAGCCGTGAGCTGGTCTGACCAGAGGGTCTGGATGGAATCGATAATCACCACATCGGGTTTTTCCGCCATCAAGCCGTCCAGAATATGGCCCAGCGAGGTTTCCGCCGCCAGCGCAACAGGGCTGTCAGATAGCTCGAGGCGTTTGGCGCGACGTCTGACTTGGCCCGTGCTTTCCTCGCCTGAAATATAGGCGGTTTTAATGCCCTGTTTGGCGAGCTTGCCTGTAGCTTGCAGCAAGAGGGTGGATTTCCCAATGCCGGGATCGCCGCCCACCAAGAGCGCCGAGCCGGGCACAAGACCGCCGCCCGTTACGCGGTCAAGCTCGTCAATACCGGTTTTCATACGCGGGAGTTCCGCGCTCTCGCCGTTAAGGTCAATAAAATCAATGCCGCGCGTTTTTTTGCGCTTGGTCGTCCCGGAACTGTTTGTGTTGTGCGTGGCCTCTTCGATGAGCGTATTCCACTCCCCGCAACTATCGCACCGCCCCGCCCATTTGGCATGAACCGAGCCGCAGGACTGGCAGACAAAGATATTATTGGCTTTTGGCACGTTTCAAGGCTCCTCTGGGTTGGCCCCGAATCCATGCCCGAAGACGCAGGCAATGTCAAGAAATGTTTATGCTTTGTTC
>CAZNCJ010000020.1:0-37248 GCA_964571595.1 uncultured Caulobacterales bacterium | reverse complement strand
ACAAAGACCACGAGAAAGGGCGGTGCATTGGCGCGAATTTTTGCGCTCATATTCGGATAGGGCGTAGCGGCATTCTTTCCCCACATCACGGATACAATAATCACGATGGGCAGTAACATAGACACCCGCAAGAGCTTGAGCAGTACTGATAAATCACCGGCTTCATTAGAAACAGCATATCCCGCCCCGACCGCTTGGGAGACATTATGTATGCCGCCGCCCATGAGTATACCAGCGCCTAGACTATCCAGATTTAAGAGATGGGAGAGCAGGGGGTAGAGGATCATCGTCAGGGTCGATAAAAGGGTGATACCCGCCACTGTGATGGTGAGTTCTTCGTCACGGGTTTCACAGTCATCAAGGGCGGCGCAAATGGCCGCGGCAGCAGAAATCCCGCATATGGCCACAGCCCCGCTCATCAGGATTGAGTAATCCTTGCTTTGCCCCATAGCCCGCGCAATGAGAAAGCCGCCGTAAAGCGTGATGAGCAAAGTCAAAAGAATGAGGGCAGGTGAGATAAATCCGGCTTGGGATAAATCGCTGACATCAATGCGTAGTCCCATTAAGGCCACGCCTATATAAAGTAGGCCTTTGGCGCACCAGTCCAGCCCAGCCTTAAGACTTTGGACGGAATAAAGCTTATGTAAAACCAGCCCGCTTATGATCGCGACCAACATAACGGGGGCGCCGTAATTACGAGCCAATATAAGAATGGCTGTGCCAATGAGTATTGAGAGCGCCGAACCAGCCAATCTTTTTTTAAGGAGCGAGCTATCTAATGTCATGTTGATAACTCTTTCTGGTTTATCTGGGCTTGAAGGACGGTGACGACGATCATGTTATAAACATCCGTGCTACCGCAGCCGCGCGACAGATCATTGGCTGGCTTGTTCAAGCCTTGCAATATCGGGCCTATAGCTTTGGCCCCGCCAAGTCGTTCCGTAATTTTATAAGCAATATTACCGGCGTTTAGATCGGGGAATATAAAGACATTTGCTCTACCGTTTATGACAGAGCCGGGGGCTTTACGGGCGGCAATATCGGGCAATATAGCCGCGTCAAATTGCAAAGGGCCGTCCACCATAATCTCGGGGTGGTTGCGACGGATTAAGTCTGTGGCGGTTTTGACTTTATCGACACTGGTATGAGCGGCGCTTTCATAGGTAGAAAAAGACAGCATGGCCAATTTTGGTTCATGGCCAAGAAGGGCCTGTCCACTCTGGGCGGCACTGCGGGCTATCAGGGCAAGTTGGGCGGCGTCCGGGTCAATTACCAGACCGCAATCTGAGAATATGACAGCCTCATCTAAGTGGATATGATCTTGCGGCATGATCATAATGAAGAAGCTGGAGACAAGTTTGTCCTTGGCTCCGATAATATGTAAGGCCGCCCGCACGACATCTGGTGTGGTATTGACAGCCCCTGACACACAGCCATCAGCATCGCCCAGCCTGACCATCATATTGGCAAAGTTGAGCGGATTTAAAAGTGCGGCTTTTGCATCCTCTTTTGAGAAGTTCTCATCGGCACGGGCTTGGCAATAGGCTTGGATATAGGCTTGGATATAGGCTTGGATATAGGCTTGGTCAGGGCGCGCTGGGATGATGTTGATTTCGTCTCGCCCGGCTTTAGGTTCTACAAGTTGAGCGCTTAGTTCACTGGCCTCCCTGATCAGAGTGACCCTTGCCACCCCGTCGCGGGCTGCGCGCAAAGCTCCTTGAATTATCCGCGGGTCACGGCCCTCGGGCAGAACAATATGTTTGGGCGCGGATTTCGCGCGCTTTATCATATCTTGCATGGCCGGACTTACGAACACGGCTTAAAAACTTAAAAGACCCGAAAGCCTTATAGATTGTCGATATGAAATCCTACGCCCCAATTTGAGGACGCATATCTTTGAGGTCAATCCCAGCCACTTCGACCGGTTTTTTCATGGCATCGCGGCGGAAAGGCTCACCAAGTTCCTGATTAAGCACGCACTCAATAAAGGTGGTGACATTTTCTTCCATTTGTAGGCGTATGCCTTCTTTAATGGCGTCAGTCAGTCCTTGCATGGTCGTAACCTGAACGCCGCGCAGACCGCAGCCTTCAGCAACTTTTGCATATTCGACACCCAGATTCAGTTCTGTGCCGACAAAGTTATTATCAAACCATAATGTGGTATTGCGCTTTTCCGCACCCCATTGATAATTCCTGAAAATGACTTGTGTAATGGCTGGCCAGTCTCCGCGCCCGCAAGCTGTCATTTCGTTCATGGAAATCCCAAAAGCCCCGTCTCCAGCAAAGCCAACAACGGGTGTATCCGGCTTGGCAATCTTAGCCCCTAAAATTGCAGGCAGACCATAACCGCAAGGGCCAAACATGCCGGGTGCGAGATATTTACGACCCTCTTCGAAATAAGGATAGGCATTCCCAAGTGCGCAATTATTACCAATATCTGTGGAGATAATGGCGTCCTTTGGAAGCGCAGCCGTTACGGCCCGCCATGCGGCTCTCGGGCTCATACGTTCAGGCTCGCGTTCGCGCGCGCTTTCGTTCCAATTTGTGCCCGGATCATCCGCTTCATGTTCCATGGAAGTAAGAAGCTGGGCCCAGCGTGATTTTGTTTCAGAAATTTCTACTTTCCGCGCCGCTCGACCCGTATCACCAGCACTGCTTGAGAGCTGGGCTAATATTTGTTCCGCCACGACTTTAGCATCCCCCTGAATGCCTACTGTGACGTCTTTTGTCAGACCGATACGTTCGGCATTAATATCGACCTGAATAATTTTGGCTTTTTGGGGCCAGTAATCTATGCCGTAGCCGGGTAAGGTAGAAAAGGGATTAAGCCGTGTGCCTAAGGCCAGTACAACATCGGCTTTGGCAATGAGTTCCATAGCGGCTTTCGAGCCGTTATAGCCAAGGGGGCCAACGCAAAGCTCATGAGAGCCGGGAAAAGCATCATTGTGTTGATAGCCCAAACAGACGGGCGCATCGAGGCGCTCTGCGAGATTTTTGGAGGCTTCAATCGCGCCGCCAAGGACGACACCCGCCCCGTTTAGCATGACCGGAAATTTGGCTTTTGAGAGGAATTTAGCAGCTTGCGCAATAGCGTCCTTACCCCCTGACGGGCGCTCGATTTTAACGACTTTCGGCAGATCAATATCGATGATCTGTGTCCAGAAGTTTCGCGGGACATTAATTTGGGCTGGCGCGCTATATTGGTGGGCGCGCATGATGACGCGGTTTAGAACCTCTGCGATACGTGTCGGATCAAGGACTTCTTCTTGATAGGCGACGCAATCCGCAAACATGCGCATTTGCGGAACTTCCTGAAATCCGCCTTGACCCATAGTGTTATTACCCGCTTGCGGTGTCACAAGCAGTAAGGGCGTGTGGTTCCAATAGGCGGTCATGATCGGGGTGAGGAAGTTAGTAATTCCAGGCCCGTTTTGCGCAATCGCCATACTCATTTTGCCAGAGGCGCGGGTAAAACCGTCCGCCATCATGCCGCCATTACATTCATGGGCGACATCCCAGAACTTTATACCGGCTTTAGGAAAGAGGTCTGAAACGGGCATCATGGCAGAACCGATAATTCCGAAGGCATGTTCGATACCATGCATTTGAAGCACTTTTACAAAGGCTTCTTCCGTATTCATTTTTGTCATAATTTATCCTGTTGTTTATGATTTAAAAATAGCGCTTTTCCTAAGCTTTGTTAGAGGGGTATTTCTTGACTTGTTTTTGTCAGAGATATGTCAGTTTTCTCAACAATTTCGTCAATCTCGCTTTTCCCGGCGATCAAAGCCGGGGTCAGACATATTGTATTATTGAGTTTCTCAAAGCTGCGATTAGTGCGTCCAATCATTAATCCGTCCTGCATACAGTTTCCAGCAATTTTCGCGACATAGCTCTCATCAACTGGCTCTCGCGTTTGACGGTCTTTGACCAACTCTAATCCTGCAAAAAGGCCTTTTCCGCGGACGTCGCCAATCACCTCATGCTTGTCTTGCAGGCCGTGTAACTTATCTATGAAATAGTCACCGATAACTTTGGCATTCTCAACCAGATTTTCCTCATCCGTAATACGCAGGCTCTCAATTCCTGCTGCGTGGCCACCAGTGCAGCCACCAAAAGTACTTATATCTCTAAAATAGCTCATCTTATCATCAGGCGTGGCTTTAAAACGATCAAACAGGCTTTCCGTTGTCACCGTACAAGACAGGGCGGCATAGCCACTGGCTGTACCCTTGGCCATGGTGACAATATCGGGCTTTACATCAAAGTGCTGATAGCCAAACCATTCACCTGTCCGCCCAAAGCCGCAAACGACTTCGTCAATATGGATAAGCACATCATATTTCTTGCAAATATCCATTATAATCGGGAAATATTCCGGCACGGGAATAATGATGCCTCCGCCCGCGGTCATAGGCTCGAGCACGACAGAGCCTACAGTTTCAGGGCCTTCCTCCAAGATAGCGCGCTCCAAATCTTTGGCGCACTCAATCTCGCATTCACCGTAAGTTTTGCCAAACGGGCAGCGATAGCAACAACAATGGGCAAATTCGGCAAAGCCGGGGGCAAAAGGGCCAAACTGGGCCTTGCGTTGTTCTTGTCCGGCTGAGCTTAGCGCGCCAATGGTTGTGCCGTGATAATCGCGGTTGCGGTAAATGACCTTATGACGTGTGCCGTCCCCTTCTGTATGGGCGAGCTGGCGGACCATCTTATAGCCCTTCTCATTGGCTTCTGAGCCTGAATTGGAATAATAAACCCGCGTCAGGCCCGGCATTTTTTCTAGCAATTTTTCTGCAAATATCGCGGCCGGTACAGTGCCGCCTGACCCGGCAAAATAACACATTTTGACGAGTTGGTCGGCGACGGCACCTGCAATGCGTTTGCGGCCATAGCCAACATTGACAGACCAGACCCCGCCTGATGTGGCATCCAGATAATCTTTTCCATTTATATCGGTTAAAATCATGCCTTTGCCCTCGACGATTATCAGAGGATCTTTGGTTTCAAAAGCATGGTGTTGGGTGAGGTGATGCCAGACATGTGCACGGTCAAATTCTACGACATTCGGATCAGCTTGGTTTGAGAGTGTCATAAGCTATCCTTCATAGCACTATAAGTCTCCGCCTTCTGGCGTAGTTTAATATGTTCAAACTGGCGGAATGATGATAGTACCAAAAATTAAAACTCGATAAGACCAGATACGAGTGGAGTGGACGAAGCTTTAAACGCAGAGGGTTGATTGTGGATGTATTGTTCAATCTGGACCGAACCAGTAAACGGGGCTTACAAAAGCAGTTAAGAGATCAAATCTCAGACGCGATTTTTGCAGGACAGCTCGCGCCAAATTCTCCTTTGCCGTCCAGTCGGAATTTAGCCAGTAAATTGGGTGTTGCGAGAAATACGGTTATGCTGGCCTATACGGCGCTGCAAGAAGACGGGTTTATTGTCTCGCGCGAACGTAGCGGATATTTCGTCAATGCAGAAATTATCGAAAATGCCTTGCCGCCTATTCCATCCATAAAGACCTTGCAAAAATCGCAGCCATCAAACGTTGATTGGCAAGAGCGTTTGACCCTGAATGTGAGTGCGCAAAAACACATTGTTAAACCGACAAATTGGCGGGACTATAAATATTGTTTTGTCTATGGACAGATTGATCCGCGTCTTTTCCCTGTCAGGCATTGGCGAGAATGTTGGCGCGATGCGGTGGGGGTTCAGGAAATCACGGATTGGACCCAAGACCTCGTTGATAGAGATGATGCTCTCTTACTTGAGCAAATAAGGACGCGCTTATTGACAAGACGAGGCCTCTTTGTATCAGAAGATCAGATAATTGTCACGGTCGGGGCACAAAACGCCTTATTCATGGCGATGAAATTATTGCTCAAAAAAGGACGGCGTTTCGGGTTTGAAGAACCCGGATATCCGGATGTTCGCAATATTGCCGCGATCTTTGATCCCCATATGCAGGCCCTTACGATTGATGATGAAGGCTTGCAGGTAAGCGAGGCTTTAAAAGCCTGTGATCTGGTTTATCTCACGCCCTCTCATCAATCCCCGACCACAGTGACAATGAGTGAAATCCGCAGGCGGGCCGTGCTGAAAGCTGCGGAGGAGAATGACTTCCTTATCTTGGAAGATGATTATGAGGCCGAAACCAATTTCATGCAAAGACCTCTGCCAGCCCTTATGAGTTCTGATGAAAATGGCCGTGTCATATATATAGGCAGCTTGTCCAAGACATTGGCACCGGGGTTAAGGCTAGGCTATATGGTCGGGCCCAAGGCGTTTATTTCCGAGATCAGAGCCTTGCGCAGATTAATAATGCGCCACCCCGCGGCCAATAACCAACGCGCGGCGGCTTATTTTCTCTCACGCGGACATCATGAAAGCCTGCTGCGGGCGCTGGTACGTTCTAATAAGCAAAAACGCCAGCTTCTGATGGAGAGTATGGCGAAATATCTGCCGCAATTTGATATTGCGGCCAATCAGGGCGGGTCTTCCATTTGGGTATGCGGGCCAACTGGCCTCGATACGCGAGAGCTTGCCGCGGCCTGTTTGGAAAAGGATGTGATCATTGAACCGGGCCATGTACATTATGCCTGGTCTGATAGGCCACAAAACCGGTTTCGGATGGGCTATACTTCTATCCGGTTGGAAAATATCGAGGCGGGCGTGAAAAATATCGCAGAATGTGTGGGCTTGCTAAAAGTTTAGGTCACTCATTTTTGAGCTGTGCAAGGCCTCTGAGCAAAACATTGGCTATTTTTTGCTGACAGGCGATTTGGGTTTTGAGTTTGAGAGATAAAACCGGCATGCAGGTTTTATTGACATCGACAATATAGATGCGATTTTCGTTTTTATCGCGCATGACATCTACTGCGCCAAAATCCAGTTTCATATGGCTACAAAACGCTTTGATTTGCTTTATCTCTTGAGAGGAAAACGCCGCCTCAGCTTCCAAGACATCGACGCTTAGATAATGTGTCCCGAAGCGGTCATCCAGCGGTTTGTGCTTATGATAGACAAGTGCCAATTCGCCTAATACATAAGCCACGCGTAAATCTTCACTGGTTTTGCCCGTAAAAGTGCTATCGACAAGGCGTTGATAGCTTTGCCCCTCAATAAGCGCATCTGGTGTAATCGGGCACTCAATAACGACACCGTCATGGGTTCCGTTCGCGTCAGACTTTCTGATAGCCAAGCCTTTATATTGCGTTGGATCAATAGATAGGGGATAGCCAAATGTTTTTAGAAACACCTCAGCGACATAGTCCTTTGAAATATCATTCGTGTTGAAATTTAGCAGGGGTTTGCCCAGACTTTTGAGCTCATCTTTCTTAAATCTTGTATGGGTACTATCTTCAAAGCACATAATATAATCGGCTGTTTCAAGGTCGATTTGTGTTGTGAGGTTTGCCAGTCGGCTCACTTGCCAGATATTGAACCAGGGGCTGGGGATTTGCGGGAAAAAGGCAATGGTCCTGGAAGGCTCTTTGCTTTTAAATAATCCGCGCAGCCAAAGCCCAATTTGGCGGAATTTTAAATATGCAAATATTTTTGTAACTGCCCAAACATCTTTTAGGAAAACCCGGTCAATATCAATTTGCGCTCCGGTCGTGCTGACCCAAATCTTTCCATTTTTCAGACGTATATCTTTAAAATAGGCCTTTATAAACGACATTGATAATCCATGCTGACAGTCATGAGTGCATATATGAGAGAGGGAAAGCCCGCTTCAAGCCCGGATAATGCACTTTATCAGATATCGGGCCAGTAAAATATATAAAAAGGCTTATGTGAGAAGGTGTCACAATCTGAACTTAGGCCTGACTCCAGCTCGACTCGGAATGTGTTGAAATTGTAATTTGCGCCTCTTTAAACTGATCTGCGCCCTATTATTGTGCATTTTTAAAATTATAGCGCTTCAATTTTAGACATATATTTGAGGCGCGCCCATTATAGCCATTCTTTATCGTATTTTCGAAACTCAGGATTTAAACGCTCTCTAAATTCACAGCGCTAAGCGCATAATATCGGAGAGTAAAATGGTTAGACAATTTAAAACAAAAAAAGCACTTGGGGTAGTGGCCTTAACATTAGGCGTCATGGCGGCTCCGATGAGCGCGAGTGCTGGAGATGTCGGTGTGTCTGTGTCTTTAGACGCGGTAAGTGAATATGTCTTCCGGGGTGTAAGTTTTGCGGATACCGCCCTACAGCCGGGCGTAGAGTTCAGTAAAGGTGGTTTTTATCTTGGGGGTTGGACATCATTAGCCGTTGGTGAAATCAGCCCATTAGCGGATGATGAATTTGACCTTTATGGCGGTTATGGTTTTAGCATTAACGATACGATTGATGCGAGTGCGGGTTTCACCATCTTCCATTTCCCGACTTTAGGTGGCGGTTTGTTCGACTTTGGCGGTGCCAGCTCTTTTGAAGTAAGTGGTGGTTTGTCATTTAACACACCGCTTTCGCCAGCCGTGACAGGGTATTACGACTTTAACCTTGATGCATTCACATTAGAAGGCAGTGTCGGTCATAGCTTTGGGCTGGCTGATAAAACATCCCTAGACCTTGGCGTAACAGCTGGTTTGGTCACGGGTGATGTCACAGATTACGAATGGGCGACAGGTAGTGCGTCTGTCAGTTACGCCGTCAATGATGACTCCTCTCTATATATTGGCGGAAATCTCTCGCTTAATAGTGAAGACGCTCTAGGTTTTAGAGATTCATTTACGGCTGACGGCGCGGATGGAAGCCTATTTTGGTTTGGAGCCGGTGTCTCTACAAGCTTCTAAGCCACTCACTTTACTGACTAATGTGATAACACTGGGCGTAAGGGCGGTTTTACCGCCCTTTTTCATGTTTGCGTGTGACGTTTAAGAGCTGGAGAGTTTCTCAACCATGGTTTTTAGCGCGACTTCATATCCCGTCACACCCAAACCAGCTATGACGCCGTTTACAGCCGGTGAAACATAGGAGGTTTGTCGAAAGGTTTCGCGAGCATGAGGATTGGAAATATGCACCTCATATTTCAAACCTTCAAAGCATAAAAGAGCGTCATGGAGCGCTACAGAGCTATGGGTATAGGCCGCGGGATTAATGATGAGGCCATCAAAGCCCTCACGGCATTGCTGTATCCAGTCAATGATCTCCCCTTCGTGATTGGATTGTAGAAAATCAATCTCGGCGCCAAGGCTTTTCCCTAAGGCGGTCAGCGTGTTCTTGATATCCTCAAGGCTATCCTTGCCGTAAATTTCAGGCTCTCTTTGGCCGAGCAGGTTAAGGTTTGGGCCGTTTATGACGCGGATTTTCACCAATTTTTCCAATCTTTCTGTAATAAGCCATGCAATCAGTTTCTAAGGCGGCCCATTATATAGGGGCGGTGTGCGGGCTTTACAATTGATTTCACACGGATGCCTCAGACCGTTTTGCTTTTGAGAAGATTGATAAAAGGTTAAAATCTGTGCGGCAGATATGTACCAGCGCGCGATTGTAAGCGCTTTATCAATACCCGCTCTTAGATATGGTTTATTTGTTTTGTTCTATTTGAGGGGGTTGGAGCAAATTGTCTAGGATCAGGACGGTTTATACTTAATAAAGGGCTAATAGCGTTTTAATCAAATTTTATGCTCCTTGTTGTATCAGAATAGCTCATATGCATTTCAAAGTTACACTCTGAATGGATATGAGGTCGGCCCTTTGGGTTTGACGGATAGAGAGCAGGTGCTTAAAACGGGTTATGAATGATCAAACCCCGCCAGAAGCCGCGCCCGGTAAAATTTTAAGTCCTGCTGCCAAGCGGGCGCTTAAAGAAGCCTCGGAGCGTCGCAAAAAGGCAGAAGAGACACTCTCTAACCGTCCAACTGAAATAGCCGGTCCGAAAGGCGCAGAGCCCACGCGATTTGGCGATTGGGAACGCGGCGGAATAGCTTACGACTTTTAAGTCGACGGGCCGCTTTCGTTAAACTCTGCACATCGCCTTTCACAGGGAAGGCCCGCAAAGCGGGTAAAGGTTAGGTTGCCGAGTGGATATCCACAAGGCGTATAAGTGGGAGACGCACTATGCGTATCTATCGTTCTGTCATCACAGCCCTTGGCGGTTTGGCATTGATTTCAACTGGAACTGTCGCGCTTGCGGGGAGTTGTGGTGTAGGCGGGCCTTGCAATACAGGTACAGTGGTTCAAAATTTCGGAACCCCGCAATATGATCCAACTCTGGTACAGGTTCATCAGCCCTTTGGCCATCTGAGCAGTGTTAATTATCGCCGCTCACCCAGCGTGTCGATAACACGTGTTCACGGTGTGGCGTCTCAAGCAGGTCTGACTGACGCGCCGTCAGGATTTACCAGTGGATGTCATCCCACAACAACACAATATTGTCGCCAAAACGCTGGTACGCCTGTCAATGTGCAGCTAAATGCGACACCACAAGCCACACCAGTTGTGCGCTCACCTATTGTGCAGCAAAGTTTTGCCGCGCCAGTGATACGCTCGGCCCCAAGTGTGGATTTATCAAAGTTTCAATCCCGTCAATATGGCTCAACGGCCATGACGCCGGGTACGGCTTATGTGCCGACATCTATTGTCAATCGTAATCCAGCAGATGCGCAAGCCGTTCTAAATTCAGGACGCACTGTAGCACAGTCTACTGTTTTAGGCGGCCAAGCTCCCGGATTTAGCAATACATTTAGCTCATCAGTGAGCACATCTAATGTTAGCTCGGTTTCTAGCGGCCCCGTTATCGCAACACCGCCCTCTGGTGTGCCAGTAAGTTCTGTTGGCCCTGATGGGACATATTGGGAGCAAGTCTCTGGACCTACTATGTTCGGTGATACGCTGGCCACTAAGGTTGTATGTAAGCGTCCGGCACCGCGCATTGCTGCGCCAGCCCCGGTTAGAGTTGTACACCCCGTATACCGCGTACCCGTTCCTGTGCGCTATCCAGTGCCTGTCACATGTGCACCAGCAAAAGTAAAAGCGCCAAGCTTTGGCGGTTTTAAAAGAGGTGGATTTAATCCAGCTTTGGCTAACACATCGCGTTACGGCGGCTTTGGATCGCGCTGGATACAGTAATTTTCAAGAGGGCCTGAACTTTTTCAGGCCCTTATTAGTCTTATCAGCGGGTTTTCTACTCGCTTTAGAGGTGAATCAGATTGCTTTGGCACATATTTTGCTTTTGTAGTTTCACTGTTTTAAATTTGAAAGGTGGCTCATGTTAGTTTCACGTTTAGTAAAAGTTATGGCGACTACCGCTGGCATGGCACTTCTGCCAACAGCGGCTTCGGCAGGTTGCGGGGGATCTTTTTGCAATAGTGCAACATTAGCTCCACTTTCTTCATATGGCTCTGGCTCTGCTTCTAGCTTTGGTTCAGGTTCAGCTGTAGGTGTGGCGTCTAGCCAATATGCCTCAGCGACTTACGGGTCTGGTTCAATCTCACAAGCCTATACAGCTGGAGGGGCCAATGTTGTGCCTTTCTCAACAAGCCGACCGGCAGGTCTGGGCGCTAATGAGCAATTAGTACCCACAAATTGCCCTGTTAATGTGCATAACCCGTCTGGGGCGCGTGTATTGGGATGTTATTCTATTGTTAAGCCGCGTCCGGCTGTGCCTGTGACAAATTTTGTCCGTGTTGTACGCCCGATCGTTTATGTTCGTTATGCCGTACCTTATGCGGTTCCTGGATGTACACGTACTGTCGTGACAAATAGTTCGCGTTATGGCGGCTTTGGCGGTAATGCTTGCGGTCTATAGATTAATAGATTTCACAAAATAGAAAACGGGCTGATTTCTCAGCCCGTTTTTTTATGCATATTTAAAGAGGTTATTCTCTTTACTGGATTTTAAATCCGACAAAAACGCCCGCGCCCGGCCCGTTAAAGCCAAACACATCCGTTATCTCTTCATCCAGAAGATTATCCCCGCGCAGTGTCAGGGCTAAGCCTTGGGCAACGGGATATTCCAATGTAGCCGAGAGCAGCGCATAAGGGTCAAGCTTTACGCGCGTGGCCGGAAATGTCCCGAAGTTAAAGTCATCCTGCGCGCCGACATAATCCAGAGCAATAGCTGCACGCAAGCCTTCTTTGCTTAAGGATTGCCAGTTCAGCGCGCCGCTCGCGGTAAATTCCGGCACACGGATTTCTGTCTCCTCATTTGTATCGTCTGAATTAATATGAGAGGCCGAGCCTCTAAAAGATAGGCTATCATTGATGTCCCATGACAGACCAAATTCAATACCAGAACGTGCGCTTTCTTCTGTGAGGTTCACAGGGCTTGCCAGAAACAGAGGCGGGGGAAAGCTTGTGGTAATTTCGTCTTCCAGATCCGCTTCGAAATAGGTCACAGACGCTGTAAGCCTATCGCCAAATGACTGATCATAGCCAATTTCCCAGCTTTGGGATTGTTCCGGGTTAAGGTCGGGATTACCGATAAAACTGGCCGGAAAAAATCCGAAAAGTTCAGTAAAGGTCGGGTTTTTAACACCCACACCCGTACTGGCGCGTAATTTCCCGCCAAAGCCTGTATTATAGGCTGCGCCCAGGCGCCATGTCGTCGCATTCTCAAACTGTCCATTATTATCATCCACACGGATAGAGCCGTTCAGGGCGAGATTATAAAAACGTGCCCGTGCTTCCCCGCTAATCCCGAAAGTCTCAAAGGAGGCCGTCTGGTTGGGATCGCCAAAAAACGTATCGGTATCAATGCGTTCATATTCCTCATTTTCCCAATCAAGTAAGGCAGAGAGGGTCAAGGATTTATCTTCACGCTCAAAGCTTACAGAGGGGCTATAGCTAAATTTAAAACGCTCACCCTCGGTTTCGTCGGTGAAACTATTGTCTTCGAAATTTTCGCGTATCACATGGCCAAAACTGACCCGCGCGGCATGGCTAAACAGACCTGTTTGACCCTTAAGCGTTGCCCCGATTAAAATTTGCTGTGTCTCATTATCAAGATCGGCATTTTCCAAGATACCGTCAAAATTACTATCCGGGTCAGACTGCACATTAGAGCGGCGCAGGCTGATAAGGGCGGCCGCAAGCCAGTCCTCGCTGAGATTTATTTTGGAATTTGCCAGTACTGAATAGCTTTCCGAGCCGTCACGTTCTCCGCCAAGCCCTGACGTATCAACGCCGTCTGTGGTAAACCCCGCAGCACTAACCCCAAAGCTTGCGCCTTGAAATTCAGTTGTGTAACCAATGTGACCGCGCAATGTATCAAAAGAGCCATATTCCCCTGCGGCGCGAAATCCGCCTTCATGTGAGCTGCTAAGGGAGACCACCCCGCCAATGGCGTCTGATCCGTAAAGCACAGATTGTTCGCCGCGCACGACATCTATCTGGTTTATATCCAGTCCCGACCAGAGGCCGAAATCTGTTTCACCTGTAATTGGATCAGAGACCTCAATACCGTCAAGCGTGACAAGCGTATGATTGGCCTCGGCCCCTCTGATGCGAATTTGTGTTAAAGCCCCAAGCGCGCCTGATCGCGACACACCCACACCGGGCACAGCTCTGAGCTGATCGGCAATAAAGGGCGTATTGCGAATATCCAGATCAACCGCATCAAGTGTTGTCAGCGAGGCGGTGACATCTGCTTTTGAGATAGCGCGCAGGGCGGTGACGATAATTTCGTCTTCTTCCCCGTTTTGGACACTGGTTTGAAAGTTTTGGGCATAGGCAGTAGAGGCAAAGCCCGTGCTGGCAACGCTTAAAGCCAGCATGAATTTAAAAGTTGAATTGCGATGGCGCATACTTCACTCCGTCACATTTGCGCTTGAACAAATGTTATTAAAACACAATAAGACATTCCCCTTCGGGACAAGCCGTCAATTCGTGTCGTTACAAGGAAGCTAAGCCCTATCTGCAAAGGTTATTCCCGACCTTCAGACGAACGACGCAATGGCAGGTTTCCTGACTTATCGATTTAGGCTTTTACCGCCTTCCCAGACATGCATGTCCAGTGGCGATGGTAAAAGCACTCGATTTACAGTTACGGGTATAGTGCCAGAGTTACACTGGCTTCCCTCTTAACCTCAAATGAGGCACCATCTAAGGCGGCATTATAAGCGATATAGAATGATGTCAATCACGGACTTCACGCAAGATGCGTTTTGTTAGTCTTGTGGCTTTTGCGTCACTAATTTGTCGCGCAGTGCTAATAAATCCCGCCACATATCTCGCTTTAAGGCAGGTTGACGTAAAAGAAGTGAGGGATGGAAAACAGGTAAGGCCCCAAAGGTTTGCGTGGCTGTTTTTATCTCCGTCCATTGTCCGCGTTCTTTCATAATACCGCTTTTCCCTGTCAGGCCTTCCAAGGCGAGATTACCCATTAAGAGTATGTTTTGAGGCGCGCATAATTCAATATGGGCCAATGTAAAAGCCTTGTTGATTGCCATATCGGTGTCAGTGAGTGTCCAGTTTTGGGTTGGATGCCAAAACAGGAAGTTGGTGACGTAATATTGCGAAGCGTCCAGACCGATAGCAGCCATCATTTTTTCCAGCAAATTGCCTTGCGCGCCGGTAAAGGGCACACCGCTAACATCATCTTCGCGCGAAGGAGCTTCCCCGATTATCATTAAATCGCTTTGCGGATTTCCTTTGGCAAAAACGCTTTGCCGCGCCCCGTCCGATAAGCGCCCCGCGTCAAACTGGCTAATCAGGCTTTTTAGCTCTTCCAGTGACTTCGCGCTTTTAGACAGGGTTTCTGCCTGAGCTAAGCGCGCAGCCTCATCTTCTTGAATGGCCAGATTTTTTGGATTTGCCAGACTTTTTGGGTTTGATGGGGCTGTGCTTATGTTGATATTTGCAAGAGACGCCTTGGTCTGGGAACCGTTTTGTGTGCTTTGCTTTGTCTTGAGTGCAGACTTTTTTGTCTTGGAAGCAGGGGGCATATCCACACCGCTGACTTCCCACCAATTTAAGGCAGATTTGAGGGCGTCATCTATCATCACAGACCCCTCATTTCGCTGGCTTTTTATAAACGGTACGGACATTGTTTTCTATACATTCAATAATGTCGGCGGCGATGTCTTTGCCGGTCGCTTTTTCTATGCCCTTTAAGCCGGGCGAAGAATTGACTTCGAGAATTTTCGGGCCGCTATGACTGCGTAATATATCCACGCCCGCGACATTGAGCTTTAATATCCGGGCGGCCTTGATCGCACTTTTGCGCTCTTCCTTGGTCAGCCGGACTTTTTTGGCACTGCCGCCTTGATGGATATTAGAGCGAAACTCTCCCGGCTGGGCCGTGCGTATCATAGAGCCTACGACTTTGCCGTCGACAACCAGACAGCGCAAATCAGACCCTGCGGCTTCTTTGACAAATTCCTGTACGAGAAAATGCGCGTCTAGGCCGCGAAACGCATCCACCAGAGCGGTCGCAGCTTTGCGGTTTTCAGCCAGAACAACCCCTTTTCCTTGTGTGCTTTCGAGCAATTTAACAACCACTGGCGCGCCGCCGACAAGATCAATAATCCCCTTTGTATCCTGAGAGGATTTCGCAAAGGCGGTATTGGGCATATTCAGGCGGTGGGCTGCGAGTAATTGATGAGCCAGTAATTTATCACGCGAGGCCCCGATAGCTCGGGCATTATTGAGGCAGTAAACCCCCATGCTTTCAAATTGGCGCACAATCGCCATACCGTAAAATGTCATGCGAGAGCCAATACGCGGGATAATCGCGTCATATCGGGGCAGGGCTTTGCCGTCATAATATATTTCGGGCTTATGATTATTAATAGCCATATAGCACCGGCTGGTAGTGACACATTCAATGACATGGCCGCGGGCCTCAGCTGCCTCTATCATACGGCCATTGGAATAATTACCGGGTTCTTGGGTTAAAATCGCAATTCGCAAAGGCCGCTTCGGGATATTTTCACGGCGTTGACGCTTTAAATAGATTTTATAATCTAGCTCGGGCTGCAAAAATGACGCCGAGGGCACAACAGATGTATTATCGCGCAAAGCAGAGCGTCCCAGTAACATGCGATAGCCCATTGTCTCACGGTTCGTCAGAGAGATATCAATTTCCCATTTCTGATCGCCTATGACGACCGGGGAACGGATAACATAGCGTAATTCCTGTGTGCCATTAGAGCTTGTGACGGTTCGCCTATCAATGACCTTGGCCGAACAGATAACTTCTATCGTCGGGTCATTGGGGTTGGGGTGCATGATAAAGCGCACTTGCGGGTTCTTTTGCGTCCCAAATGGCTCTATGGCGACCGCATGTAAGGCCGAGGTTCTCGCGCCTGTGTCGATTTTGGCCTTAATGGCGGGTAAAGAGAGGTCTGGCAGGCTTAGCCATTCTTCCCATCCCAGTGAAATCGTCTCAGCCTGTGTCATTATTTATCTATGTATTATCTCAATGTTATGACTAAAATTAGCCAGCTTGAATGTAGGCTCTGATTCAGAACAAGGCTGCATCAAATTGTCCTTCACAAAAAATCGCGAAGACTTTAACAAGTCAAGGCTTTACCATATGCTTGGAACAGTCTAATTCAATAAGCAATGAGAGTCTAAAAAGCGAGTCCTAGTATGACAAATACACGCGAAAGCATGGAATATGATGTGGTTATTGTGGGCGCAGGCCCGGCGGGCCTCTCGGCGGCCATACGTCTTAAGCAGCTCGGCGGTGATGATATCAACGTCGTTGTCTTGGAAAAAGGCTCAGAAGTTGGCGCGCATATCCTCTCAGGTGCGGTTCTGGATCCGGCCGGGCTAGATGCCCTTATCCCGGATTGGAAAGAAAAAGGCGCTCCGGTCAAAACAGAGGTCAAGTTAGATAAGCTAAAATTATTAGGGCCTAGCGGGTCTTTGCGCATACCTAATTTTGTCATGCCGCCTTTGATGAATAATCACGGCAATTATATTGTGTCTATGGGCAATGTCTGTCGCTGGATGGCGGAGCAGGCCGAAGGTCTGGGTGTTGAGGTTTTCCCCGGCATGTCATGTTCAGAACTGGTTTACGGCGAAAAGGGCGAAGTCAAAGGCGTTGTTGCAGGTGAATTTGGGAAAATGAAGGACGGCTCTAAAGGCGAAGCTTATGAGCCTGGAATGGAATTGCACGGCAAATATGTCATGTTGGCCGAAGGCGCGCGGGGGTCACTTTCCAAGCAAGCCATCGCCAAATATGAGCTGGACGCTGAGTGCGAAGTGCCCAAATTCGGCCTCGGTATGAAAGAAATCTGGGATATTAAACCCGAAAACCACAATGAGGGCGAAGTTGTTCACACACTTGGTTGGCCTTTGGGTTGGAAAGAGGGCATGGGCTCATTTTTATACCATGCTGAAAATAATCAGGTCTTTCTCGGTTATGTGGTCGATCTGGCCTATAAAAACCCGCATCTTTATCCTTATGCTGAATTTCAGCGCTGGAAACATCATCCAGATATTGCCGCTGTGCTTGAAGGCGGCAAACGTGTCTCTTACGGTGCACGCGTGATCTCCAAGGGTGGATTTCAATCTATTCCTAAAGTGGCCTTTCCGGGCGGCGCCTTGATTGGCTGTTCGGCCGGGCTTGTGAACTTGCCACGCATTAAAGGTAATCATAACGCCATGCATTCTGGCAAAGCGGCGGCAGAGGCGGCTTACGCAGCTATTAAAACTGGCCGGGCTGGCGACGTGCTTGAGAATTATGATGTGGCCTTGCGCACTGGTCCTGTGGGTCAAGACCTTAAGCCTGTGCGCAATGTTGGTCCGCTTAATTCCCGCTTCGGGGCTTTTGTCGGGGCGATGATGCTCGGCGGTATAGATATGTGGGCCGCGACCTTGACCAAGATTAATATTGTCGGGGGTTTCCTATCTCTGGGTAAAATTTTCTCTAAGCGGACTATGACATTGGGCTATAAAAAAGATGATGCTCAAGCCACGGGTCAAGCCTCAGATTATAAGCCGATAGATTATCCTAAACCT
The DNA here is from genome assembly GCA_964571595.1 of uncultured Caulobacterales bacterium. Lineage (GTDB taxonomy): Bacteria > Pseudomonadota > Alphaproteobacteria > Caulobacterales > Maricaulaceae > CALCKU01. Next base: position 19,332 of record CAZNCJ010000020.1, on the reverse strand, counting down.
GACGGAGTTCTCTCCTTTGACCGTCTTACCAATGTCAGTTTTACCGCGACAAATCACGGCGAAGATCAACCTTCGCATTTGCAATTAGCCGATAGTGCTATTCCTATTTCTGTGAACTTACCAACTTACGCAGAACCGGCGCAGAGATATTGCCCGGCGGGTGTTTATGAGGTTCTTACAGATGATGACGGATCTAACCCACGCTTTAATGTGAACTCACAAAATTGTATTCATTGTAAAACCTGTGATATTAAAGATCCGAGCAAGAATATTACATGGACTGTACCTGAAGGCGCGGGCGGGCCGAATTATCCAAATATGTAAAAGGTGTCAGAGCCTGTTTGCCCGAACATAAAGCCGTTTTCAGACGTCAGAAAGAAATTAGCATGAATATGCGTAAAATGCTCATAAGCTCGGTCGGATGTCTTGTTCCGCTGGTCCTGTTATTGTCCTGTACGACTGCAAGCCCAAATGGTGATTATAGTGATACGCTCTCCCCAGATGCCCAACTCTTTGGGGATTATCTGGCGGGTAGTTATGCCAATCATTTGGATGATGCCAAAGCGCGCTCGACTTATTATTCCAAAGCCTATGCACGCGCTCAAGAAGATATAAATCTTGGTCGGCGGGCTGTAACATCAGCTCTCACGGCTGGCGAGATCGATCTCGCGCGGACTTTGGCGATTGAAGTTTTATCCCAAGAGCCAGACGAGCCGATGTCGCGGGCCGTATTAGGCGCGCGGGAATTTTCCGCCGGACGATATGACAAGGCTTTGAAATATCTCGAAGACCCCACGGAAGACCTAACCGTTGATATTGTCATGAAACTGCTCAAGGGCTGGGTGGAAGTTGCTAAAAATGATAATGAAGCCGCACGTGATAGCTTTGCGGCTCTGGGCGGTGGTGGCTATTTTAACGCACTTAGTACATTGCAAACGGCCAAGCTTGACGCTTTACAAGGCCAAACTGACGACGCTATTGAAAATTTTGATATATTGGAAGAGGCCCAAATTTCGGGTATTGAAACGGCGCTTTCAAAAGCGCGGGCCTTGTCACAGGCAGGTAAAGATGATGAGGCCTTATCCTTTTTGCAGGCATTTTCCGGTGATAATGGCGGCTTTGAATCAGGCCCAGTTAAAACCTATCTAGACAGGCTCAATGCGGGAGCACCTATCGGCGAAGTTCTATCCCCGCAGCAAGAGGCCGCCAGAGCCTTAACCGAACCTGCATTTGGTTTCTTTGCGCGTAACCGGGCTTTTGACGCGGCTGAGGTTTTTTTACGGCTCGCTCTGACACTTGATCCGAGCCATGACAAAGCCGCTCTATGGCTGGGCAGCCTGCTTGAGAATTCAGACAGACCAGACGCGGCTATGGAAATTTATCAGAGTATCAATGAAGGCTCGCCCTATATTGTCTCCTCCCAGCTTTCTATAGCCAACATCCATTTTGATCGTGATGAAGATAAATCCGCCCTTGATGTTTTAGAGCGGACACATGCAAAATATCCATCTTTTGTAACGCGGGAAGCCTTGGGACGTGCGCGTCTGGTGCGTGAGAAATATGCTGAAGCTCTGCCAATATACGATGCCTTGATTGCCAGCTTGTCTGAAGAGGAACTCGAAAATAATTATCAGCCAATCTATTTTCGCGGGATTTGCTATGAGCGTACAAAACAGTGGGATTTGGCCGTAGCCGATTTTCAGCGTGTTTTACGTTATAATCCCGATGACGCCGATGCCTTGAACTATCTGGGTTATACTTGGGTGGACAGGGGAGAGAACCTCAACGAGGCCTTTGATATGATCCGAAAGGCTGTTGAACTTGAACCTCAGAGCGGTGCGATAGTGGATAGCCTTGGCTGGGCGCATTACAAATTAGGGCAATATGATAAGGCGAAAATTAATTTAGAAGATGCCGTCGAGCTATCGCCCTCTAGTGCCACCATTATTGATCATTTAGGTGATGTTTATTGGAAGCTCGGGCGTTTTCGCGAGGCGGGTTATCAATGGGAGCGGGCGCTTGAATTTGACCCGACCGATGAGGAACGCACCCAAATTGAGATTAAACTCCAAAAGGGTCTGGACGCTGTTAAGTCCTTACCCTAGCGCTTTTGTCTTGATCGTGTGATATGCCGAGTTTTAGCGACATTGCCCGGGCCAAGGTCAATCTGACGCTACATGTCGGCGCGCCTATTTCCGATAGTGAGAACAGATTTTACGGCTATCATCCCCTCGATAGTCTTGTCGTCTTTGCCGATTTGCATGACCGATTAGAGCTTATATATGACCAGCCCGGCCTAACGGATATGCCGTCTCTGGATATGAGCGGGCCATTTGCCTCTAAGTTAAAACAAGACGTTCAGGCCGAGAAAGATAATATCATTATGAAGGCCTATAAATTGGTTCGTGAAAGTACCGATTTACCGCCGCTGAGTTTCGCGCTTGAAAAAAACTTACCCATTGCCGCCGGTATTGGGGGCGGGAGTGCCAATGCAGCCGCTGTTTTACGGCTCTTACGCCGGTTTATAACCGAGATTATGGGGCGTAACACTGATATAGATTGGGACGAAATAGCCTTATCCCTCGGCGCGGATGTGCCTGTCTGTCTGGGCTCACAAACTGCCAGAATGTCAGGGATTGGGGACGTTGTGGAACCGCTTGCAGGTTTGGGGAGATTACATGCCTTAATGGTCAATCCGGGCGTCGCGGTTTCCACACGAGACGTTTTTCAAAAGTATGATGGTGCCTCACCCCCTGACGTGCCCGCCATACAATACGGACGAGGAAATTTGCTGGAGCGTAGTCTGAACGGACGAAATGATTTGGAAAGCATCACGGCGGCTCAAACAAAAGCGGTCAGGCTCGCGCTTGAAGCCATTTCAGCGCAAAAGGGCTGCGATCTTGCGCGTATGTCCGGCTCGGGTGCGACCTGTTTTGGAATATTTGCCAGCGGAGGTGAAGCCCGCAAAGCCCAAGAAAAAATTGCCGGGCAATTTCCCGATTGGTGGGCTCAGCCTACACAATTTGGGGATTAAGAAAGGCTCTAATTACTGCGTTCGACGACAAATCCGGCCATATCCTTCAGGACGCTGCGCCATTCACTATCGGGAAATATAGAGAGAGCCCGACTGGCTTCTGATGCATATTTTCGGGCCAGATCAAGCGTGGATTCGAGTGTGCCAGCGGCCCGCAAATAAGAAATAGCAGTTTCCAGATCTGTTTCCGTCTGGTCGTGCTTGACGATCACGCGCTGCCAGAAAGTTTTCTCAGTCTCTCCGGCTTGTTGATAGGCGCGAATGACAGGCAAGGTGACTTTACCTTCTCGGAAATCATCACCCACAGATTTACCCAATGCGCTTTGCAGTCCGCCGTAATCTAGCGCGTCATCCACTAGCTGAAAGGCTAGGCCCAATTTTAGCCCGTAATCGCGCAAAGCGGTGCGTTCAATGGCTGGCCGTTCGGCAATAATCGGCGCGACTTCGGTTGCGGCTGCAAAGAGCGTCGCTGTTTTGGCGCGGATCACATCCATATAATCGGCTTCTGTAATTGCAATATTACGCAGGGCGGCTAATTGTTTAACCTCGCCTTCTGCGATGACGCTTGCGGCCTTGGATAAAACCCCCAAAGCATCCATAGAATCGGTTTCGACCATGAGATTAAAGGCGCGGGCAAAGAGAAAGTCCCCCACCAGAATGGAGGAGGCATTACCCCAGATCAGATTGGCGGGCCTTTGCCCGCGCCGCAGAGCGCTTTCATCGACGACATCATCATGGAGCAATGTCGCGCTGTGAATAAATTCAACCGCGGCGGCTAATTTATGGTGATTTTGGCCTTCATAGCCGCAAATAGCCGCACTCGCGATCGTCAAAAGCGGCCTTAAACGCTTACCACCCGCCCCGACTAAATGGGTGGCGAGATCGGGAATAATACCCACAGGGCTTTGCATGCGGTCAGCGATTAAAGCATCCACGGCTTGCATATCGGTTTTCGCAAGTACCAATAAGCGTTCCGCCGGTGTAGGGGGGCTATTGGGGTGAAGTTTTATTGGCTCTGCCACATATCACCTTTCGCATTAAATGCCTCATTCCGCCCAAGACTAGTCTGGCTGATAGTTTTGGACAAGTTATTTCACCGAGACTCGGCGTCGCAGTTCATAACATTTTCGTGCCTATCTATTGAGGTGTTTTAGCGTTATGCTGACGCCGTAATATTTCGTAAGGCCTTGCTATGATACCGGTGTTAAAAAGCGTCAATCCTGCCACAATTAGCTTTGTGCAGGCCGTTTTAAAAGAGGCGCAAATAGACTGTTTCGTCATGGATCAGCACGCCTCTATCATTGATGGCTCTATCGGCGCGATACCGCGGCGCATTATGGTTATTAATGAGGATGCCGCTGCCGCGATAAGGGCCTTAGAGCTTGCGGGCTTGGAGGATGAAATTTTCAGAGCATAGAGCTTGTAATTTGCGCGTTTGTGGCTAGGTTGCGAACAAAATTGATTAAGCGCAAATTATGTCAAACTCGTCTAATAAAAGCTCTGATAAAAATCTCGGTAAAAAATCCGGCTCGGTTAAGTCATCCGCAGATGTGCCGTCCTTTCAAGAGCTTATCATAAATTTACAGAGTTATTGGGCCCAGCAAGGCTGCACAATATTACAGCCCTTTGATACAGAGGTCGGGGCTGGAACGCTTCATCCTGCTACAGTTTTACGCTCGCTTGGCCCCAAGCCGTGGAATGTCGCCTATGTGCAACCCTCCCGCCGTCCTGCCGATGGTCGTTACGGGGATAACCCCAACCGCTTGCAGCATTATTACCAATACCAAGTCATTATGAAGCCTAATCCGCCTAATTATCAGGAGCTTTATCTCGGCTCGCTGGATGCTATCGGGATTGATCAGGACTTACACGATATTCGATTTGTCGAAGATGATTGGGAAAACCCGACTGTCGGGGCATGGGGGTTAGGCTGGGAGGTTTGGTGTGACGGGATGGAAGTGTCGCAATATACCTATTTCCAACAGGTCGGCGGTCTTGATCTGGATATTGTCTCAGGCGAGCTGACTTACGGTCTTGAGCGTCTGGCCATGTATGTCCAAGGTGTTGATAATGTCTATGATCTGGTCTTTACCAAGGCCAATCCCGATAACGGTACACCGGAAGTGCTTTACGGGGATGTGTTCCACCAAAATGAGGTGCAGCAATCGACATATAATTTCGAGCACTCTGACCATGAAAAAATCCTTGAGAAGTTTAAATATGCTGAAGCAGAATGTCAGGCTTTGCTGGCCTTAGACACACCTTTGCCGCTGCCAGCCTATGAGCATGCGCTCAAAGCCTCGCATTTGTTTAATCTGCTGGATGCGCGCGGTGTGGTCAGCCCGACGCAAAGACAGGAATATATTAAACGTGTGCGGGATCTGGCCAAAGGTTGCGCGCAGGCCCATGTGGAAAATGAGAAGGCGGTTCCACACCGTGCGTGGCAATAATGGCCGAGCTTTTATTTGAAATTTTCTGCGAGGAAATTCCCGCCCGTATGCAAAGGCGGGCAGGGGAAGACCTTTCAAAAGCCTTGATCGCAGGATTTGAGAAAGCGGGGCTAGAGGCAAAAGATACCCATTGTTATACGGGGCCGCGCCGCTTGGTTTTTACCGCCGATATTCCGTTGCGCTCGCCCAATATATCTGAGGAACGCAAGGGTCCGCGCGTGGGCGCACCCGAGCAGGCCCTCGCCGGTTTTATGCGCGGGGCAGGACTGGATGATATTTCTGAGGCCCAGACACGCTCAGATAAAAAGGGCGAGTATTATGTTGCGGTGATTGAGAAATCCGGTGCCGATAGCGCGGAGATTATCGCAGAGCTAATTCCTGCCATTATGCAAAATTTCCCGTGGCCGAAATCCATGAAATCGGGCACATCGAGCTTTCGCTGGGTCAGGCCGCTCACCAGCATGATCTGCCTGCTGGATGGTCAGATTGTCGAATTTGAAGTCGGGGGCGTTAAAACGGGCAATACCACGCAAGGCCATCGCCGCCACGGCAAAGGGCCGTATACGGTCAAGAGTTTCACCGATTACCGCAAGACGCTTGAGGGCAAGGGCCATGTGATGATTTGTGCGTGCGAGCGCGCAAATAAAATCCTGAGCGATGCGCGCGCGGCCTGTACCGATAAAGGGCTTGAGCTTGTCGAAGATGCGGGCTTATTGGCCGAAGTTGCGGGTCTGGCAGAATGGCCCGTCGTGATTTTGGGTGATATGGACCCCGTCTTTTTGGAGCTACCAGACGAGCTTATCCGCTTAACGCTAAAAACACACCAAAAGACCTTTACCGTGCGTGACCCGAAAACGGGAGCACTGGCCGCCCATTATATTATTGTCGCCAATCAAATGGCCCCTGACGGGGGCGAGGCGATAAAGCAAGGCAATGGTAAGGTTATTTCCGCGCGGCTCTCTGATGCGCAGTTCTTCCAGAGCGAGGATGCCAAGAAAAAACTTATTGAGTATTATGATAAGCTCGGCACGGTGGTCTTCCACAAAAAGCTCGGCTCTATTCGCGACAAGGCCGAGCGTGTGGCGGCATTGGCTAAAACACTCGCACCCGTCATCGGGGCGGATGCTGATAAGGCCGAATTGGCCGCCAAGCTGGCGAAATGTGATCTCGTGACCCAGACCGTGGTCGAGTTCACCTCTCTGCAAGGCCAAGTCGGGGCGGGCATGTACCGCAAAGAGGGTGGCGAGGCAGATATAGCCGCCGCCATTGAGCAACATTATAAACCGCAAGGGCCAAGTGATATTGTGCCGACGGATCCGGTCGCTGTGACGGTTGCGCTGGCTGATAAGCTCGACACATTAGTGGGGTTCTGGGCGATTGACGAAAAACCGACAGGCTCCAAAGACCCTTATGCCCTGCGGCGCGCGGCCCTCGGTGTGGTGCGGATTATTTTGGAGAATGGAGTGCGGCTGAAATTGTTTGACTGGTTTAATTATCAGTCTTCTCGTAAAGGTCAAATACGTTGGAATTCTTCTGATGGAACTTCGGGTGCCTCCACAACGCCTGAATCCGGAAGAGTTTTAGCCCACACCCTCCTCGCCTTCATCCTTGAGCGTCTGAAGGTCTATCTCCGTGATAAAGGCGTGCGCCATGACGTGATTGAGGCGGTGTTGAAAAATGGCGGGGATGACCTTGTCGATATCGTCAACCGCGTTAATGCCGTGCAATCTTTCCTTGAGACACAAGAGGGCGCTGATCTGCTCGCGGGTTATAAACGGGCGGCAAATATCCTCAAAGCGGAAGCTAAAAAGGGCGCATTGCCCGACGGGGCGATCGGCACATTGTCACAGGCGGAGGCCAAGGCCTTGCAAAAATCTCTCTTGGAGGCCTCAAAAAGCCTGCAAGCGAGTTTGAAATCAGAGGATTATGCGGGGGCCATGACGGCTTTAGCGGGACTGCGCGGCCCGATTGATGATTTTTTCGAGCATGTCAAGGTGAATGATGATCGACCAGAGATCAGATCTAACAACCTCAGACTTCTTTCATTAATTTGTGATACAGCGCACGCAATCGCGGATTTTGACGCGGTGCAAATGAGTTAAACAGTTAAGCGGACTATATAAGGGCTTAAAATGACAAAATGGGTTTATGCATTCGGCGGCGGTGGGGCTGACGGGAATACAACCATGAAGAACCTGCTGGGCGGCAAAGGTGCCAATCTGGCGGAAATGGCTTCGCTTGGCCTGCCTGTCCCTCCGGGCTTTACTATGACGACAGAGGTTTGCACCAGCTATTATGACAATGCCCAGACCTATCCAGAGGGCCTGGACGCCCAGACCGAGGAGGGCTTAGCCCATATTGAAAAGCTGACGGGTAAAAAGTTCGGCGATCCGAAAAACCCTTTATTGGTTTCTGTGCGTTCTGGCGCGCGCGCCTCTATGCCCGGCATGATGGATACAGTGCTTAATCTGGGCCTCAATGATGACACAGTTGCAGGTTTGGCCGGTCTTTCGGGTGATGAGCGTTTTGCTCTGGATAGCTACCGGCGGTTTATCACCATGTATTCAGATGTCGTCTTGGGCGTACATCACCACACATTCGAAGACATTCTGGATCGTCATAAAGACAATCTCGGCTTTACGCTTGATACCCAGATGCAGGCGGAGAACTGGAAAGCCGTTATTGAGGATTACAAAAATGCGGTCAAACGTGAGCTAGGACGTGATTTCCCGCAAGACCCGCGCGAGCAATTACAAGGCGCGATTGATGCGGTTTTTGGCTCATGGATGAATGAGCGCGCCGTTGTTTACAGACGACTAAATGATATTCCCGCAAAATGGGGTACTGCCTTGAATGTGCAAGCCATGGTATTTGGGAATATGGGCGATACATCTGCGACGGGTGTAGCCTTTACGCGTGACCCTTCCACAGGTGAAAATATTTATTACGGTGAGTTCTTGATTAATGCCCAAGGCGAGGACGTTGTGGCCGGTATTCGGACACCTCAAACCCTCACGAAAGTCGCGCGCGAAGCGATGGGCGAAGAGGTTCTCTCCATGGAAGAGGCCTTGCCAGAGGTTTATACGCAACTCGCCAGCACATTTGAGACCTTAGAGGGCCATTACCGCGACATGCAGGACATTGAATTTACTGTCGAGCGCGGACAGCTTTGGATGTTGCAAACACGTACAGGTAAACGCACGGCCCGCGCAGCACTTAAAATCGCGGTAGATATGGCAGAGAGCGGCCAGATCACGAAAGAAGAGGCTTTATTGCGGATTGAACCGCTATCCTTAGATCAGCTCTTACACCCGACACTCGACGCGAATGCCCCGCGCGATATTATTGCGATGGGCTTGCCTGCTTCGCCCGGGGCGGCGATTGGTGAAGTTGTGTTCTCGTCTGATGAGGCCGAGGCTTTATCAAAGGCTGGACGAAAAGTGATCTTAGTACGCACAGAAACCTCTCCCGAAGATATTCACGGTATGCACGCCGCAGAAGCGATTGTGACGGCGCGGGGCGGCATGACCTCTCACGCGGCTGTGGTCGCGCGCGGCATGGGCACGCCTTGTGTTTCAGGGGCCGGCGAAATACGCATTCACGAAGCGGCAGGGGAATTTTCTGTTGCGGGACGTATCATTAAAAAAGGCGAAATCGTCACGGTTGACGGCGCCAGCGGGCAGGTCTTTGCCGGCGCGGTGGATATGGTTCAACCTGAAATGTCGGGTGATTTTTCCAAAGTCATGGCATGGGCTGATGAGGTAAGAGAGTTAAAAGTACGCACTAATGCCGAAACCCCCACAGATGTGCAAACAGCCAAAGAATTTGGCGCGGAAGGTATCGGGTTGTGCCGTACAGAACATATGTTCTTTGAGGCGGACCGTCTGGGTTATTTCCGTGAAATGATCTTATCGACGAATTTAGAGGGCCGGAAAGCCGCGCTGGAGAAGATATTGCCGGTTCAAAAGGCGGACTTTGTCGCCATATTCAAAATCATGGGTGATCTACCCTGTACGATCCGCTTGCTGGACCCGCCTTTACATGAGTTTTTACCTCACACAGAGGATGATATCCGCACTGTAGCTGATGTTATGGGTTTGCCAGCCTCGGAATTAATGCACCGCGCAAAAGAGCTTTCAGAAAGCAATCCTATGCTGGGGCACCGAGGGTGCCGATTGGGGATATCTTATCCCGAAATCTATGAAATGCAGGCGCGGGCCATATTTGAAGCCCAAATTCAGGTCGCCAAGGAAACAGGCGTGAAACCAGTCGCTGAAATTATGATACCGCTGGTCTCATCTGCCAAAGAGCTTGAAATCCTTAAGGCCGCCATTGAGGGCGTCGCCAAAGAGGTGGGGGCACCTGATTATACAGTCGGGACAATGATAGAATTGCCGCGCGCGGCCTTGCGGGCTGAGCATATCGCCCATCATGCTGCGTTTTTCTCATTTGGAACCAATGACTTAACCCAGACGACATTTGGGCTTTCGCGCGATGATGCGGGTAAGTTTCTCGGAGATTATGTGGCTCAAGGGATTATGGAAAAAGATCCTTTTGTGACGCTGGATCAAGACGGGGTAGGCGATCTTATCGCGATTGCGGCGGAGCGCGGCCGCAAAACCCGCCCTGATATTAAGCTTGGGATTTGCGGGGAGCATGGCGGGGATCCGGCATCAGTAGAGTTTTGCCATAATGTGGGATTAAATTACGTTTCCTGCTCTCCATATCGGGTACCCATCGCGCGTTTGGCTGCCGCTCAGGCGACGATTCGGGCTAAAAACGCATAATTTCGTCATAATTAAACCCTCTATTAACTATAACCCTTATTCTAGGGGCTAAAGTAAGAGCTCTTGCGAGATTATCACATCTGCGTTTTTTAACGTATTTTATCTTGCGAGAATCGGATTTGACCTATAGGGAGCGCGATCATGTCACGCTTAAGTCAAATAATAGCAGGCTGGAGTTTAGGTCTTAGCGCCATTGGGTTGGCCGCAATGGCCTTTCCTGTGATTGCAGATCAGGCCGCCGCGCAGCGCGATGCGGATTACTGGACGACGCGGGCTTCCGCTTTTCAAGATACAAGCCAAGACAGTGAAGATATATCCAGTTTGGCGCGAACGCTTACAAATATATACACAGATGAAACGCTTAAAAATCCAGCTATGCGTGAACGTCAGTTTCTAAGCGATCTGGAAGTCATTACACGTAGAGATATTTTAAAAGCCAAATATGAGACGCGGCAATATCGCTGTCTTTCTGAAGCCGTATATTATGAAGCCCGATCAGAACCTGTTTCCGGGCAAATAGCTGTGGCTGAAGTTGTGCTTAACCGGATAAAGTCCAAGCATTACCCCAATACGATATGCGGGGTTGTTTATGAAGGTGCAGAGCGCACAACCGGATGTCAGTTTAGTTTTACATGTGACGGCTCCACTATGAAAGAGCCATATGGCCAGTCATGGGAAAATTCACAAAATATAACGCGTCTGGTGCTCTCATCGAGCTTACCGCCTGTCTCAAGCGGGGCAACGCATTATCATACAACAGCCGTTGAGCCGCATTGGTCTGAGACTTTAAGATTGGTTAAAAATATCGGCACGCATAAGTTTTATAAATTTAAGTGGCGGGAACGTCCTGTACCCTCTTTATCGGTAAAGACAGCACCGCCTTCATAGGCCTCACAATTTTCGGCTCTATCTTCGAAAACAGCCTATACTCAAACAGCCTGTAATTTTTTTAGTTTAAATTGCGCATCTGATAAGTTCACAAAGTCTATCGGACGCGACCATTCAGAACGGCAGGCGCGTGAAAAGCGTTTAATATCATTTTTGAGAGCGCGAATTTTTAGCTCTAATTGCTGTGAGGTTTGATTTTGTGTGTCTCTGGGCATGATTATTGCCTTTATTTTTCCCTGATTGCGGGAAGAAATATGCAGGATTGGAATGAAGGGGAGCAAACCAATCCTGCGAGTTAGTGCAAATTAAGTGAGGGGAAAACTTATTTGCATGTGATCTCTCAAGGGGAGAAGAGATGATTAATATAAAGCAAAAATCTTAAACACAGACAATAAAACTGGTCGTGATGGGGATGTGAGCACGCGGTAACGGCTCTTTGTTCAAAGCGAAGGTAACTCTGAAAAAAGTCGATTATATAAGGATTTAGGTGCATTTTGGTATGAATTCTGCATATTATATGCTCTATGTCCTATACTGACATTGAGGGATAAACACATGTCGTTGAACGCAAAACCATATTTTGAAAGACAAATGTCTTGGCATGACGGTGTTTCCATTATTGTTCCGACTTTTAGGCGCCATAAAGGCCTAAAAACAGCACTTGAGAGCCTAATAGCTCAAACTGCGGGTGGTCGACCCATCGAGATCGTTGTTTCCGATAATGATCCAGACGGTAGCGCGAAAGCCTATGTCACTAGTTTTGCAGCGCAATGCGACATGCCAGTTATCTACGTCCATGCCTCTATTCCCGGGGTTGCGAATGCACGTAACATGGCTTTGGGGAAAGCACGTGGGCGCTATCTGGCTTTTTTAGATGATGATCAATTTGTTGCTGAAAATTGGCTCTCATCTCTTTTGGACATCATGGAGGAAACAGAGGCGGGCTTGGCGTTTTGTCCGACATATGCCCAAAGTGAACTCGCACCGCGATATACTGATCAATGTCTGAACTTTTTCTCGCGGGATATAGACCAGAAAGAAGACGGTCTCGTGGAGGATTTTTTTGGGTGTGGTAATTCGCTCTTAGATAAAACGAAATGCGCGCTGCCTAATCCGTCTTTTCATCCCGGCGCTAATGAAACAGGCGGTGAGGATGATCTCCTATTCTCCCAATTACAGGCCCAAGGTACGAAGATTGCCTGGACACGTCAGACCCATGCGAAAGAAAATGTTGAAAACTGGCGTATGAACCACAAATATATCCGTGTCCGTAGTTTTGCTTACGGTCAAGGGCCAAGCCGTATATGTGCTGATCCCGAAAACTTTAATATGCTCGGGTTAATGCGCTGGACGGTCATTGGCACGGCGCAATTCATCCTATTTGCGCCTATTGCCGCCTTCTACCGCCTAATTGGTCATGAGAAATATATTATCTATATGAGAAAAATGGCCGAAGGTGCAGGCAAAGTTTTTTGGTATGAAAAGTTTCGCCCAAAAATCTACGGAGCCACAGCTCTTAAAGCCCAGCTAGAGCGTGAATGCCAAGACCAAAAAGAAGAGGGCAAAAAGAAGAGGGCAAAAATAAAGGCCAGCTAAAATAGTCTAACTGACTTTTTCTTTCAGCTGATCCATTAAGGCCGAATTGGCGCAAATCACGTCACAAGTCTCAAGCACATCCCCGCCAGACAAGCTCTCTACGTTAAGACCAGCTTCGCGGGCGATCATAACACCGGCGGCGATATCCCAGACGGCCAGACCTCTTTCCCAAAATCCGTCAAACCGCCCAGCCGCCGTCCAGACAAGATCCAGCGCGGCAGAGCCAAGACGTCTAACACCAGAGCTTGCCCCCATGACCTGATGTAATTCTTTTAGGAATTTTGCATGTCCGGGGCGGCCCAAAAAGGGGATGCCCGTCGCAAAGAGACTATCTGCGAATATATCCCGTCTGGCAGGCCTTAGACGTCTATCCGCCCCGCCGCGTGTGCCGTCATTTAGAAAGGCGCCTTTGCCTTTTTCAGCAAAGAACATCTCATCTGTCATAGGATTGTAAACGACGCCAGCCACGATTTCTGGGCTTTCACCTTCCAATGTACGTTCAAGGGCGATTGAAATGGCAAAATGCGGAATGCCGTGGAGATAATTTGTCGTGCCGTCCAGCGGGTCAATGATAAAACGATGGGTCTTATCCGTGCCGATAATCTCTCCGCCTTCTTCCATTAAAAAGCCGTAGCCGGGGCGGTCACGTTGCAGATTTTCCAGAATCACGGCTTCAGATTTTTTATCTGCACGTGAGACAAAATCCGCCGGGCCTTTGCGAGAAATTTGCAAATGCTCTAATTCGCCGAAGTCGCGCAGCAGACCTCTGGAAGCTTTTCGGGCCGCATCTTGCATGACGGCCATAACAGGTGAGGACATTAATCAGCTCGTTTAATATAGGAACCGTCTTCGGTGTTGATAATCAGACGTTCGCCTTCATTGATAAAGGGTGGCACAGTCGTGCGCACGCCGTTTTCAAGTGTAGCAGGTTTATAGGAATTTGCCGCCGTTTGCCCTTTGACAACAGGTTCGGTTTCGGCCACGGCGAGAACGACCTGATCGGGCAGGGCAACAGAAATGGGCTTGTCTTCGTAAAACTCCAATTCCACGGCCATGCCGTCATTTAAAAACTTGGCCCGCTCGCCAACAAAACTGGCCTCCAAATGTATCTGCTCATAGGTTTCAGAATTCATGAAAACGAGCATATCTCCGTCAGCATAGAGATATGTATGGGACTTTTGATCCAGCCTGACGCGTTCAACAGTTTCTGCTGCCCGAAAGCGCTCATTTAATTTGCGACCATCAAGTAGGTTCTTAAGTTCGACCTGATTAAAAGCCCCGCCCTTGCCGGGTTTCACGGCATTACATTTCACAGCAACCCACAACGTGTCTTGATGCTTGATGATGTTGCCCTGTCTTATTTCATTTCCGTTCATTTTCATATTGGCTGCCTTTCATAGTCACTCTGGCAAAACGAGATCAATTCATTACGTCTGGCGCGTCATAACAGTGCAATTCATATACGGCAAACACTTTGAGCCTTTTCAGCCCCGCGAGAGTTGTTATAAGCCGCAGCCATGACGGAAATATCGCATAAACCCCATATAATTATTGTGGGGGCCGGATTAATCGGCCTATCGAGCGCGTATAGCTTGGCCGTACGCGGTGCGCGTGTCACGATCTTGGAACGCCGGAGCGGGCCAGCCATGGGCGCAAGTTTCTCAAACTCTGGCATGCGCCATCCCAGTCAGGCCCGTCCTTGGCATGTCCCAAATGACTATTTACGCCAGATGGGGATTGAGGGGGCCAATCCCCAGAGCCGCTTGGCCATGTCCAGCGTGTTGGAGCTGGCAGAAATGTCAAAACCGCTCATTGCGAATAATATGAAGCGCTTTAGCATGACGACCAGTGCAGAGTTTAAGGGCTGTTATAAATTATATAGCTCCGCACAAAAACTAAAAGCGGCACAGCAAGATTATAAGGCGGCGGGCATAGCCAGCGAAAGGGTAAGCCAGCAAGACAGCCCCTTTGGAAAAGCCAGCCTGTTTTTCCCGCAAGACGGTTTTGGGGATGCCTATGTCTATTGTCAGGCCCTAGAGGCCGAATTGAGAACGGGGAAGGGCCTAAGCGGCTCTGTAGATTTTATCTATAATGCGGAAAATGTCAGCCTCGTAAAACAAGGCGGCTCTGTGCGCGGCGTCGCGTTTGGCGGTAAGATAGTTCACGCCGATCACATTGTGATTGCGGCGGGCTATGAAAGCCCGGAGCTTTTACGCCCTCTGGGTTTGAAACTGCCTGTCTATCCCCTCACAGGTTACGCGCTTAATTTTGCCCGCACAGACCGCCTCTCGGCGCGTCTGGATGCGCTCAATATAACTGACGTGCCGATTATGGACGCACAGAGCCATTCGGCGCTGAGTTTCTATGATGACCATATTCGCTTATCCGGCACGGTGAATGCCGCCAGTGCGCAAGCCTTGCTAAAGGCATGGGCAAAAATATCACCGGAGCTGATAGAGGCTTTGGGTCCGCCCATTCGTAGATGGACAGGACAGCGCCCCATGACCGCGACTGGGCATCCTTATATTGGCCGCACGCCAATCCCGCGGCTCTGGGTCAATGCTGGCCACGGCCATATGGGTTGGACATTATCGGCCGGGTCCGGCGAGGTGCTGGCGGGCATGCTCATGGAAGATAAGCTCGATGCGCGGTTCAGTGTGGTGGCGGGCGCTAAGGGATAGGGAGGCGCCTCCAAAGCCTTAAGATGCCTATGAAAGCGAGAGCTCATCATAGGCGTCTCGGTCAATAGTGGTGGCGCAATCAGAATGTATTTCTTTCGAAGATGAGAAAATTTCGAAGACGAGTTAAATAAAAATGTTAAAAAGTAGAGCATGTACAACAAAGTAATAATGATACTAACTAAAATATAATTGATGAAAGGGTTTTATGTTTTTACGAAAACCAAGCGTAGATTATTTTTTTACTAAACGGCATTTTTGGCATTGGATATGTCAACTTCTAATCATTAATATTTTTTTATTTTCAGGTCCAATAGCTTGGAAAATTTTTATCATAGGTAACTCAGAAATAAATAATAAGGCTATTCAACTAATAATATGCTGGTTATTAATTTGGACATTTTGCTTTATTTTAAGTGTTCAAATTTTTTATTTGTGTCGTGAGAGACATAGAGAATTAATTGATAACAACGGCGAGGAGTATTTGGACTTACTGAAAAAAGTAGTTGGTGGGCAGCACGGATATACTTTACGAGGAGCATATACGAATGACTGGACATATTTTGAGAAAGAGCTGAAGAAACGACGGCGGTGATTGTAACGATCTGTCCTTTAAAGTGGCGCGGACATCACCCTATCAGGTGGTACAATTGAGGCGGGCTCGGCCACTGTCATTGCCCGGCGCGCGAAGCATCAAATATCGATACGGTCAATCCATCATAACGTAGCGCCGCGACACACTTGGCGTGGATATGGCGCTTTAGCCCTAATTGACGGGCGTGACTTTTATGCCTTCAGCTTTTAGCATTTTTATAACACTGTCAGGGCCAGCCAGATGGCCCGTACCGACTGCGACAAATTTAGAGCCGGGTTCATCAAGGAGGGCGCGCAAAGGCGCAATCCAGTTTCTATTGCGGTCTGTCAAAAGGCTATCATAGGCCGATTTGGAACCATAGAGTGCGGGATGGGAAATCATCGCGCCTATGCCTGCAACGTCCCCGTCCGCCCATTCTGCCACAAGTGTGTCCAGATAATCAGGGCCAAGCTCCAGCGTGCCGATTGTCGCCATCAGGCCTTTGACCTGTTCATCAATAGAGGCGCCGCTTAAAGCGTTTATTTGGGTTTCTACAGTTTCGAGATAATCGACCTTTTTATCTTTTATTTTTGGATGGCCTAAAAAATAATGTTCGACGCCCGATTGAGCATCATATCCGGATTTCAGCATTTGCAAGAGCGTGAGTTGAATGCTCACCATCCACGGCTTTAAGTGCTCGATCGCGCTTAAAGGTATGCCTTGCGCGCTGAGGGCTTCTTCGATAACGGTTTTATCCTCTGCACTTAAAATCCCGCTTAGAGTGCTACCATCTGTAAAGACGCCGTGTTGAAGCGTTAAGCCCTGGAGACGTTTTACACTTTCCGGACTTGTTGCATCTGCTTCTATGACTAAGGTATCAGCGCCCTCAAAGGCCTCCCGCATCTGGTTTGATTGCCATTTAAGTTCCGGCTTTAAGATATGCACAGTTCCGAAAAGATAAACCGTGGTATCCTCATCGGCATAACTCCACATTTTCGGGGTGCCCGCGCCTTGAGTAGATCCGGCTTTAACAAGCGAATCCTTGATAATCGCTGTGAGGTCTTCCTTGCTTATGTCTTCATTTAGAGCGGCTTCATTCAAAGATGTTTCTACCTTATTGACAGTCTCAGAGTTTTGAGCCTGACACCCGGTAAAAATCAGTGTGCTCAGGGCTGTGGCTGTGATGAGAAGGTGCTTAGATAATGTCATGGATTTGGCTTTTCTATGTGAGCGATAGGGTTAGGGTATGAAAGGGTGGGCTTATTGTAAAGGTTGCAAAGACATGTTTGCTCGCCCTTTCTCCGGGGGGATAAGAGGCAGGGATAGGAGGCAGGGCTAAGGGGCGGGGCGCTAATACTCCTGAAATATTTTTGAAAGGTAGGGTTTGAAATCTAAATGATATTTAATCTTGTTGACTGCGACCCGCGCTTTTTCAAGAGCCTGTGCCTGCTATATATGCCATGTTCGGCATGTGAATTCACAATCACGGCAAGCCAGCCTGGCGCTGTTCGTTTGCCAGCTTTGTGTGGCGGGGGACCTAATCCAATCGGGTGATTAGGACGTCACATGTCGGATATGAGGGTTCGCTAGATTGGGTCAGGCGAGGGGGCTTTGCGCATTTAAGGTGTCTCCCATCCCAGCGCCTTTGTCATCACCCTGTAAATTTCGTCTTGTTCCATCACACCCTTTACGCGGTGCGCGCCGGGCCCTCTGGCATAAAGCGGGACATCCTCGCCGCTATGGGTTTCATATTCCAGATGGACGGCGGAGTGCTGCCTGAAGTCTTGGGCTTGGACAGCATTATCAGTAAGCGGATCGCTCTCAGCGCTGCGCGGGTTTGGCCCGTTATGATAACCCAGTGTGGTGTAAGGCTTGCCGTCTTGGTCTTTTTCATAACTATCAGCGATCTCGCCTGTCTCACGGTCAAAGCTTTTGACCAGTCCCAAAATCGGATTACCGCGTACGGGATAACCTGCAATGGTAAAGACATGGCTGTGATCAGCTGTGACCATAATAAGCGTATCATCGCCGGCCTTGTCTTTGGCGACTTTAACGGCCTCGTTTAAGGCCTGCATATCGCGCAAGGCCCGGTAGGCATTTGTCGCATGATGGGCATGATCGACCCGTCCGGCCTCGACCATTAAGACATAGCCCGTCTTGCGAGCTGAGAGGGCATCTATGGCATAGGCTGTCATCTCGGCAAGCGAGGGTTCTTCTGTTTGCGCCCTGTCGGCCTCAAAGCTCATATGATCTGGATTAAACAGGCCCATGATTTTTTTGTCTTTAGGGGCTGTGCTCAGAGCGGCTTTATCTTGCACATATATATGGCCGTCTTTTTCCTGCCAATCTGTTATCTGCGCCTCGCTGAATTTTTTGCGCCCGCCGCCCAATATAATATCGAGCGGGGCTGCCAGCATTTGATCGGCCAGACTTTTACAGCCGGCTTGGGCAGCTCTTGGGTCTATATCTTCCCCTGCTTCCCAATTCCGCGAGACAGCATGCCCGTAAATAGCGGCGGGAGTGGCATGGGTGATGCGTGTGGTAGACACAACTCCCACTGAAAGGCCCGCTTTTTTAGCGGTTTCGGCCAAGGTGGGGGGGGATTTTTTGCGCACACAGTCCGAAATCACCATGCTACGGGCATTTTTGCCGGGTTTGACATTAATAGCCCCTATATTTGTCTTATAGCCCGAAAAGATGGCTGTGGCGGTGCCGGCGCTGTCCGGAACTTGGGAATTAGTGTTATATGTCTTGATTAAGGCCAGATTTTCGAAATCTTCGAAGGCGAGGGCGTGATCTTCGCCTTTTCCGCCCTTTGATTGTCCATCAAATATACGGGCGGCTGTGACAGTGGACACACCCATGCCGTCACCAATGAAAATTATGACATTTTGCGCCAATTCCGGCGTTTGTAGCTGTGAGCCGGTATGTTGAGCGCGAGAATCGGCGAAATCCTTGCTTTTTTGGCTATTTTTTGCTATACAAGCCGTCAGGAAACAAATGCCTAGAGCCATGAGACTAATACGGGCTTTAGCTTTAAATGACATAATATATCTCCTAGTACTCTAAGTGCTTGTTATTATAGACTTTTTTGTAACGCTTTTAGAGTATACTAAAAAAAATACACTTTTGTGCGCTTTTTTGGAAAAAAGGTGTTGCGTCTGCAAATTCGTTTCCCTATATAGCGCTCCTCGCTCGGGGAAATCCTGCGAGTGAGCGGGTCCTTCGCTGGGCCCTTTGTTTTGGAATAAGATATTTATCGACTTCCTGGCTGTTTGACATTGTGAATATGGGAAGAGAGACGCAGGCGGCGTTTAGCTGTGAC
>CAZNCJ010000019.1:0-37993 GCA_964571595.1 uncultured Caulobacterales bacterium | reverse complement strand
ACGCCTTTATCCGCATCCTGCGAGGTGATTTGCGCAAAGAGATGTTTGGGGTTTTTTTGTAGGATATGCGTCATTTCAGGGGTCGCCACAAATTGCGCCCCGTCCTTGACGGCACGGCGAATAAGGTCGTCAGCGGCGTCAATATTCTCCTCAATATTGATCCCGCTGCACATCTGAACCGCGCCTATACGCATGTCTACCCCTTAAAGTTACGCACTCATTATGGATTAGCCAAGTAACGGATCAAGACCACCGCGTCTATCCAGATCCATAAGATCATCACATCCGCCAATATGTTTTCCGTCGATAAATATTTGGGGGAAGGTATTGCGCCCATTGGAGCGCTCATTCATTTCCCGTCTTTTTTCCATATCGCGGGCCGCCGGAATATCAATAACTGCTACGTTCTTTTGCTTAAATAAAGCCTTTGCTCTTATGCAAAAGGGGCACATGGCTTTCGTATACATTTCAATCTTAGGCATAAGCTCTCCAAAATCTGTTGCGTGAGATAGATATCGTTTTTCTACCTGTCATTATGTAGGAAGTGGGGCGGGCCTTACAACCCTTGCAAGGCTCAAAGCATCGACATATTGCACGTCTTCACGCAATAGTGTTTGCGCGCAGGCCTGC
Organism: uncultured Caulobacterales bacterium; assembly: GCA_964571595.1. Lineage (GTDB taxonomy): Bacteria > Pseudomonadota > Alphaproteobacteria > Caulobacterales > Maricaulaceae > CALCKU01. The sequence goes on along the minus strand of CAZNCJ010000019.1, from coordinate 37,363 downwards.
AAAGTCGCCCCGGTGGTTAAAACATCATCTATCAAGACGATATGCGCGCCCTTAATCCTGTCTTTTGCAGATTCGCGCACCCGAAACGCGCCCCTGACATTGGCCCGTCTTTTTCGAGCATTCAGCCCGCCTTGAACAGCTGTTGCCTTATGGCGGTATAATATATCAGGATCAAAACTCGCCCCGCATTGCTGGGCCAAGCGCCGAGCTAATAAGGCGGATTGATTAAAGCGGCGCTTAACGCGGCGGCGATAATGCAGAGGCACGGGCACAATAAAATCGGCCTTGGGTAAAAATTGACGACCCGCGCGCGCCATCTGGGCCGCAAACATAGGCAAGGCCGTTGTCTTCCCGCCATGTTTGAAATCAAGCACGAGGCGCCGACTATTCTCATCATAAACAAAGGCGGAGCGCATAAAGCGGTATTTGGCAGGTTTCACACTACACCCCCCGCAAAGCGCACCTTGCCCGACATCATAATAAAAGGGATAGCCACATAAATGACAGCACGGCTCGTCTAAAAACCGTAAAGCTTGCCAGAGCTCGCCCTCAATACCTGTGACGGAAACATCACCCGTAATCAAGGATTGGGGCGGTAAGATCGTGTCTATGACGGGTCTGGAAAAACGTCGCCAATCCGCATTTTTAACAGAAATGACTTTATCTTTTATCACCGCTCCATCATATCGGGTTTATGTCGGAAAATAATGCCCCGCCCATCATATTTGACCCCGCCTTGAAAGCTCTGCGTCAACACAGAGCGCAAAAGCGCCAAGGCAGGTTTTTACTTACCCATATTGCCAAGAGTGCCGCGGGACGGATTGAGGATATAAACCGCACCTTTAACTCGGCACTTATTAGCGGACATTCCGGCTTTAAAGATCAGATAATAGCGCATCTACCAGAGGCCAAAAAACCGTCGAAAATATATACTGAGCTAAAAAATTGTTCCCCCGCTAGTTTGGATATAGCGCTTTCCCTCCTAGAGCTGCAAAGCGAGAATGACCCTATCGGCCATCTTATTCAAATACATGAAAAGCTCAAACCGGACGGTCTATTGATTGCGGCCATGTTTGGAGGCGAAACATTGGATAATTTGAAACAGGCCTTTTACGCATTTGACCTTGCCCGTTTTGACGGCGTCACCGCGCGGGTATTTCCTTTAATAAATCACATTCAAGCGGGGCAATTATTGGGACGGGCGGGCTTTGCTTTACCCGTCATTGACAAGGACAGCATAAATGTGAACTACACGCGCTTGCAAACCCTGATATCGGATATTCGGGATATAGGGGAAACCAATTTTCTTACTATGCGCAAAGGCGACTATCTCGGGCGGGATATTTATCCAAAGCTCGAGGCGCTGTACCCTCTACAAGAGGGCACAAGTAAATTTCCCGCGAAATTTGAAATTTTATGGCTGAGCGGCTGGACGCCCCATGAAAGCCAGCAAAAACCGCTAAAGCCCGGATCAGCGAAAATACATTTATCTGAAGCGCTCAAACCCAAAGATTAAAGCGCGAAACCCGAAAGGATTATTAAAAATTAGTTTCGGCGTTATTTATAATATTTGCGGTGTTTTGAAAACCATCATTCAAGCCAACACCAATGGCTCTAGCGCCCGCAACAATACCCACGGCGACGAGAGCAGCAATTAAGCCATATTCTACCGCAGTTGCACCGCTTTCATCTTTTAGAAATTCTAATATCACTCGCATTTAATCCTCAAATCCACGCCTGATTGTGAGACGATCTCTTAATTGTTGAGCCAGAAATATGTCTGCCGGGACAAGCTCTAAATCCAACAATCTTTTTGGGAAAACCCATTTGATTGACTGGCCTTCTTGTGGATGAACGAACCCATCCCATTGCCGGCAAATATAAAACGGCATGAGCAAATCAAAATCATCATAAGCATGCGAGGAGAAGGAAAAAGGCTGTAGGCATCTTTGACAAGGCTCTATGCTTAACTCTTCTCGCAGTTCTCTTACGATAGCTTGCTCGGGAGTCTCTCCTTCTTCAATTTTGCCGCCTGGAAACTCCCACATCCCAGAAAACATTTTGCCTTCAGGTCTCTGACTGACCAAAACTCGGCCATCCGTGTCAATGAGCGCGCAAGCGCCGACCAATAATAGGTTTCGCATAATTAAACCCAAGTCCTTAATAAAGGCTGAGAGTTTAGAGTTAAAAATTGCCTAAAATAAATCTCACCACCCATTTGCTTAGCTTCTGTAATCCGCATTTATCTCAATATATCTATGGGTGAAATCACATGTCCAAACGGTCGCGGTTCCGCTGCCAAGACCGAGGTCTACGGATATTTCAATCTCGGATTTTTTCATATAATTCGCCCCGTCCAGCTCTTGATACTCCTCACGTCTTTGGCCGTTTTTAGCCAGCACATGCGGGCCAAGTGAAACTGTCAATTTATCGCGCTCGGCCGGTTCGCCCGCTTTGCCCACAGCCATAATAATGCGGCCCCAATTTGCATCCTCGCCCGCAATAGCGGTTTTAACCAAAGGCGAATTTGCCACGGAAAGCCCGACACGTTTCGCGCTCTCATCCGTGACGGCCCCGCTGATTTTTATCGTCACAAATTTACTGGCCCCCTCCCCGTCTTTTACCACCTGATGGGCAAGATCCAGCATGAGGGTTTCTAAGGCCTGCCTAAACGGGAGCAGTCTCTTATCTTCTATATCCGTAATCTGGCTGTGCCCGGCTTGGCCCGAAGCCAAAAGCATCACCGTATCAGAGGTAGATGTATCGCTATCGACTGTAATGGCATTAAAACTGGTATCAGACAGCTCGGACAATAAGGCCTGTAAAACAGGCGCGGCAATATTGGCATCGGTTGCGATATAGCCCAACATTGTGGCCATATCAGGGGCAATCATGCCCGAGCCTTTAACAATACCGTTTATCAGAACGGATACGCCGTCAATTTCGAGAGCGGCGTGCGAGCCTTTTGCATAAGTATCCGTTGTCATAATCGCGCGGGCCGCACCCTCCCAGCCATCTGCATGTAAGGCGGATTTCATGTCGGGAAATTTCGCGGTGAGTTTTTGCGCCTCAAGTGGCTCACCAATAACGCCTGTTGAGGCCAGAAAGACGGCCTCTGGCTCTCCGCCAAATATATTGGCCGCATGAGTGGCTGTCTCAATCACTGCGTCGCGGCTTTTTTGCCCTGCAAATACATTGGCATTGCCGGAATTAACAATCACAAGACGGGGCGCATCGGCATTAACCGCCCAGCTGAGCGCCCGGCGTGACCAATCCACAGGCGCGCCCGGACAGAGGTTTTTAGTAAACACCGCTGCGACTTGCGTCCCCGCAATAGCGCGCAAGCCCCAAAGGTCTACCCGATTGGCATATTTAACCCCTGCTTTCGCCGTCGCCATTTCAAACCCCTTAATCGGTGGGAGTTTTGGAAAACTTTTCGGCGCAAATGGTGAGATTGTCATAAATTTCTCATATCTGATGTGAGAGCAGCAAGGCCCGTCTAAAACCATATATTACCACGCAAGGCCTTACCTAATCCTTGACGATAAGGCGAGGCCGTTTTTAGTCCGTACCGCTATAGTGTAAAAACTATTGTCCAGCCTCTGGCGGAATATCTGGGCTTGGTTCATTGAAGGATGTCTCAATATTGCCTTGTCCGTCAGGACTATTGGACACGGCCTGTCCAAATAAGAGTTTCACATCACCTTTATTTCTTAAATTTTGCAGTAATTTCTGAATTTCGTCATATGTCATGAAATTGAGCATTTCATCACGCACATCGGCAAAATCCGATTTTGTCGGGGTTCGCTCATCCTCAACCTCTAAAACATGCCAACCAAATTCCGTTTTAAAAGGCGCGGATGTCTCACCGATAGCTGTCCCAAAGGCAATAGTGGTAAATTGCGGGTCCAGCATATCCTTACGAAAATAGCCGATATCTCCGCCATTTTCCCGGCTGATTCTATCTTCTGAATATTCACTGGCGAGTGTGGCGAAGTCCTCTCCGTCTGCTAGACGTTTTGCGATCTTATCAATGCCCTCTTTTTCGAGCATTAAAATATGGCGCACACGTCTTTCTTTGCCCAATTTATAACTCTGGGCCTGTTCGTCATAAATACGGCGCAAATTGGTTTCATTGACCGTGTTTTTAAGATGTTCCTCGACCAGCATATTACCCAAAATACGCTCGCGGGCCACGGCAAGACGGCGGCGAGTTTCATCACTTTGGTCTAAAGCCTGCCTTAAGGCGTCAAGTGCCAGCAATCTTTGATCAATCAGCTCGTCCAGAACGCGCTGGAAAATCGGGCTTGCAGGCGTGAGCGGCGTACCAGCCTCGATAAGGCCTTGGGCTGCGGCTGTGCGTTCAACATCTGAGAGATAAATATTCGTGCCGTCAATCTCGGCCACTTCCGTATCACCCAAGCGTACAACACCCTCGCCAAAAGGGGTCGTATCTGTGACCAATAAGCGGTCTTGGCAGGCTGATATCAGAGCTGTGGCCGTGATAATCGCCAGCGATAAGCATATTTTGGCGATTCCGCTTGTCTTAATTGGTTTCAATCAACTCTCCATTTTTGCGACTTATCACCCCTAATAAGGCATTTTTTTGTCTCAGATTGCAGTTCTTGGCATAAACTGTCAGTTTGTCTTCGTCCCATTCATTGACTTAAGGCATGAGCGTCACTAAGTCACCACAAAGAATATTTATCGACTGTGCCTATTGCACATTCCTCGGGAGCTATCATGCTTGGTATCGTCAAGAAAGTCTTCGGGACAGAAAATGACCGGAAACTTAAGAAACTGCGTCCACTTGTCTCTAGCATTAATGCGCTGGAAGATAAGATTAAACCCTTAAGCGACGAGGCCCTAGCCCAAAAGACGGATGAGTTCAGATCTCGACTAGATAAAGGCGAAACACTGGACGACCTTTTGCCAGAAGCCTTTGCCGTTGTACGCGAGGCCGCATGGCGTACATTAGGCCAGCGCCATTATGATGTGCAGCTGGTGGGCGGCATTACCCTGCACCGCGGCGAAATCGCAGAAATGCGCACGGGTGAAGGTAAAACGCTTGTATCAACCCTTGCGGCCTATCTGAACGCCCTGCCCGGTCGCGGCGTCCATATTGTTACGGTGAATGATTATCTGGCCCGCCGCGATGCGGAATGGATGGGACAAATCTTTAGCTTTCTTGGCATGACAACGGGGTGTATTAATGATCACGGCCCGGGCAGTATTGGTCGCCGCGATGCCTATGCCTGCGATATTACCTACGGGACGAATAATGAATACGGCTTTGATTATTTGCGCGATAATATGAAATTTTCCTTGGATCAGATGGATCAACGCGGTCACGTCTACGCCATTATTGACGAGATTGACTCAATCTTAATCGACGAAGCCCGTACACCTCTCATCATTTCTGGGCCGACAGATGATAAGTCGGATTTTTACCGTACGATTGACGAAATCATTCCTATGATCGATCCGGAAGGTTATGAGGTTGACGAGAAAACCCAAAATGCCTCCTTTAATGATAAGGGCAATGAACAGATAGAAAGCATATTGCGTGAACGCGGCATGTTGGAAGGTGAAGACCTATATGATGTGGCCAATGTCACCATCGTGCATCATATTAATCAGGCGCTAAAGGCGCATAAAACCCAGATCATTGATAAAAACTATATCGTCAAAAACGGCGAGGTTATTCTCGTTGATGAATTTACAGGCCGCCTTATGGATGGTCGGCGTCTTTCTGAAGGCTTACACCAAGCCATTGAGGCCAAGGAAAATGTCGAGATCAAACCTGAAAATGTCACCCTCGCCTCTGTAACACTGCAAAACTATTTCCGTCTTTACGAAAAACTCTCGGGCATGACGGGTACGGCCGTAACGGAGGCTTCCGAATTTGCAGATATTTACAAGCTGGAAGTTTTGGAAATTCCGACAAACCGTCCCATTCAGCGTATTGATGATGAGGATGTGATCTACCGCACGGAAAAAGAAAAGTTCAACGCCATTGTCAGCGAAATTAACGAGTGTAAGAGCAAAGGCCAACCTATTTTGGTCGGTACAGCCTCCATTGAAAAATCAGAACTCCTCTCGCGCTTCCTAACAGAGCGCGACATAGAACATACAGTGCTTAATGCACGCTTCCACGAACAAGAAGCCTCTATCATTGCCAAGGCCGGCATACCCGGCGCTGTCACGATTGCCACAAATATGGCGGGTCGAGGCACAGATATCCAGCTGGGCGGAAACCTGGAAATGCGTCTGGAAAACGAGATAGACGAAGCCTTATCAGAGACTGAAAAAGCAAGAGCCAAAGACAAGATCACTGAAAATGTAGCCGAGCTTAAACAACAGGCCTTAAATGCCGGTGGTCTTTATGTTCTGGGCACGGAACGACATGAGAGCCGCCGTATTGATAATCAGCTGCGCGGACGAACAGGGCGTCAGGGCGATCCGGGGCGGTCCAAATTTTATATTTCAACCGAAGATGATCTCATGCGGATTTTTGGCGGTGACCGGCTTAACTCCATGATGGAAAAAATGGGCTGGGAGGAAGGCGAAAGCCTGACAAATAAATTTATGACCAAGGCCGTTGAGCGCGCCCAAGTCAGGGTTGAGCAACGTAATTTCGATATTCGTAAAAACCTGCTCAAATATGATGATGTCATGAATGATCAAAGAAAGACCATCTTTGAACAGCGCCTTGAATTTATGACGGATGACGATGTGTCTGACGTTATCGAGGATATGCGCCATCAGATATGCGAAGACCTCATTGCGACATATGTGCCCAAAAAAGCCTATGCCGAGCAATGGGATATTGATGGGCTAACTCAAAAAGCCAAAACCGTCTTAGCCATGGAAATGCCTTTTGCAGATTGGGCCAAGGAAGAGGGTATTGCCGATGAGGAAATGCTCTCGCGCCTCAAAGACACGACCAATCAGGCGTTTGAACAATTAACGCAAGGGCTAGACGGCAGCGAACTACTCGGCGCTGAAAAGCAAATCCTGCTGCAAGTGATCGACACAAATTGGCGTGAGCATTTACAACAGCTCGACAGTTTGAAATCTGTCATTGGTATGCGCGCCTATGGGCAACGCGACCCGCTTAACGAATATAAGTCCGAAGCCTTTACCTTATTTGATAAATTACTGACCAATTTGCGCGAAGGTGTCACAACCGCCATGACGCGCCTTTTGATTAATGTACAAATGCAAAGACAGGAAAACACTCAGTTAAATTTACAGCCCCAGCAACCCGCTCCGCAAGTGGCGCGATCGCCTATGGAGATGATGAACCAAGCGCCCGCGCCCGCCGCGCCTGCGGCTGATGACGCCAAATTTGAAAATGTGGCCCGCAATGCGCCTTGTCCCTGTGGGTCAGGTAAGAAGTTCAAACGCTGTCACGGCGCGGTTTAAGTCTTAAACTTAATTCAAAAGACTGCGCCCAATATTTAGAAATTTGGCACGGCGCTTTTCGATAAGCGCCTCAGGGCTCAGGCTTTTTAACCGTATAATTTCTTCAGAAATAACTTTGCCAACTTTCCTGATCATGTCTTCAGGGGCGCGGTGCGCACCGCCAATGGGTTCTTCAATAATCCTATCAATAATACCAAGGGTTTTAAGATCGCTTGCCGTAATTTTCATGGCTTTGGCGGCGTCTTTGGCTTTGGCTGAATCACGCCACAAGATCGAGGCGCAGCCTTCTGGCGAAATTACGGAATAAATTGAATGCTCGAGCATCATCACACTATCCGCTGTGGCAATCGCCACGGCCCCGCCCGAGCCGCCTTCGCCTGCAATAATAGAAATAAAAGGTACGCGTAAAGACAGACCTTTATCAATAGAGCGCGCAATAGCCTCGGCTTGGCCGCGTTCCTCAGCCCCGCGGCCCGGAAAAGCCCCAGCCGTATCGACAAAGGATATAACGGGTAAAGAAAAACGTTCCGCCAGTTCCATTAAACGCACCGCCTTACGATAGCCTTCTGGTTGCGCCATGCCCCAATTATGTTTGACCCGTGTCTGCGTATCCTTGCCTTTCTCATGGCCGAGAATGACAACACTATGTCCGTCTATTTTGCCAAGACCGCCGATCAAGGCGCTGTCATCTCCGAATTTGCGATCACCTGCGAGCGCGGAGAATTGCGTCACCAAAGCCTTACAATAATCCGAGAAATGCGGGCGCAAAGGATGACGGGCGACTTCGGTTTTTTCCCAAGCCCCAATTTTGGCATAAATAGATTCCAGCTGCTTGGCTGATTTGGCCCGAAGCTGTGTGATCTCCGCGTCAACATCGACCTCACTGGTTGATAATTTGACGAGATCTTCGATCTTACTGTCAAGTTCAGCCACAGGACGTTCAAAACTTAAATATGTTCTAGCAGGTGTCATTTTATATCAATTTTTTCTTTGGCTATAGACAATAGCGCCCTCTTGGCTAAGAACAACACAATAATGAAGCGTTTTGCCTTTTACTGCATAAATTTAACATGTTCAGATGTAAAGTTTTGTGTAAAAGCCCAGCTTTAATCCCGAAAGCGGAGTCAGATTTGTACGTCATTTATCACGTCATATATAAGCTCATAAAAGCCATGGGCTTAGCGCTTTTTGCCCTGCTTCTTTGTTTAACCGCTTGCACACCCAAAACGGACGAAACAGATAAAGCTCCCCTTACATTTGATCCGCTTATACATGAATGGCCGCAAGACCTAAGTGATATACCTCCCGACCCTAATGTAACCTATGGACGGCTGGAAAACGGCCTAAGATATGCTCTTCGCACAAATGCCCGTCCTGAAAAAGAAGCCATGTTATTATTTTGGGTTCGCGCAGGCAGCCGCAATGAAATGCCTGAGACGATTGGGCTAGCCCATTATCTTGAACATATGGCCTTTAACGGCTCGGAAAATATCCCCGAAGGGGAAATGGTGAAATCCCTAGAGCGTCTGGGCCTGTCCTTCGGGGCGGATACAAATGCCTCCACCACATATTGGCGAACGCAATACCAGCTTAAATTGCCCAATGTGGATAAGGAGACACTGGATTACGGGTTTTTCGTTATGCGCGAAACGGCAGATAAATTGCTTTTAGATCCTGAAGCCGTAGAACGTGAACGCGGGGTCGTGAAAGCCGAAGAGGCCATTGGTAATACGCCGGGTCGCAAGGCCAGCCGCGCCTATTTCAAATGGGCGTATCCCGAGCGCCGCTCCACGACATTTAATGTCATTGGCTCCCCTGAAAGCCTTGACGCGATCAGTGCTGACCAGCTCAAAAGTTTTTACAGACAACATTACCGCCCAGAACGCAGCCTTATTGTCATGGTGGGTGACCTCCCTGTTGAGAAAATGAGAGCGCGCATTGAGGAGACATTTTCTGATTGGAAAGTCGAAAACACACCCCCCGACGAACCCAATGAGGGCGAAAACATCTACCCAGAAACAAAAGCAAAAACCTATCTGGACCCGGCCTTAACAACACAAATCTACTTAAGCGATCTATTGGCGCCCAGCGCAGGTTTTGACACGCTCGCAGCACGGCGTGAACACCATATACGCAGCTATGCAAATGCGATTGTCAATCAGCGCTTGCGCAAGAAAATACTCTCAGAAAACGCGCCTGTCTTGGGCGCGTCAATTTCCTATTCGAGCGGTAAAATAAATGACATCTCCAGTGCAACGCTTTCGGTTAAAAAGAATGACTGGCAATCCGCGATCACCTTTATTGAAAACGAAATCCGCCAAGCCTTAACTTACGGTCTGCAACAAGCTGAATATGACGAGCTTATTGCCTCAACACGCCGTAGCCTTAAAGATGCGGTAAATTACGCCCCCAAACGCCACACACATAGTTTGGCCAATCGCATAATGAGCGGTTTTGCCTCTGGTCTTGTCATTACCACACCCAAAAATACGCAGGCGCGGTTTGAAGACATACTTAAGGACGTTAGCTTAGCTGAGCTCAATGCCAGCTTTAAAGATATGTGGGAAGGCTTTGATCCTATCATCTGGCTACAAGGGCCGGAAATTGAGGGAGTCACAGACTCTGACATACTCGCTCAATATACGAAGGCCAAAGCCGAGCCCGTCTCCCCGCCTGAAACACGCGAAAACCTCACTTTTGCCTATGATAATTTTGGCCCCAAAGGCAAAATTGTCTGGGAAGGCCGTGTCGAGGATTTTGATATAGACCAAGTCAAATTTGCCAATAATGTACGTTTGAACATGAAACAAACCGACTTCGAAAAAGGGTGGGTGCGTATCAATGTCACTGTCGGAGAAGGCTGGAATGTTTTCCCGAAAGACCAGCCCGGCTTGACAAATCTTGCAGGCTCGCTCCCGCTAGGCGGTTTTACCAAACATAAAGCCAGTGAACTTTCACAAATTTTTGCCGGAAAAAATATCGCGCTGAGCCTCTCTATTGGCAAAGAGCGCTTAAGTTTTTCAGGCGCGACAAATCAGGACGATCTGCGCGACCAGTTCAAAGTCTGGACGGCCCTCCTCACCGCGCCGGGCTATCAACCCGTCTGGCAGCAAAAATTCCGCGATAGTATTGAAGCTTCTTTTCATACACTTGATTCCACACCCGGCGGGGTTGCCTCGCGCGATTTGGGGCGTATATGGGCCAACGGGGATGAGCGCTATGGTATGATGCCAAAGCAGACTTACCTGTCTTATACGCTTGAGGATGTGCGGGATGTTCTTGCCCCGATCTTTGAGACGGGCGCCATTGAAATCGGTGTTGTCGGTGATTTTGATAAGGATAAAATCATCGACATCGTATCAGAAACTTTTGGCGCCCTACCCACGCGACGCGATAAATTCCGAGAGCGGGCTGAGGCCTTCAAGATCACTTTCCCGCAACCCGCCCGCGTGGCGCTCACCCATCAGGGCGCGCAAAATCAAGGGGCTAAATATTTAGCCTGGCCAACACATCAACCCTGGACATTAGAGCGCTCACGTCATTACACAATGATCCGACAAATATTTCAAAACCGCCTTATTGACGAGATAAGGGAAAATCAGGGCCTGAGCTATTCCCCGTCTGCGGGCATGTCATTTAGCCGTTTAAGCTCGCCTTATGGTTACGGCTCTGTGTCAATATCAGCTGACCCTAAATTCTTCGACGCCTTTGAAAAAACCGCCATAAAACTGACCGAAAATTTGCGGTCAGGTGATATCACACATGACGAACTTGACCGCGCACGCAAACCAATTCTGGAAAGTTTCGAACGCAATAAAAAAGAAAACCGCTCATGGCAAAGTGTAGTCTTACGTTCACAGACAGATCCGCGCGCCATGATCTATCGCCGGTCGCGCACAAAGGCCTATGAGGATATGAACCCCGCTTCCTTGAATAAATATGTCAAAGAGCTTTATGATCCCAAGACATTGCATATTGTCTCAATCACGCCGGAAGAACACAAAGACACTGATAGAAAAACAGAGCGCTAAGTGCAGCCTCGCCAATCTGGTGACAAGGCAAAAGCCTTATAACTGGGTTAGGAAATCCTCGGCGGCCAATCGACCGGCAAACTCTGTCAGGTCCGCAACATTCAAAGCCGCGATAATTTCCGCAAGACTGGCATTGTCTAATCCCGCAGCACCAACACCACCTAATAAGGTCGCCGCACGTAAAGCCGTCTCGGCCCGCGAGCCTGCATTTGCCGAGCTGCGCAGCGCCAATAAAGACCCGTAAGGCACAGATTTACCCTGACCCGCACCTGCTTTCTCAATAATTTTAGCCGCACTATCTGAGAGCCGTGCACCAAGAGCTAAAGCTATATAACTATCCCTTACGGCTCTGTTCTTTTTTGAGCCCGTTTCTTGCAATCTTGTTTCAATATCTTTTCCGAGATTTCCTAAAACAAACCCATTGCCCAGCGCGTCAGATGTCAACGCAATAATAGCGCGCTTGGACGCATCATCCTCTATTCCGTTATAGAGGCCTTGCAAGCTCCATATATCTCCGCGATTAACCGCGGCTCTGGCAAAGAGTTTCACGCTCTCTTTGGCCTGTATGTCACCGGACAAATAGGAAATTTGCGTCTCAAGAAGTTTCGCAAAACGATCAAAAGCCCCGGCCTTATCAGCCCTGTCCAACATTTCCTTGATAGCCGATCCGGTTTGCGGGGAGATATTACCGGCCTTTGCCAAAGCATGGAGCTGACCTAAAGCTTTTGGCGGGGCTGCCTGTAAAGCGCTTTCAAGATCAAACCCGGCTAAAGCTTGCAGATCATCCTCGCCAAAGGCAAATTCCGATAAGATCGTACTTATCTGATCATCGCTTAGCGCCTGACCCCCTTTATAGAGTGCGGCTAATCTTTGTGCATTCTCAACCTCACCGTCCAGCGCCATAGAGGCAAGAGCTGAACGCGATAAATCATCAAGATTGACCTTGGTGGAAGATTTATCATCCTTCTCCGCGAAAAGGTTTATCTGTGTACGCATGGCGCTAAAAAGGGGTTGATCGAAATCGATCGATTTGGGCCGATTACGCGACACACCCAGTAGATTATCAGCAAGAGCGAAATAAGTCTTATCACTATGACCGCTCTCTTTTAACAGATTAAGGGTCAGCTCGGCGGCTGCGCTCTCCCCTCTGACGATATGACAAAAGGCCCGTCTTTTAACCCACTCTGGTTCTGCGCGGCCGTCTTGGACACTATCGGTAAGTTGACAGGCATTTGTGATGTCCTCGCGCGACAGGGCAATATCGACCTCTGTGAGCCTGTTTTGTGTGAGTTGCGGGGCGCGCCTTAAAAGATTATCGATCTCATCGGGACTGCCAAGCTGTAAGGCGGCTTTCACCCTAGCTTGGCGGTATAGGTTTAGCTCATCCTCGTCACCACTCGGGGGCACACCCGCTGATAATATGGCCGCACTTACCATATCTCGTACGATCTGATGGGGGCTATTTAGCGGGGCTTGCGAAATTAGGTCTGCCGCTCTCACAGCCGAGGTCTGTTGCCATAATCCGGCATCCAGACCGCCCGTATTATTATCTATTATGCCGGCTTCGTAAGCATTGGCATTGCCAAGCTCGCCTACTGCAATGGATTGTGCGTGGGCGAATCCTGCCCCGTTCATGGCTGTGCAAAGCACAAGACATTTAAAACCTTTACGCCAAGCCGTGCGCTTGAAACCCTTATGATTATTTTTCATATGTGTCCGGTAAATCGATTGTCACAACATCCTTTGGCGCATTTTGCGGCGACGCCTGTGAAAGTAGCCAGAAAAACCCGCCAAGGCACAAAATAGCCAATATGCCCAGTAAAGCACCCATTTTCTTCATATCAAGACATCCTTTAAATTTGCATAAGCCTATTTCAAATTCTCTATTGAGCATAAGCAATTTTATCGACATATTAAGTGAAATTTTCACTGTGTATATAAAACACGAATTGAAACGAGATTAAAAAGGCGAAATTAAGACATGCCGCCAAGAAGAAGCGCAAAAATTGCGCAACCCATAGCCTTGATAGGCCTTATGGGTGTCGGAAAAACAACAGTTGGGCGCCGCTTGGCCAAACGTATGGCCCTGCCCTTTTTTGATTCTGATGAAGAAATCGAAAAAGCATCGGGCCGCACAGTTGCCGGATATTTTCGCGATCACGGCGAGGCCGCTTTCCGTGAGGGAGAAAGACGTGTGATAGAACGTGTGCTGGACGGCACACCTGTTATTCTGGCAACAGGCGGCGGGGCCTATATTCCAGAGGAAACACGCAAGGTTTTAAATGAGCGAGCTTTAACGATTTGGCTGAAAGGTGATTTTGAAACCATTATGGAACGGGTGAGCCGTAAAAATACTCGCCCGCTCCTACAAGTCGAAAACCCGCGCGCTAAAATGCGCGAGCTTATGGATGTACGTTACCCTATTTATAGCAAAGCCCATATCACTGTTGATATTCGCAAAGGCCCGCATAGACGTACCGTCAATGCCGTGTATGATGCGATTAAACGCTATAGTCGAAAAAATCCGTTATGACCGATCACATGACACCCTATTCTGAGGACAACACTCTTGTACGTGTTGATCTGGGCGCGCGCAGTTATGACATCATCATCGGCACAGAGCTCTTATCCCAAGCAGGGGATTTGGTTAAACCGCATCTTAAGAAAGACCGTGTTGCCGTTATAACAGACACAAACGTTATGGCGCTTCACGGGGCCCAGTTAAAATCCGGCTTGGAAAAAGCAGGCATCACACCCCATTTCATCATCCGCCCGCCGGGTGAGAACCAGAAAAGCTTTGAAGGGCTGCAAGCCGTCTTGGACGCCTTGTTCGAGCTGGCATTTGATCGCCAAGATATGGTTATAGCTTTTGGCGGGGGTGTCATTGGAGACCTCACAGGATTTGCTGCCAGTGTCTTTAAGCGCGGCTGCCCCTTTATTCAAATCCCGACCACATTACTAGCTCAAGTCGACAGTTCGGTTGGCGGTAAAACAGCGATTAATTCCAGCTATGGGAAAAACCTCATAGGCGCGTTTTATCAGCCCCAGCTTGTTCTGGCTGATAATAATGTTCTTAAAACGCTCGGAGAGCGCGAGCTCAAAGCGGGCTATGCTGAGGTTTTGAAATACGGCCTTTTGGGTGATCTTGAATTTTTTAACTGGCTGGACGAAAACGGCGCGGATGTGCTGAGTTTAAACCCGCAAACGCTCACCCATGCTGTGTCTGTCTCATGCCAGACCAAAGCCCGCATTGTTGCAGAAGATGAGCTGGAACGCGGCGCGCGTGCCCTCTTAAATCTTGGTCATAGTTTCGGACATGCCCTAGAGCTTGAGGCCGGATATGGGGGCGACTTACTCCACGGCGAAGCGGTGAGTGCCGGCATGCTTATGGCCTTTGAGTTTAGCGCCGCCCAAGGCTTATGCCCGCAAGGTGATGTCAGCCGTCTGGAAACACACTTAAGCGCGCATAATCTTATCCAGCCCCATGATCTTACAAATCTCATAAAAGCGCCAGACCGCCTGATCTCGCATATGGATCAAGACAAGAAAAATGAAGGCGGTGATCTAACCTTGATTTTAGCCCGGAAAATCGGCGAGAGCTTTGTGCAAAAACAAGCCCCGCGCGCGGATCTACACGCCTATCTCACCCATCTTGCAAAGACATTGCCCCATGCTTGAAACACTCATGCAAACCGATAATCTTATGAAGCTGGGCTTTGTCCTGCTCTTGCTCGTCTGTTCAGGCTTTTTTTCTGGCTCGGAAACTGCCCTTACCGCAGCTTCGCGCGCCCGTATGCATGCCGCTGAAAAAGACGGCGATAAACGCGCAGGACGGGTCTCACGCCTGCTAAATATGCGCGAAAGATTACTGGGCGGCATATTACTCGGAAATAATTTCGTCAATATTCTCGCCTCATCCATTATGGCGGGGCTCATGCTGAGCCTGTTTGGCGAGGCCGGCATTATTTACGCCACCATTATTACGACTTTGCTTATCCTGATCTTTGCCGAGGTCTTGCCCAAGACCTATGCGATCACCCATCCCGATAAAATGGCCCTTAAAGTTTCGCGGCCTATTGGCATGGTGATAAAAATTCTCGCCCCCATTGTCTCTCTGGTTCAAATTATCGTCAATGCCACCCTGCGTCTTTTCGGGGTAGATAGTAATGCCTCGCCTTGGACGGCGGCTGATGAGATACGCGACGCGGTCGACTTGCACTTACAAGAAGGCGGCGTGGCCAAACGCGCACGTGACCAAATATACGGTGTTCTGGAAATCGGGGAGTTGACGGTTGAGGAAGTGATGATCCACCGCAAGAACCTCGTCATGGTGGATATAAACCTCCCCGCAGACCAGATTGTCAAAGAGGTCTTGGCCAGCGGCCATACCCGCCTGCCCTTATACCGCGATGATCTGGATAATGTGGTGGGCATATTACATGCCAAGGATATGCTTCAAGCCCTCTCCAAAGTCTCTGGAGATTTTAGCGCCCTAAACATTTCCAAGATCGCGCGAGAGGCGTGGTTCGTGCCCGAGACAACATCTGTTGTGAAACAGCTGCGCTTATTCCAGCAAAAGCGCGAACATTTTGCCTTGGTCGTGGACGAGTATGGCGCCTTAATGGGCGTGCTGACACTTGAGGATATTCTGGAGGAAATTGTCGGAGATATTCAGGACGAATATGACGAACAGCTTGAAGGCCTTACCCGCAATAAAGACGGAAGTGTCATTGTGAACGGCGATATTCCCATTCGGGATTTAAACCGCATGATGGATTGGAAACTTGATGATGAGGAAGCCGTCACCATTGCTGGCCTAATCATACATGAGAGCCAAACCATTCCCGAAGAAGGCCAGACCTTTGCCTATTATGGCTATCGGTTTGAAATCCTCAAACGTGAGCGCAACCAAATCAGGTCTTTAAAGGTTACGAAGACTTATGAGCCTGACGAACGGGGTATAAATCTCTAGGAGCGAGAGGCCGAGATGACGACACAGAGCAAAGCGATATTAGCGATTGACCAAGGCACAACCAGCTCGCGGACACTCGTCTTTTCCGACATAGGCGAGATATTATTTACCGCCCAAAAAGAGTTCCCGCAGATTTACCCCGATGATGGTTGGGTCGAACATAATCCCGATGATCTGTGGCAGACCACATTTGAAACACTCAAAAAAGCCTATAGATTCACGCAGGAACAGGGCCTGGATATCGCCGGAATTGGCATTACAAATCAGCGCGAAACCACGCTGGTCTGGGACCGCAAAACCGGCAAGCCGGTCTATAATGCGATTGTCTGGCAAGACAGGCGTACTTCGGATATTTGCAAAGCCTTAAAAGACAAAATGTCTGATA
Organism: uncultured Caulobacterales bacterium; assembly: GCA_964571595.1. GTDB lineage: Bacteria > Pseudomonadota > Alphaproteobacteria > Caulobacterales > Maricaulaceae > CALCKU01. The sequence continues at coordinate 20,547 of CAZNCJ010000019.1, read as the reverse complement.
CTGCGCTAAACGCCAAGACGGGGCTTTTGCTTGATCCTTATTTTAGCGCAACAAAAATTGCGTGGATATTAGACAATGTTTCTGGCGCGCGTGAAAAGGCAGATAAGGGTGAGCTGGCTTTTGGCACAGTAGATAGTTTCATCATCTATAAACTTACCAACGGGGCCACCCACGCCACAGATGCGACAAATGCAAGCCGGACAAATCTGTTTAACATTCACAGCCAGAGCTGGGACGAAGAGCTGCTCGACCTCTTTAATGTCCCCGCCTCACTTTTGCCTGATGTGCGCGACTGCGCCGATGATTACGGGCACACAGATAAATCATTGCTGGGCGTAAGCCTGCCAATATTAGGCGTGGCCGGAGATCAGCAAGCGGCCACAATCGGGCAATGCTGTTTTGATGTCGGGGCGATAAAAAGCACATATGGTACGGGCTGTTTTATTCTTATCAATACGGGCAAAGAATGCATCACTTCCAAGAACCGTCTGCTTTCAACTGTGGCCTATCGAATTAACGGGCAAACCACTTACGCGCTTGAAGGCTCGATATTTGTCGCAGGCGCGGCCATTCAATGGCTACGCGATGAACTTCAAATCATCACTCATGCCGAAGAAACCGAGGCGCTAGCCAAAGGCCAAGCGGGAAATAACGGCCTCTATCTCGTCCCCGCTTTTACAGGGCTGGGCGCGCCGCATTGGGACCCGGATGCCCGCGGCGCCGTTTTTGGTATCACCCGTGCCACAGGTCGGGCAGATTTTGTCAGAGCCGCGCTTGAGAGCGTTTGCTATCAAAGCCATGACCTGTTCGCGGCGATGTCAGAAGACGGCGTTGCGCCCAAGACGCTTAAAATTGACGGGGGCATGGTCAATAATGATTGGCTGGTACAATTCCTCTCAGATATTATTGATCTGCCGGTTGAGCGCCCGAAAGTTATGGAAACCACGGCGCTCGGTGCGGCCTATCTGGCTGGCTTACAGGCCGGACTTTTCAAAGACCTCGCCGACATAAAACGCCATTGGCAAAGACAGAGCCGCTTTAGCCCTAAAATGGACGCCCAAGAGCGCGCGCCTTTAATTGAAAACTGGAATAAGGCTGTCTCTAAGGTCTTAACTCGTTAGGCCTGTTCTGATTTTAAAGGCCGTTGCAAGAGCGTCATAACGGCTTGTTTAGCCGTCATCTCGCCTGCGACTATCGCCGCAACAGAAGCACATATCGGCATATCTACATTGTGACGGCGACTAAGGGCGAGAACGGCTGGTGCTGAGGCAGCACCTTCAACCACCACATTGCGTTCCGCCAGATAGGTTTGCAAATCCACCCCTTGGCCCAAAGCATAACCACAAGACATATTGCGGGATTGTTGGGAACTACATGTCAGCACCAGATCACCCAGACCGCAAAGCCCGGTCAGGGTTTGAGGGTCAGCGCCCATGGCTTGGCCAAGACGGGTCATTTCCGCAAACCCTCTGGCAATGAGGGCAGCATGGGCTGAGCGCCCCAAACCAAGGCCCAAGACGATACCGCAGGCAATCGCCAATACGTTTTTGATCGCCCCGCCAATTTCAGCCCCGATAATATCTGTGGCTACATATGGCCGAAATGTCGGGGTCTGGATTATTTGGGCAATCTCTGCGCCTTTGACAGAATCCGCGCAGGCCAATGTCACAGCCGTCGGCAAGCCTTGGGCCACATCAATAGCAAAACTTGGCCCCGAAAGCACAACGGGCAAAGCATTAGGCATCAGGTCTGATAATATATCTGACATGAGAGACAAGCTGCCCGTCTCAATACCCTTAGAGCATAAAATAATCGGTTGGCCCTTGTGGTGATGAGGCGCGAAAGATTGCATAAGCCCGCGCATATGCTGGGCTGGGCCGACCATTAACACCATATCTGAGCCCGCTAAATCGGCCATATCCTGTGTGGCTTCCAGCTCTGGCGGCAAGCTCACATCCGGTAGGTAAAGTGTGTTTATATGCTCCGAGTTTATGGCTGTAACGCAAGCCTTTTCAAAAGCCCAAATACGGGTTTTATGACCTGCCCGACACATGAGCGCTGCCAGCGCCGTGCCCCATGCCCCCGCACCGATAACGCCTATCGTTTTGGTTGTCATACAGATACCCCCATAAACCTGACGGCGCGATATGCGCCAGAAAGATTAGGTATCAATGTCATCAACAAATTGGGCATGGTCTTGAATATATTGATAACGTAAATCTGCCCGCTTGCCCATAAGTGTTTCAACCAGCGCCTCCGTGGTCGGCAGGTTTTCTTCATCAATGGTAATACGCGCGAGCTTACGAGTGGCCGGGTTCATGGTTGTGTCTTTAAGCTGCTTGGCCATCATTTCCCCAAGACCTTTAAAGCGGCCAATATCCACCTTGCCTTTGCCGGTAAAGACGGTTTGCATTAATTCCTCGCGGTGAGCGTCATCAATGGCATAGGCCGTCTTACCGCCCTGCGTGAGTTTATAGAGAGGCGGCATAGCCATATATAAGCGTCCCTCATCAATCAGACCTGGCGTGTAACGATAGAAAAATGTAATGAGAAGCGCCGCAATATGCGCCCCGTCCACATCAGCATCGGTCATGATAATGACACGCTCATAGCGCAAATCATCCAGCTCAAACTTTCGACCGAGCCCGACACCCAGTGCCGTGCATAAATCCGAAATCTCGGCATTGGCTTGTATCTTTGCCATTGTCGCGGATTCAACATTCAGGATTTTACCCTTAAGCGGTAAGATAGCTTGCGTTTCGCGGTTCCGCGCCTGTTTGGCAGAGCCGCCCGCACTATCACCCTCGACAATGAAGATTTCAGTATCATCAGAGCCTTTACGAGAACAATCGGCGAGCTTGCCGGGAAGGCGTAATTTCTTGGTCGCGGATTTGCGCTTAACATCGCGAGCCTTACGGCGGCGAACCCGCTCATCCGCGCGCTCAATCGCCCATTCTAATAATTTAGTCGCATCTTTGGGAGAGCTGGCCAGCCAATGATCAAACGGGTCCCGAATGGCATTCTCGACCATGCGCGTGGCTTCACTATTTGAAAGCCTGTCTTTGGTTTGGCCCTGAAATTCCGGATTTTTAACAAAGGCTGACACAAGGGCACCCGCCCCGAACATCACATCATCCGGGGTGACATGGGAGACTTTTTTACCCATGCCCGCAATATCGGCATAAGCCCGCAAGCCTTTTGTAATCGCGGCGCGAAGGCCCGCCTCATGTGTCCCCCCGCCGGGCGTGGGCACTGTATTACAATATGATCTGACGAAACTATCGGCCTCGCCGTAACCTTCCGGCGACCAGCTTATCGCCCATTCCACGCGCCCGTGGCCTTTTTCTTTTTTTGTCCGTCCTGAAAAAATATCAGAGGTGATTGTGGTTTTCGTCCCCAATGTCTCTTTCAAGAAATCCGCCAATCCACCGGGGAAATGAAACACCGCCTCTGAGGGTACAAGGTCAAGTTCTTGGACAAGGGAAGGATCGCATTTCCATCTTATTTCGACGCCGGGTTGAAGATAGGCCTTAGCCCGCGTCATTCTAAATAGACGCGCGGCTTTAAAATGGGCTTTGGGGCCAAAAATCTCCGGGTCAGGATGAAAGCGGATTTTCGTCCCGCGCCTGTTATTTATTGCCCCCAAATCCTTTATCTTGCCAATAGGCTTACCCCGCTGAAAGCGCATACGATAAAGGTTCTTGTTTTTGGCAACTTCGACTTCCAGAAAATCCGAGAGCGCATTAACAACCGAGACACCAACCCCGTGCAAACCGCCCGAGGTTTCATAAGCGCCTTCTTTAAATTTACCGCCAGAGTGTAGCTCGGTTAAAATGACTTCGAGAGCAGATTTTTTCGGATATTTCGGATGCGGGTCAACGGGTATGCCTCGCCCGTTATCTGTCACGCTTAAAAAGCCTTCTTTGTCTAATTCGACTTCGATCCGGCTGGCATGGCCTGCTACGGCTTCGTCCATAGAATTATCAATAACTTCGGCAAAAAGGTGATGTAAGGCCCGGTCATCTGTGCCGCCAATATACATACCCGGACGCAAACGCACGGGCTCCAGACCTTCTAGAACCTCAATATCCTTGGCGGAATATGCCCGACTGGCCTTATCAGGCTTGTCGTTCTCAAATAAGTCTTTTTTCTTAGAGGTCCCCATGCCTGTCCTGTTTAATCTTAAATACGCGCTCGCGCGCGTGCGTGAATCACTTATTACTATGAATCAAACATGGCCCAAGGCGCAAGGATAAACCCTTTTACACCGGGTTAAATTTTGCCTGTTTGTAAAGAGAGGCGTGTGCTGAAAATCTAGAATAGCAATCTAAAGACAATCCGTCCTGTATGGCGGATAAACCCGTCTCGAATATCGCTATCAAGGTCCAGTGAAAACGATGAGAACTCTGAACCCGCCGCCAGTGTTAGACCCAATAAGAACCCACTCTCTGGAAACTCTGCACCTTCAATAAGGAAAGGTGTGGTTTGGCCAAGAAAATTACCTGTCGTAATGACGCGATCATTTATAAAATCGGTCCGGTATCCACCGCGAATGGCCGGTCTGATCCATGTCCGGCGACCTTCAAATGTCGTGCCTATATTCAGCAGAGCCGTTGCGGATGCTGAAGAAACAGTCCGGTCATCAATCGCCAGTGCGACACCAGGGGACCCTTCTTCTTCAAATGAATTTTCGCTGAGCCTTAAATAATCAACAGCAACCGTTGGGCGCACCCAAAATCTATCAGAAACTTCTAGGTCGTAACCAGCGCGAAGTGAGCCGTTAAGATGCGTACCACCCCAATCGCCTTCGGCTGTACTGGTAAAAGAGCCAATTTCAATCTGCCGCGTTGATTCAAAACTATTATAACCACCACCAGCATAAGCATCAAAACTGAAATTACCGCGCTCAAGCCCTGCATAAACGCCGCCTTGAACCGTAACCACATTCAAAGGATCATCAATACCGACAACATCCTCAATTTCCGTTGAGGAGAAACCTACATTTACACCCAGCGCATGGAAAGGCCCCCAAGCTGTATCTACACCGCCCGTAAAGCCAAAGCCAAAGCCTCTATATTGTTCTGAAAGACCCGCAAGTTCGCGGTCGGCAAAATAGGCAAATTCTTCAATCCAGATACCGCCCGTGCGGTCTTGAGAACGACGCGCCGCATCAAGATGTGAGGCAACAGCCCCGACGGCCCCGTCAACATTGGCAAGGATAAACTGGCGGCTAGCGGCTGAAAACTCGGGTAAAAGTTGATTAAAGGCTGTATTAAACTGATCTCCATTCTGAATATTGATCAATGAAGAAGCCAGGCCATTATTTGTAGCTAAGGCATCAAATGCCGAGCTAAAGAATGCCGCTTGCGGGGCATCCAGACCAAGCGCGTCAGTTGATCGCAAATCCAGCGTGACGAGAAGGGTATTCGGATCATTCGGGTCTAATGCAAACGCCGTATCATATAAAAACGGCGAACCAATGCTTTGTAAGCCATCTATATCGCCCTCAATTGTCAAATTGGCCGCAGAGACGACAGGAAATGAACTATTCTCGACATTCACAACATTTAACAATGTGGGCGCAATACTCGCCCCGTCTTCGATCGTGACGTCATTACTGGCGACCAATGTCGATGCCTCGCCTGTCACACCGTCAATAAGTGGGCTAAATGTAGACGTCGCATCGATAGACGCGGTCGTGACATTAATGTCGTCTGTCGTTGTATGAACAAGCGAACTGCCGCCAGCCAGTGATAAAGCCAGATCGCCGTCGCTATCATTGATAGTACCTGTTAGATTAGTTTCATTGCTGAGCGCCAGCACATCTGCCCCTGCCCCCGTACTGACATTTCCTAATAAAATACCACCGGCGGCATTGATCACATCATCACCGCTACCCAGTAAAATATCACCGGCAATCAGAGGAAGGGTAGATGTATCAGGATTTTGTGTCTGATTAATTGTCACACCACTTATATTACTGCTCAAATCCAAGGCGATAACATTTATATCTGATACCTCTTCACCCAGCGTATCTGAATTTGAGGCGAGGGCTTGAATGATGCCGGAATTATTAATTTCTGTCAGCGTACCCGAATTATCAATAACCGCTATAGCTTCGCCGTCACGACCTGTTACGAGAGCCGAGATTGTCACCTCATTATTTAAAGTATTTACAGTCGCGCCATCAGAAATTTCAATCGCCACGGCACTGAGTTCACGCGCCGGAATGATATTATCACGGTCAAGGAAAATCGCATCAGAAGCCTCTACCGTCGTTGCAATGATAATACCTTGGTTGCTGATAGTTTCAGCCATCACATTATCACCCAGAAGTATGACCCGCGCTGTGCCCGTTTGCCCGTTCACATCAGCTGTACCATCATCCCCGCTTCTAAAAGTCGTCGCGGTCAGATTACCCGTATTGGAAATACCGCCGTCAAATGTCACATTATTGGCTTCAAATACGGTGGCGTTAGAATCATCCAGAATACCTGAGGCATTCACGCTACCCTGATTGATAAAGGCAAATTGCAAAGTTTCGTCAAAATTGGCATCCGCAGGATTGGTGATTTCTGCCACAACACCCACAGCGATTGGCGCGCCTGTCTGATCATTAATAAGTACGGCTGGCGCACTGCCAAATTGTGAGACCGTGCTGGTGTTAGTGATGGTATCTGTCACCTCACCAGTTTCGGCGTCCGTGACCGTTTCTGTTGTTTGCGCCAAAAGGATACCATTTGTGACATTCCCGCTAATCGCGATGGCGGAACCCGCTTGCAAGGTGTCTTCAGCGTCCAGAATGTCGCGTTGGGTCAAAGGTAATCTCTGGGCGAAACGCAAGCCTGTATTTGTGATCGTGCCGTCATTGGAGAACTGACCATCAATATTGCTATTAATATCAACGGCGCTGGCATTTTCACCCGTAGCCGAAATATTTCCATTTAGAGCCACATTCCCGATAACAGGCCCGTTAATGCCCAGACCGACAATATTTGTACCAACTGCCGTAATAATACCGTCAAGATTGATATCACCCAGAACACTGGCACCATCGGCTAATTGTATCCCAAAGGAATCATTACCCTCAATGAGAACAGAGCCGCTTGCCGCCTGCTCAATATTGCCTTCAAAGGGACTAGCGCCTGAAATCAATATACCCGTCCGGCCTGTGCCTTCGGCAAAAGGCCCGTCAATAGAACCATCTTCATCCGTATCTTCAAAAACCACCGTTTCAGTGAGCGATATTTGGCCCGAATTGATAAAACTTCTCGCCGTCCCCCCGACCAGATTAACACCCGTCACATTATCAGTATCTTCGGCTGTAATATTTCCTTCATTGGTCAAAACATTGTCAGAATCCAGCACAACACCCGTTGCACCCGCCGGCACGGTAATCGTGCTTGTTGTCGCAATCGTGACATCACCATTTTGGGTGGAGGTGGTAAGAGGACCCGTTTGGCCATCTTCGATCGTGGTCTGGCCATAGGCCGCCACAGAACTTAGGGCGAGCGTTAAAACCGGCAAAGCGGTCGTCAAAAATAATCGATTAAGCGTCATTATGTGTCGGTTCCGAATTTCCCTAATTATTGGCTTTTAGCCTAATTCGCCATATCCTCAAGTAAAATACTGTAAAATAATGACGAATCCAGCATGGCCCAAGCCTATTCACAACACCAATGAAAGAATGGTTAGAAAATGGATAGGTTTGAACAAAAACCGAAAAAAAACCTACTTTTTACGTAAGCGCATCAAATAAAACAGGGTCAGAAAAGCAATCGCACCAAACCCGAAGACCTCAAGTCTGGAAACAGGCCCTATCCACGGCTCTGCCAAAGGTGTCAGGCCGGCAAGCCCCACCCCGCCCCCGGAACTGGCCATATAGATTAACACAAACACAAAAGCTGTCGCCACACCGGCTAGTGAATAAACCACACGAAAAAACACGGCATCTTCTTTGGCAGCCTTACGCCGGCGCATTTCCGCACGCCGTGAGCGGCGAAACATACGATCAGACGGACGCTCTTTTTGGTAAGCTGAGCTTTGCGACTTGCTTTTTACAGACGCATTTAAGGGTTCAGATTTCGACATTTCGGGATCAGGTTTCTCATTCATACTGAAGATTAACATAGTCAAACCAGATTCCTATGTTAAATTATGTTATGATCAAGCCTTCCACCATATTCCGCAAAAGCCTGATCGTGTTAGGTTTTGGCCTGATTATGCTGCCAAATATCGCAACAGCTCAAAGCCAATCCAAAGACATCAGACCCAATGCCCAGCAAATCACAGGCGAGCCTCTGCTAGAGCTTTTTCAAGGCAAGACCCATGACGGGGCCTATAATTTCAACACACGCGGTGTCGCGAGCGCGACTTACGAAGAAATCCACCATGATGACGGCTCAGTGACATATATCGAGGACGGCATAGACTATGAAGGTGTGTGGCTGATAAAGCAGGAAAAAATCTGCTATTTTTATGCCCATACTCTCAATCACGGATGTTACCGGGTCTATCAGGTTAAAAATTGCTATTATTTTTATTCAGACCGCCTGCCTGAACGCCCGGACGAATTAGACCAAACCTATTGGACAGCGCGCAGCGTGCTTAAAGGAGAGATTGCGGAATGTGTCGCCTCTATAGCCTAGCGGCACAGCTCTAAACTAGACCCGATGAGAACTCGTAAATCAAAACTGATTATCGCCCTGATTGTTTTCTTGGCTCTCATAGCAGGTTTGGCACTCCTCCTCACCAGCAGGGTTGATCTCACACAGCTCACACAAAAGCCCGCCTTTCCGAGACCTCATACAGAAAAGTCAGACATGACATATAATAGCGTGCTGGCACATATGCATAAAAAAATCAGGCGTGATTTCGCCGATATTTCCCATCTGGACGCTAAAGATTTGAAGGCTTTAGCGCCGCGAGATTATCTTATCTTTGACGTCAGGGAAAAAGACGAGTTCGAGGTCAGCCATCTCGAAAATGCCATTTGGGTTGACCCTGATATAAGCGCTGCGGATTTCATCAAACTCCACGGTGATAAGATCTCGGATAAAAAGGCGGTGTTCTACTGCTCTGTCGGGGTACGCTCCTCACGCCTCGTTAAGCGCCTAAACGCGACACAAAACAGCGCCCAAACCCACACATTATATAATCTGGAAAACGGTATTTTTGGCTGGCATAATCAGCATGAAACTATTTATCAGAAAACAGATATCACGCCGTTTATCCACCCATATAACCAGCTCTGGAAAAAGGGGATAAACCGCAAAGAACTCACGCGCTATAAATAGATTTACACGCCTCTGGTCGTCACAATGCGTGTAAAAAAGTCTCGCAAATAAGGCGCAAATGAACGCCAGACCTCAAGATGAAAACTCTCATCGCCTATGCGTATAAGGATTATGGCCGCACTTTCAAATACGGTGCGTACCCCGCGACCTATTGCAAAGTTTTCATTTGATAAATCCAGCGGACATCCCGCAGATAAGAGCGCCCTTGCGCCCGGCCCTGATATTTCAAACCCGATATTGCGGTGCGAAATATCGACAACACTACAGACATGCGTCTTGGATATTTTTTGCCAGAGTTTTTCAAATTTGGCTTTTTCAGAAACAGGCAGGATTACCAGCCATTCATCCGGCCCCAGACAGGTTTCAATACGGGTTTTAGAAAGCGTAGACTTTCCGATTTTAGCCACCAGCTTTAACCCTGTGGATTTTCTGATAGCCGTCAAATCAGCGGCTTTGATACGTAAGGAAAACCGCGCGCCTTCTTCTAATAATTTCACCTCAACCCGGTCAGACGTTGATAGGGCCTCTGGCACACTGAGCGCCTGATTAAACATCTCGGTTTTAGACAACATTCAAACGCTCCCCTTTGGGATCATAAAAGACGGGTTTGACCACTTTCATCTTATGAACCTTGCCGGGCATAGGCACATGTAATGTATCATCCATACGTTCAAAACCTCCGCGCACAAGCGCCATGGCAATAGAGCGCCCAAGGGGTTCACTCCAATAGCTAGACGTGACATGACCGAGCATATCCATCGGGACAGGCTGGTTGGGATCATCCACAATCTGGGCGCCTTCCTCGAGCACGTAATTCGGATCTTCTGTCAGCAATCCGACAAGATGTTTACGCTCCTTTTTCAACAGATCAGGTCTGGCTTGCGAGCGCTTGCCAACAAAATCCTTCTTCTTTTTAGAAACAGCCCACGACATGCCTGCATCTTGAGGCGTGACAGTGCCATCCGTGTCTTGGCCAACAATGATAAAGCCTTTTTCAGCACGCAAGACATGCATGGTTTCCGTACCGTAAGGACAAATATTATAGGCTTGTCCCGCCTCAAACAATGTTTCCCAGACCGCCCGGCCGTAATGGGCCGGCACATTAATTTCAAAACCCAGCTCGCCCGTAAAACTCACACGGAACAGACGTGTCGGCACGCCGCATATAGTCCCTTCTCTGAGCGTCATATGCGGGAAAGCTTCGGGTGCAAGGTCAATCCCTTCCACAAAAGGTTCGATGAGTTTACGTGCATTTGGCCCGTTAATCGCAATGACCGCCCATTGCTCGGTCGTAGAGGTCAACCAGACATCCAGCTCGGGAAATTCCGTCTGGAGATAATCTTCCATATGACGATAGACACGCGGCGCGCCGCCCGTCGTCGTCGTGACATGAAAACGGTCTGGAGCCATACGCCCGACAACCCCGTCATCATATATATATCCATCTTCGCGGCACATCAGTCCGTATTTCGCCCCGCCCACAGGCATTTTGCTCCAAGGATTAGTGTACATCAAGTTCATAAATTTGGCAGCATCTGGCCCGACGACTTCGATCTTCCCCAAGGTCGAGGCATCAAAAATACCGAGACTTTCGCGCGTCGCTTTACATTCGCGCGCGACAGCGGCGTGCATATCCTCACCGTTTTGAGGGAAATACCAGGCCCGACGCCAATTTCCGACAGGTTCGAATATGGCGCCGTTCTGCACCGCCCAACCATCCATAGGTGTCTGGCGGGTCGGGTCAAAAAGCTCTTTATCACGATACCCGCCCAAAACCCCAAAACTTGTCGGCGTATAAGGCGGTCGGAACGTAGTCAGGCCGACTTTTTCAACGGGTTTGTCCAAAGCCTTAGAGGCGATCTCGAGTGCGTTGAGATTAGAGGTCTTGCCTTGGTCCGTGGCCATACCGTTCGTCGTGTAACGCTTAACATGTTCAATGGAGCGGAACCCTTCTTGAACGGCCAGTTTGATATCTTTTTGGGTCACATCGTTTTGGAAGTCGACAAAGGCTTTTTGTTTAGTCGGTTCGATATAATTGGGAAGATCATGAAAGATGACCCCCGTGCCAAAATCAGGCTCCGTTACCTTATATTTTTTACGCCCGCTTGCTGACGTCACGCCAGCATTTAGCGCGGCTGCAATACCGAAATCTCCGTTACAAGCCCCGATACAGACGGCGTTTTCATTGGCTTTATCAGGCACATAAGCAGCCAAATCTGTGTCCCATTTTATCCCGCCCTTAGAATGTGACCATAAATGCAGGCTCGGCGTCCAACCCCCAGACATGAGAACCGCGTCACATTTAAATGTCTGCTTGGCCCCTGTTTTATGCGAAAAAACCTCAATGGATTTCACCCTTAGATGCCCTGCGGTTTTTGAAATCGTGCTTGCGCTTAGTATTTCAATACCGCGTTTTTGCGCCGCCGCAATGAGTTCAGGCGAGACAGTGTCGCGCGCCTCAATAATTACCGGAATTCTGATATTGGCATCGGCCAGATCAAAGGCGGCCTGATAGGCGCTATCATGACTTGTAAACACAGCAACCTCATGGCCAACCGCCACGCCGTATTTATTCAAATATGTCTGCCCGGCTGAGGCCAACATAATACCGGGGCGGTCATTGCCATTAAAAACGAGCGGGCGTTCAATCCCGCCTTGCGCCAAAACAACTTTGGCCGCGCGCATACGGTGTAATTCTTCGCGTACTTGGCCCTGCGCCACATCACCTAAGGGTAAATGATCGGTGAGCTTTTCAACCAAAGCCACAAAATTATCATGGTAATAACCAATCGCTGTCGTCCTTGGCATAAGCGTGACATTGGGGGCTTTGTGTAATTTAGCCAAAGTCTTTTTCAGCCAGAGCGCGGCGGGTTGTCCGTCTATCTCAATATTGGGGGTTGAGAGCAGGCTCCCGCCCAATACCGGATTTTCGTCTACCACTGTAATGCGTTTTCCTGAACCGCTGGCGGCCAGCGCCGCAGATAGTCCTGCAGGCCCTGCCCCGACAATTAGCAGATCGCAATGGGCATAATTACTCGCGTAATTATCCGGATCCGGGGCTTTGGGCGCAGGGCCAAGGCCCGCCAAATTACGGATAAAAGGCTCATAGACCTTATCCCAGAAACTTTTGGGCCACATAAATGTCTTATTGTAAAACCCGGCCGGAAAGAAACGCGAGAACACATTATTAAAGGCGCCGATATCAAATTTCAGATTAGGGCTTCTATTTTGGCTCGACGCTTTAAGGCCGTCATAAAGTTCGACCGTACTGGCCCGTAGATTTACGGTGACCCGCCCCGCATCATCAGCCCCCGCCCCGCGGTCAACAGCCATAAGCGCGTTGGGTTCTTCAGATCCAGCACCGATAACGCCGCGCGGTCTGTGATATTTAAACGAGCGCCCCATGAGATGCACACCATTGGCCAAAAGAGCAGAGGCGAGGCTATCGCCCGCCAGACCTTCATAACTGACCCCGTCAAAATTAAAACGGACGGGCTTATCCGCCTGAACTATCCCGCGATCGGCTTTTCTAAACTCAGCCATTTGAAGCCTCATTTTCAGCTTTCGCTTTTTTGGCTTTGGCAGCCGCAATTTGTTTGGCCGTGCGGCGTGGCTGTCCCATTTTATAGGTCATGACAAATTTATCGCTCACAGTATGACGCACAGCGTTAAAAAACATATTGCATCCCGCATTATGCCACCAGCGCTCTGCATGTTCTCCGCGCACATTATCACGGATAAACATAAAGCGAGACCAGTCTTCATCACTCATACTGGCTTGCTGCTCCGGGTTTGGGCGTACAATATGGGCCTCGCCTGCATAGGAAAATTCAATTTCTGGACGGTCTTCTTGGCAATAGGGACAATGAATTTGCAACATAAAGCCTCTCCTAATGCGCCACAGCCGCAGCCGCAGCTTCGTCAATCAGACGGCCACCGACAAAACGGTCGAGGTTAAAGGGTGCGTTGATTTTATGAGGCGCGTCATGCGCGATTGTATAGGCCAGCATATTGGCCGCCCCCGGCGTGGCTTTAAAACCGCCAGTCCCCCAACCGCAATTCACGTAAAGTCCCTGCACGGGAGTTTTACCCACAATAGGCGAACGGTCCGGCGTTACATCGACCACACCGCCCCAATTACGCAGCATACGCATACGTTTGAATAATGGGAAAATCTCGTAAATCGACATCAGATTATGTTCGACCAAATGCAAGGCGCCGCGCTGGGAATAGCTCGTATATTGATCCGTCCCCGCCCCGATGACCAGCTCGCCCTTATCTGATTGGCTAATATAGGCATGCACGGCATTCGACATCACAACACAAGGCATGACGGGTTTTACAGGTTCTGACACAAGGGCTTGGAGCGGATAGCTCTCAAGCGGAAAACGCAGCCCTGCCATCTCCATCACAACAGAGGTGTTACCAGCCGCAGAGACGCCAATTTTACCCGCCCCGATAAAACCTTTCTCGGTATCAACGCCTTGAACCGCACCGTCCGGCCCGCGTCTTATGCCCGTGACCATACAGTTCTGGATAATATCCACGCCGAGCTTTGAGGCCGCGCGCGCATAGCCCCATGCCACACTATCATGGCGGGCTGTGCCTGCCCGCATTTGCAAGGCCCCGCCCATAACGGGATAGCGCCTGTTCTGCGAAATATCGAGAATGGGCAGAAACTTTTTACATTCCTCTGGGCTCAGCCATTTATTATCGACCCCGTTTAGGCGGTTGGCATGAACATGGCGCTGAAAACTTTGTAAGTCATGAACATTATGGGCCAGCATTAAGACACCGCGCTTTGAGAACATCAGATTATAATTCAGCTCTTGGCCAAGTCCGTCCCACAGATCAACGGCGTGATCATAAAGCGCCGCACTTTCGTCAAAGAGATAATTAGAGCGAATAATTGTCGTATTGCGTCCCGTATTGCCCCCGCCTAGCCAGCCTTTTTCGACAACGGCAACATTGGTAATGCCGTAGCGTTTGGCCAGATAATAAGCCGCGCCCAAGCCGTGCCCGCCAGCGCCCACAATGACAACATCATATGAGGCTTTCTGGGTTTTATCCGGGAATTGCACAGGCCATTTTTTATGACCTGACAAGGCATTGGCAAACAGGCTAGCTGCTGAATATTTCACGCACCTAACTCCTTAGTTTTTCATTCGATGGGTCGTGAGGACTGTCTTCAAGGACAATACATTTATAGCGTTTACCTAATATTTCAATCTCAAGTTCCGTTCCAATTTCGGAATGTTCTGGGCGTACCATACCAAGGGCGAGCGAGGTTTGCATCCGCCAGCCATAGCCACCCCCAGTGGCGCGACCAATAACCTTGCCATCCTTATAGATCGGATTATTGCCGATGACGTCGGCATCATCAACATTTTTGACTTCAAGCGTGACGAAAGCATTGTCAAAACCGCGTTTTTCCCACGCCAACAAAGCCTCTTTCCCGACAAAGCCGTTTTTCTTTTTCAGATTTACAAAACGCCGCAGACCAGATTCGTAAGCTGCATATTCTATGGACATTTCTGTCCCCATCAGGCGGTAGGATTTCTCAAGACGCAGACTGTTCATCGCCCGAATACCAAAAGGCTTGAGGCCGTATTTATCACCGTCTTTAAAAAGCGCATCAAAAATATGGTTTTGATATTCAATCGGATGGTGGATTTCCCATCCCAGTTCGCCGACGAAATTAACACGTAATAATTTCACAGGTGCATGACCGACATAGGTTTCACGGCCTGTAAGCCACGGGAAGTTTTCGTTAGAAAGATCAGCGCCCGTTATCGGCTGTAATAAATCCCGCGATTTTGGCCCGGCCACAACCAGAACACCCATAGAGTTTGTGAGGTCGGTAAATTGCACGGACCCGTCTTTGGGCATGGCCTTTTTGAGCCAGTCATGATCGACACGGTGTAACGCGCCAGCTGAGACCATGTAAAAGCTCTGCTTGCTTTCGCGCTGTATCGTAAATTCAGAATGGACACCGCCCTTTTCTGTCAGACCGTGACAAAGTGACAAACGTCCATGACTGACAGGCATTTTCTGGGCAAATATTTTATTGAGGAACTTCAAAGCGCCAGGGCCTTCAACGCGACATTTCGCAAATGCCGTCATATCCAGCACGCCAACATTTTCGGCTACATTTTTACACTCATTTCCGACATGTTCAAAATAGCTTGAGCGCCTAAAGGACCAATCATCTTCTTGGGCCACACCTTCGGGGGCAAACCAATTGGCCCGCTCCCAGCCAAAGAGCTGACCAAAGACCGCGCCACGCGCTTTTAAGCGGTCATAACAAGGCGCAGTTCGCAAAGGACGGGCGGCTGCGCGTTCTTCGTCGGGATAGTGCACCGTAAAGACATCGGCATAAGCCTCTTCATTTTTCTCGATAAGATAGGACTTGGTCGCATAAGGCCCGAAACGTCTGGGATCAACACCCGTCATATCAACAGTCGGTTCGCCTTCGACAATCCATTCAGCCAGCTGCCAGCCCGCCCCGCCTGCCGCCGTTATGCCGAAACTATGGCCTTCATTGAGCCAGAAATTCGTCTTATCCCAAGCTGGCCCGACAATAGGATTACCATCGGGCGTATAGGCAATGGCCCCGTTATAGACTTTCTTAATACCCAGATCTTCAAAAACCGGAACGCGGTTTATCGCGCTCTCAATATGGGGCATGAGCCTGTCTATATCTTCTTGGAACAATTCATATTCGGAATTATCATCCGGCCCGTCAATATAACAGGCAGGTGCGCCGTGCTCATAGGGGCCGAGTATCAGACCGCCGGCTTCTTCGCGCATATACCAAGAGCCGTCAGACTCGCGCAATACGCCAAGTTCCGGTAGGCCTTCCTCGCGGCGCTTGACGATATCAGGATGGGACTCGGTTACGATATATTGGTGCTCAACGGGCACAACAGGAATATCCAGCCCGATCATATCACCAGTTTTACGCGCAAATGAGCCGGTACAAGACACGACATGTTCGGCAATGACCTCGCCTTTATCTGTGGTGATTTTCCAGCGCTCATCCTCGAGCTGCTCAATAGCAATGACGCTCGTATTGCGGTGGATTTTACCGCCCCCGGCGCGCGCGCCAATCGCTAAGGCCTGTGTGAGGTCTGCGGGTTGCACATAACCATCTTCTGGGTGACGTATAGCCCCGATAAGACCGTCTTTTTTAGCCAGTGGCCATATCTCTACAACCTCTTCGGGAGTCAGGAAATCCACCTGAACCCCAATGGTCTGGGCGACGCCTGCATATTGGTGATATTCGTCCATACGGTCTTGATTTGTGGCCAGACGAATATTGGAAACTGTGCGTATCCCCACATCTTGGCCCGTTTCAGCTTCAAGGCTTTTATAAAGCTCGACCGAATATTTATGTAATTGGCCAACCGAATAGCTCATATTAAAGAGCGGCAAAAGGCCTGCTGCGTGCCATGTCGACCCAGATGTAAGCTCTTTGCGCTCAAAGAGAACACAATCCGACCAGCCCTTTTTTACAAGATGGTATAAGGTAGAGACACCGACAACACCCCCGCCAATAATTACTACTTTTGCCGTTTTTTGCACTTCACTCATGATCAACACCACATAATCTACAATTATATTGGCTTATTATGTATAGAGTTTTAGGTCAAACGCCCTGCAAGGATATTAGGTGTATTAATCATACAAACCAAAAAGCTAATGATGTTATCTAATGAGAGGCCTGATTTATAAAACTTGGGCAGCATAATTTATAGCCTCTATCGTTTGATCGATATCCTCTGAGCTAAGAGCGAGATGAGGGTAAATTTTACCTGCTGGCTTTAAGATAGTCTTTTCACGCAAGGCCGCATTAAACTTGGCTTTACGCTGTGCATCTGCGCCTTTCATATCTCTGTAATCACGCATCGGCGCTTCTGAAAACACAACATCAAATAAGGTCAGATCGCCGATAATCTGATGGTCTATACCGCGCTGGGTGAGCGCTGTGCCAATCGCCTGCTGAAGTGTTTTTCCTATTTCACGCAAGCGGTCATATTGACCATTGCGGGACAGGATTTCCAACGTCTTGAGGCCCGCAATAGCGGCAACCGGATTGCCGGATAAAGTTCCCACTTGCATGAGGCCGCGCTCACCGGCTTTATCGCGGTCAAACAAATCCATTATATCTGCACGCCCCGCTATCGCAGCCAGAGGAAAGCCCCCGCCTATTGTTTTACCGAGCGTGCAGAGGTCTGGTACAACTCCGTATTTTTCTTGCGCCCCGCCCCAAGCAAAGCGAAACCCTGTGACGACTTCGTCAAATATCAAAACAATCCCATGCGCGTCGCAATGAGCACGCAAGGCTTCAAGAAATCCCGGCGCAGGCGGAATAATACGCTGCAAAGGTTCGACAATAATCGCGGCGATTTGCGAGCCATGCTCTTTTAGCAATGATTGCAAAAACATCTCATCATTATAAGGGGCGACCAAGACGCCCTCTCTTACGGCAGAAACAATACCCGCCGAGTCAGGTTCCGGGCGCGGAAAATTGACAAGCCTTTGGGGTTTCAAACTCATCTGGGCTTCGGCTGACATGCCGTGATAGCCGCCCTCAAATTTGACGATTTTCTCACGTCCCGTAAAGGCGCGGGCCAGACGCATGGCAAACATATCGGCCTCACCGCCCGTTGAGACATATCGTAATTTTTGCGCACAAGGCAGTGCCCCGCAAATAACTTCGGCCAGCTCGACACCTATTGGATTGGTGGCAAAAAACGTGCTCCCATATGAGAGCTGCTGTCTGACCACCTCTGTCACCTCTGGATGGGCATGGCCCAATAGCATCGGGCCAGAGCCGATTAAATAGTCGATATATTCACGCCCTTCCACGTCCCAGACGCGCGAACCTTGGCCGCGCTCAATCATCACTGAAGGGTCGAAATTTCCAAAACCTCCTGCCGGTAAAACGGCCTGTGCGCGTATATGCCAATCAGTCATATAACCTCATTCATATATAGCGAGAGGCGCACCGAGTACGGCCTCATCAATCTCTACCCCGTGGCCGGGCACATCCGCCACAAACAATTCGCCTGCTTGATTGCGCGCACCAGAATTTGGTGCCACATCAATCGTAAGCATATCTTGGCAGGCCCATGTGCCCAGACACATATGCTCTGGTATGGTTGAGGCTAAGATGGCGGCTTCCGTATCGGCCAGAACCGAGCCGCCCGTCGCCATGACATAAATCTGGATACCATGTTCTAGTGCGATATCGCGCATGCGCGCCGCCTTCGTTAACCCCCCGACACGGTTAAGTTTAATCCCGAAAACTTCTGCCAGACCGTCTCGGGCTATACGGGCGGCATCACGCAAGGTCACAAGGGTTTCGTCAACACTGATGGGTGCTGATGTAATCCCGCGCAGAGCGGCGATATCATCCAACGTTTCGCAAGGCTGCTCAAAAGTTACGCCCAAATCCGATGTCGCATTCATCACAAGGGCGGCCTCGCGCCGGCTCCAAGCCCGATTGACATCATATAATATCCGCTCATCCGGCAAGCGTTTCTCTTCTAAAAACCGGATGCGCTCAATATCCTTTTCGACATCCGCCCCGACTTTTACAGAGTGGCCCCTATACCCTATGGCCCGGTATGATTTGATAATATCAAACATATAATCCGGTTTCCCAGATGAGACAGAAGACATAATCCGTGTGCCCGTTTCTCGCCTGCCCCCCATCATATCTGCAATAGATGTGTCAGCCGCTTTGGCTTTAATATCCCAACAGGCCAGATCAATCGGCGCCTTGGCGTAAAGATGGCCCGGCAGAGCCATATCCATGGCCCGTTCAATTTCAAGGGTCTGCCGCGGGTCCAGACCGAGAATAAAAGACGCCATTGTCTCAATCCCTGCCCGAATGCCCGGCCCGTGGGCAGGCACATAAGTATGCCCCCAAGGCGTGCCCTCGCCCCAACCCATCAGGCCCGTATCAGTTTCTATCTTAACAAAGGTGGCATCCAGCACGTCATATCGCAGCCGCCCGCCGGAGAGGAAATAAGGCTGGCTTAGAGGCAGGTCTTTTTGAAAAACCGATATTTTGGTGATCTTCATGAGACATTTCCGTAAATTGCTACTGGCGCCCCCAAGCTCTTGAAATCAGGGCTTACTCCCAGACCAGCTATGTTTGGAGCGTAAAGTTTCCCTTCACTTTTTTTATGATGAGACTGGCCCGTACTTTCATTCACATAACTATCAAGATCAGTTGTATTAAACAGAAATTCTGACGGGGTAGATGTGGCGAGATGACTAAGCGCAGCCGTAACTATTTCACCACCCCAACTATCTTCGCACACAACTGGCATACGATTATCAACGAGAAAATCACGTATGCGTTTTGCTTTAGAAAGCCTCCCGACATTCGATATTTTCAAACAGACAATATCAGCCCCGTGATCATTTACGATACGGCGTGCCATCTTCATATCCGTCACACATTCGTCAAGTTCCATAGGTAAATCCACAGCACGCCTGACCTGTTGACACTCTTCATAAGTTTTACAAGGCTGTTCCATGACATAATCTAAGTGCCGCGTGGCGCGCCCAACTCTTAAAGCATGATCAACACGCCAGCCTTGATTGGCATCGGCAATAACCGTTTCAGTTTTTGAAATTAAGGGAACAGTTTGTAAAATACGATCAATATCAGCTGACCAATCACAGCCCACTTTGACTTGAAATTGCCTATAGCCCTCTTGGCGTAAAGCGTCTAAATCCCGCATGGTTTCCTCTGTCCTTTTCTGAGGCGCAACCTGGTAGAGCGGGGCTCCATCCGTAAGCCTTCCGCCCATTAACATCCAGACGGGTTGATCTGAGGCTTTGCCCAAAATATCCCAACATGCAGCATCAAAGGGTGCTTTAGCATAACCATGGCCGCCAATTATATTATCCATAAGGCGTTCGATATATCCGACCTGTCTGGGATCCTCGCCAAGTAATTTCGGCGCGATAAGTTTCGCGGCGGCCTCAACCCCGACAGAATGGGCCCACATATAATTTTCGCCACATGGACAAAATTTTCCAACTCCAGAAATTCCCGCATCCGTATCAATCACAACAATTGTGCTCATCGCCGTATCAATTACATTACCTGCCCCCCATACATATGTCCCACCTACATAAGTCAGAGCTTTTTTATATATGGAAATGCGTGTTATTTTCATCTCAGTTTTCTCACCTAACCGTCCATTGTTACGACAATATTGCCGACATG
>CAZNCJ010000018.1:0-40890 GCA_964571595.1 uncultured Caulobacterales bacterium | reverse complement strand
CTAAAGCGCCCTCGAGGTCGATAACCATAAATTTTCACTGTTCCGAATTAGATGACCGCAAATCGTTTGCGTGCCATTTCACTATCACCAAACAAGGATCGACAAACTTCATAATCCTCAGGCGTATCAAGTTCTGCCCATGTGGCCCCTTTGATATTTATCGTATCAATATGAACATCGGACTTTGCCAAGCCATCAATGGCACTTAAAAACCAGCTTTTAGTACCATCTTCTAATCGCATAAGGCGCTCTAGCTCATTTGCAAATACGGAGGGTCCGTCATTCATAAAGCGCAACACACCAATAGACTCGCCATTTGTTTGTTGCGGTAAAAGTGTCTTGCCTATGGCCTTGAGCTGGCTTCCTTCCAATGTCACTTTCATATCATCACCGTCATATTGATCTTTTTGGTCAATTGTCACCGCAATGGATTTCGCGGGCGCTGCCAAAACAGACTGCAAAAGCTCAGGACTGAAAAGCGTATCGCCATTGATCAATAAGAAATCGTCTTCCAGCATGACCTTACGCACCATCCAACAGCTCGCTAAATTATCGGCAATCTGGAAAAATGGATTGTATAATGTCCGTACATGAGGCCCAGACTGTCGACTATCAATCTCGGCTTGCACCATATGTTCGTTAAATCCAGTGACGACTGTCACATTTTGAATACCGTGCTTAAACAAAGTATCCAACTGCATGCCCAAAACCGTTGTCAGCCCAATAGGTAAAAGACATTTTGGACGATCTGCGGTCAAAGGTAACAAACGGGATCCGCGTCCCGCACTTAGTATAATAGCTTGCATAATAACCCTGTAATTTGCCCCAGCTGTATAACTCACCACTCCTCGATGCGCATTCCGACCTCATTGGCATAATGCCTTAGTCGCAAATCAGGATTGATGGCTATCCCTACATCAGCAAACCGTAAAATATCAAGATCAGAATAGCTATCTGAATACATTGTGATATTTGTGTTATTTTGTTTCAGCTCAGGATTTTCATCTAAATAAGCCAAAACACGGTCTAATTTTTCCTTGGCATAGCAATTGGGGGAGGAAAATTTGCTATCGAGCCGGTTTTGGTCTGTCCAAGCCATGTCTGTTGCCACAAAATGTTTTATATCCAAATGCGCAGCTATCGCCTGCACCACCACATCAACCGCGGCGCTGGCAATCATAATCTCGTCGCCTGTAGACCTGTGATATGCGAGGGCCTTAAGCGCGCCGGGCCGCAAGCCTCTTTTTACTTCGCGCTTGGCAAAACTTTGGGCGAGACGTTCCACCCGCGTTCTTGGCAATCCTGCAATAGACCATTTTAACATAGCCGATTTCACGGCAATTCGGGGCGAACGTTGACGTTTATAGCGTATTTGCGAAACCGCTGTAGTCAGGATGAGAGGTATCCATAAATGCGGACGAGGTAGAACGCCCTGAATAATAAACCGTGCCCAAGTTCCACGTTTTGTGAGTGTATAATCAAGATCAAATATTGCGAGGTCTTTTGCCACAACTATCCGCGTTTAATCTTCCATCCATGACGTAACCGGCTTTCGCGTTATGGTGGACGCTATCGAGACTCCTATATTAAATAGGATGCACAACCATGTCCAAATCACAACCACGTAAAATCCGCCAATGGCCGCAGAAGGCCAGATAGTGCTTAAGATTATACCGATCATAAAGATGAATACGTTTGGATTCCTACGGGCGGTTATAACGCGCATAAAGGAATTTATGGGACGCCAAACATGAATATGGAAGCCGTGACGGGCAACAAATATAGCCTCGATAACCCTATCAACAACATATCCAACCCAAAGGACCAAAAGCGCAATGGTCATGAGGTCTGGCCAGTTAATCACACCGCCCAGTCCAAAAAACCAGGCTGTATACCAAAACGGTGGATGCACAAGATCAATACCGTGATCATAAAGATTGCCCCAGTCAGAATAAGTCATGGTTGTACGCGCCAACTTGCCGTCAACCGTGTCCAAAAATGTCATGAACCAGCCTGTTATAAAGCCCAAAGCCCACTGCCCGTGATAGAAATAATACATGGCTGCAAACATTGAAAACATGCCTATTGTTGTCACCATATTGGGTTTGAGCTTTAAATTCGCACATAAGCGGGTGACGTAATAAGCGGGAATAGGCCAGAAATATTTTGTGACAAAATCTGTTACACCTTTATAGGAGCTTGCATATTGGCGCTTCATAATATCCGCAACAGGAACACGCGAAGTATCGAGTGCGTATGGCGGCTCAGTTTTGCGCAATCTTTTATTATAAGACCCTGCAAGGTCATCTGGTGAACGCACTGTTATGCCCGAGGTCTGTAATATGTTTCTAACGGTCTCGTCTTGGGGTGATTTACCCATAATCTGACGTGCGGAAGAGAGATCAAGTCCGTTCGTGGCTATAATTTTGCCTTCCGAGACCAAGGCCGTATCAGGGGAGGCGACAAATGCCGCTGCCAGACCTGAAGACAAAACCCAATTTACATCCATGACAATATCTGGATCAGCTTCATCGAGGGAAACAAGGTCGGCTCCAGCCTTTTTCATAGCCCGCATTTGCCATTCCGGCAGTGAAAGACCCCAAATTTTCAATGCACTATCAGAAAGCAATCCCACTGTGGGCCGCGTCGAGACTGTGTCTGATTTGTGTCCCTCAGGATCGCCCTGCTCTACGTCCAAATGCTTTGAAGCATTTTGGAATCTTACAGTCGATTGCAGCGTATGCCGTGCCATATAAATTACCAATAAGACGGCAGAAGCATTGGCAAAAATTGCCGCCCAGCCAGGAGCCATTCTTCCAATCGTATAACTTAATATGAAAAAAGAAACGATATAAATTAGCACACCCGCACCCCTGGCATATATTGCCCTGTGAGGTTTATCTGCTGCGTAAAAAATAGGATAGAGCGGAGCTGCTGTCCCCATTAGCGCGGCTGCAGGTACTAAGAGTGAAGCCAGTGGCACTGCCGGCGTATAATCCTTGGTTGTCAACACGGCTAATAAATCAGGGCCAACCCTTAAGAAGATACAGGCCATGAAAACTCCAAAGCTAAGCAGGATTGTCGCCGCACGAGTTACCAGTCGCCATATTTTATCTGCCTCACCTGCGGATACAAGTTTAGCAAGTTCCGGATAAATCACTTGGTCCAATAGTTTAAAGCCCTCTGATAATAACTTGGCAAACTCTTCGGCAATTTTGTATATGCCGACCCAAACGGGACCAAATACTGCGGTGACTAATAAAGCAGGTAAATGCAAATTAGAAGCCGCTAGAGTTGAATCTATATTGGATTTTATCATAAAGGGCCATAGCCCTTTTCGAGGTTTTAAAAATTTTACTTTGGCCTTTATAATTTCTGACCATAGCCGCCTTTTGCGCAACTCCAAAAAGCCCATTACAGGCAAGAATATATAAGCCACAAAAGACCCCGTAAACCACGCCAATAAAAAGCCCTCAAACCCGGCATCATTTAAAGCCGCAATAGCGGCGCCTATAAAACGCACCAATGGCATGATCAGGGCTTTAACGGCTAAAACCGAAAATTTATCAAAAAGACGAAAAACGCCTGTGACTGTACCGCGCTGTCGTAACACAATAAGGACGCAGTACATGGCGGCATATTTTTGCACCTCTTTCAAATCAAGACCATTTTGGATTTCGCCAACTTCTTGACCTGCTGACCCAAAATTGAGTGCAGCAAACTGCGATCCGAGCATCACAACTAATGCAAAGACGATCATGGACATTATGTAGCCCATCACTGCGGCCAGCGCGTCGACTTTAAATGTGAAATTCAAGAGGCTACCTAATTTTTTACTGTCATTATTTTTTATATCATCAGACCCAAATCGGATAATAGATTGCCAAGATTGAAACGTCCCTATCTCAGAGAAAAACAACATATATGCATGTAGAAACACCAAGGTTCCAAAGGCCCAGCCATCCAGTGATTTTGTCGCGATCGAAAGGCTACCAATCCCCAGTAAGACAGCCAAGAATTTCGACCCTACCATCAAGCCAGTATTGGCTGCTATGCGTTGACCAACAGACTGACTTGAGGATGTTGAAAGATCTGCCGTTATCATGTCGAGGCCTGACCTTGTCGTATGAGTATAGTTTCCACCCATTTCTTATCACTGGGTTTATCCACATCAATTGCGGCTTCCGCTATCGATATCAAGACGGGTTTAGCCTTTATTTTCAGATGGTTAGAAGCATATTCAAAAGCACCGTCCAAAGAGAGGCGTCCGCGTAGGTAATCAAATAAAATACGAAATCCAAACTGACTAGCGAGTTTCACAGGCCGTTTTCTGTAATGTTGAGCCTTTTGCCAGAACCGCACGGCTTCAATTCCTTTTTCATTGGCCACGTAAAACAAATTGCATCCTGAAACATCTATGTCAGAAAATTTCAAATATGTTCGCTTTATCTCCGGATAAGCGGGCTGAACCACCTCGCGACTAGCAAGACCTACACAAAAATCCGCACCTGTTCGGCGCGCGCCATTGACGAAACTCTCAAGCATTTCAGCCTTTAACAATGGATGATCTGCCGTGGTTACAATAAGCGGAAAACTGATATGTTCCCCATTCTCCATTTTCTGGGTAAGGGCGGCTAAGGTACTCCCCGCAGGACCAGGCGCATGGGGTGACTGCACAAGTCTGCCGTCATGGTCGGCGCTATAGCCACTTATATGAAAAGGTCTCTTCAAACCGGCCTGACTAAGCGCGTCTAGAACATAATCAATCATTGGCCGCCCATTTATCGGCAAAACCGCTTTGCGTTCAATACCGGCCTCGGCACATAATGGGTCAATCACACCTGCGCGCTGACCTGCGAGTATAAGTACGGAGACATTGTTCATATCAGAGTGTTTTTTCATACATTCTATATGTTTTATAGGGCTTGGCACTCGCTTGTTCACAAATACGGATCATGCTCTTATTTGTTTCCAATATCCATGACAACTCACAATGCGTGTAACCCTTTTGTCGACCGATTTCAAAAACATCTTCACAAAGTGCGGCCACGACGGCTAATCCCTGACGCGATCTTTGATATTCTTTTTTGATACCCATGAGTGGGATACGCGCTGTTTTGACTCCGCTGACTTTCAAACGCGTTACAAGTTTAGCCCAACCAAAAGGCAGTAAACGCCCATCCAGATCGCGTATCGCTTCATTTAAATTCGGTATCATCCAGACAAAACCTGCTGGTTTATTATTTATCATGCCTACGCGAAACCCTTCCGGGAAAATCAAAGGCTTCATCTCCTTGGCCATATGATTGATTTGCGCATCCGAGATCGGCACAAAGCCCCAATTTTCAGACCAAGCATCATTCATAATAGACATAGCCAGCTGGACTTCAGCTTTAAAATGCCCTCGCCTCATACCTCGAAAGGATATTTCTGGATCTTTGCGGGCATAGTTCACCATATTTGTCGACATTTTTGGTCTCGGAAACCCGTCATGCAAGCCAGCATTATAAGCAATCATATCTATGGCTTTTTGGAAGCCCGCCCCTTCAACCATATCCTGATAATCGGGGCGACCATATGGCATCATCAGCACGGGAGGATATTCAAACCCCTTGATAAGCAAGCCGCATTCCTCATTCACGCTATGACTCGCGGGGCCAATGATTTTCTTACATCCCTGCGCTTTCAGCCAGTCTTGCGCCCGAGCCAGAAGCGCGGACCCTATTTCTGGCTTAGCCTCGCAATCAAAAAACCCAAAATGCCCCGCCTCGTCCTGATGATATTCCTGATGGGCCGGATTAATGAAAGCTGCAATACGTCCCACGATATCGCCGCCCCGCTTGGCTAAAAAAAGCTGGCGGTTCATCGACCGGGCATCTGGATTAGTTTTTGGAGATAATTGCGCCTTACGCTCAAACCTTAAAGGCGCCTGCCAAGCCTGATCGTTTTTATAGAGACGATAAGGTAAATCCAGAAAAGCCTGAATGTCAGCCTTATTATTGGCTTCTATTATATTTATCTCTGACGCCGCCATGAAACCTCTAACAATGAGCGGAGGTCAGACCTTTAGAAGATTTCTGACGACCTATTTGTCGTCGTTTTTATCTTTCTTCTTGCCAAGGTCAACTAGATTGATTGTAATATCCGTGCCTGTTTCCGGGACATCAAAGACTGACTCACTGAATTTTGGAAAGCGTCTTTTCTTAATGACGGGATTATTGGACAAACCATAAGGTTCTTTCGGGGTAAAATCCCATTTCTTCTTCAACTTCCTATCACCATCCAGATCGTGATAACCCGCAATAGCATATTCACCCGCAGACGGGACATTAATACAAATCAGTTGAGGGCCATCTAAAGCCTCAACGCGCACGCGGCGTAAGCGGCCTTTTTTCTCTAAAAATCCGTCTTCTTCTGCATAAAGCTCAAGTTTCATAAGCCCCACACGTGTAATATGGTTTACTGTGACCCTTATTTGCAAACTATCTGCAATACATGGATCAGAGGCATCTTTGGGATAAAGTTCTAGCGTTTGCGTTTCGTGATGAGCAAAAGCCTGCGAATTTAACACAATCGCCCCAATGGCCGCCAAAGACAGGCTGAGTGTGGTTGATTTGATGATTTTACTAAGTTTATGTAATTTCAAAATATTAGGCCTTTATTTGAGACGGAAATAAATATATCCAGCCAATTGGCATATGGGTATCCATATGTCACTTGTAAAGAACAATATACAGTCAGGAACCTGAACGTAAGCAATATGGGACGCCTCAATCAATATATTTTGAAACGCGCCTTAATCAGTATAGGTGGACTGATTATTTTCGCGATTGTTGTGCTATTGCTCGAAAGGCTATTGCGCATTTTCGAAATCGTTTCTAACTCCACTGACCCTGCAAGTGCTGCTACAACCATGGTTGTAAATCTTTTGCCGCATTATTTGGGCATGGCCGTACCCATGGCTTTATTGCTGGGGACGATTATAACCATTGACCGATTTAGCCGCTCCAGCGAGCTTACGGCAGCCTTGGGCGCCGGTGTCTCGCTTGTCCATCTTACCAAGCCCTTTTTCTTTCTTGCCGTTATCCTTTCTATTCTGACACTTTTCATTGAAGGTTATATGCAGCCCATTGGTCGGTATAATTACAGAGAAGTCGTACATGTCGTAAAACAGCAATCATTCGCAGCCGCCCTGCGCGAAGGCAAATTTACTACGGTCGGAACCACAACATTTTTTGCAGGTGCTGACAGGCAGGGAACAGCAATTGGCCCTATTTTTATCTACGAAAAATTAAAAAATAAGGATATTAATCAACAAGTTGGCGTTCGTATTACAACTGCAAATGAGGGCAAACTTATTGTCAGGGAACAAACCAATGAACCCGTTTTGCAACTGGCAGAAGGACAAGCCTACCAAATCGTAGAAAACAGACAACTAAACGGGGATTTAAGTTTCCAGGGTAGCGCTATGGCAGGGGCGGCGTCTGATCTTATGTTCAGAGCACGCGGTGATGATGAACGCGAGCTAACATCGGTTGAGCTATATGAAAACCGCTCAGGCGAGATTTATGATAATTTACCTGTTTCGGTCAATAATGCCGCCCTGCATCTGCGGCTGGGACGGGCTGCGCTCTTACTCATACTGCCCTTTATTGCCGTACCCTTTGGCATAAATTATGGCCGGAATCCCTCATCGGCCGGCATATTTATCGGGGTGGTTATGTTGGTCACCTTGCAAAAAGCTCTTGAATTCGGGCAAAGTCTGGGCGCAAGCGGGGCCGTTCCGCCTTGGGCTGGCATTTGGCCAATTATACTAGTTGTAGCGTTATTTGCTTTTTACCTGTTTAGAAAAAGTGCCTATAAAATGGGCCAACCACCTCTGACCACTGTCTCATTTTACCTGAATCACGTCACTGAGAGGATAAAGCACCGTATTGCGAGGCTGTTTAACCCAGAGAAGGCTGAGGTTTAGAGACTCTGGATGTTTAAGATAGCTGCTTACATATCTAAAAGTTTCATCCTTATCTGGCTGACTGTTGTCTTTGGATTTCTTGTTCTTATTGCCTTGCTAGATTCGCTTGCAAATGGCGGTGACATCCTCGCAGATGGCGGCGGATTTCAAGATACTTTTCGGTATATGCTATTGCGCGCGCCGGTTATTTTTGACCGTATTTTT
The DNA here is from genome assembly GCA_964571595.1 of uncultured Caulobacterales bacterium. Lineage (GTDB taxonomy): Bacteria > Pseudomonadota > Alphaproteobacteria > Caulobacterales > Maricaulaceae > CALCKU01. The sequence goes on along the minus strand of CAZNCJ010000018.1, from coordinate 32,714 downwards.
ATGTTCACTATAGTGGTGGCTATTTTACTGGTTTATGTAAAACTAATCAGACAACACGAGCTTGTGGCTCTCTTAGGGTTTGGAATATCGGTTCCCAAACAAATTTTACTCCTCACCCCGGCTGTTCTTGGCGTAGCTCTTAGCTCCATTTTTGTCATTAATACATTTATGCCGCCCGCTGTAAGGGCCTTACAAACATGGGGTATTGGCGAGTATAAAACCAAAACAGTTTCTGATGAAAAGCCACTCTGGTTGGCCTCAGCGGGCGATATTGTCAGGGCTGGGCAACGCCCCAGTATGGACAAGCTCGGGAATTTAGAATTTTTTGAGCGTGATACAAACGGCGAGGTCATATCGGTTAAATGGGCAGATGAGGCCTTGTACGCTAATGGTATATGGAAGCTTTCAGGTGTTCAATCCTTGCGTATTGAAGGCGCGGACGGGGAACCACGACTGGCCTTAAAACAATCCGGGAATTCGACTTGGGACACCCAACAAACCCCCGCAACAATTGCCAGGCTTGCAGCGGAACCCAGAGATCTTGCTATAAATGATATGGCTCAGTTTAGCACGAAAGGTAATTCCGGCAGTAAGCCTAGCTTTGCCTATGCCTTTTGGTACCTACACCGCATTACACGCCCTATAGCGGCCCTGATATTACTGATTTGTGCTGTACCACTTATGCAAAAAACGGGTCGAGAAGCCACGGGCGATAAAGCCCTGATTATAGGAATCACGATGGGCTTCATGTTTCTGATTATAGACGGGGCGATGTCGACATTTGCGGCATCTGGCGGGATAGCTGTTAATTGGGCCATTTCCATCCCCCTACTCATTTTCTTGCTTGGCGGGCTATATATGTGTTTACGCACTGAAAGCCTGAAATAACGCAATGACGGTATTATTTATCGTCAATCCCTTAAGTGCAAAAGTAGCCAAAACGGGCTCTAGTCTTGAGCGCCTATACAGAGGCAGCAAGACATTTACCTCGCACGATATTTCCTTGCACATTATCGGTAAAGACGGCGATTTTAACGCGCAACTCAGCCTAAGTAAAAACAAGCCGATAAAGCATATATTTATAGAGGGCGGAGACGGCACTGTTCAAAATGTCCTGACCGGGTTTATCCGCGCAAATGCAGCAGACGCAAACACGAAGGAGAACTTTCCGAACTTCACCCTTATTCCCGGCGGTATGACGAACCAAATCGCCAAAAATATAGGTCTAAAAAATCGAAGTGATAACACCATTATCGCGGCGCTTAAGAATAATAACCTCAAAGAGCGCCCAACGGCCATGCTAGAGGTTCAACAAGGCGATACACGTCATTACGGGTTTTTATTCTCTACAGGCGCCGTTCCCATGATTACGGCCTTTACCAAAAGCAAACTCCATAAGCGCGGTATTGGGGGTTCCCTGGCCGTTGCGGGCGGGATTATACGCGGTATAAGCGGGCAAAAAAGTGATGTCTTAAACAATACGGATATTTCCTTACAAAGCGGGCCACATGATTTAAACGAGACACATCTGGGCACTTTGGTTACGACCCTGCCCGGATTAATTCTCAATCTTGACCCTTTTACAGGTAAGGAAGACGCGCCTTTGCGGGTTTTATATGCGGGAGAAAATGCCCGCCACCTGCCCCGCAACGCAGCGGGTCTCTGGCTGGGGCGCAAGGATAAGGACAGAACCAAAGACGGTATACTCAGCTGGAACGCACATATTTTAAACTACCGATATGACGGGCCAACTATATTGGACGGTGAAGAGATCGCTCTTCAAGGCAAGCCCTTTGAAATTAAGGCCACACAGCCTCTCACTTTCGTTTATTAAGCCCTTATGTCTGATACAATCATTGACATATTAGCCCGCGAAAACCTACCGCCTAATCCGCGCGTTACGCAAGTCTGCCAAGAAATATCCGACAGGCATAAAGACCGGGTTTTAGCCTTTTTATATTACGGCTCATCATTGCGCGATATGGATAACCCAGAAAAGATGCTCGACTTTTATGTCATTGTAGATAGTTACCTTAAAACCCACCGCTCACACCTGCGGGCGTTTTTGAATAAAATCATTCCACCTGCCGTTTATTATTACGAAAAAACGCATGAGGACGGAATCGTAAGCACATGTAAATATTCAATTATTTCTCTAAAAGAATTTGAGAAAAGATGCTCCAATAAGAGTTTTCTTTCAGTTGTCTGGGGACGGTTTTCACAGCCTAGCGCCCTGCTTTTTCCGCGCAATGATGCCGTGAAAAACCAGATTATGAAAGCCCGCGAACACGCCGTTAGACATATGGCAAGCCAAACAGTTCCGCTGATTGAAGCCCCTATTTCCTCCATCCGTTTCTGGGCGCGCGGTTTTCAAGAAAGCTATAAAACTGAATTACGCCCTGAAGCCTCGGATGCAAGGTCAGAGGAAATCGTCCAACGTTATGCAGATCGTTACGACGAGATTCTATCGGCTTTATACGGCCCAGCTCAAGACGGATTATATAGCTTACCCCAAAGCACGCCTGCACAAAAAAGCGCCTGTAAAAGACGTTGGTTTTTACGCCGATTACTCGGCAAGCCCATGACGGCCATCCGGGTCTTAAATAGTGCTGCGACATTTGACGGGGGTCTGGATTACGTCATGCGCAAACTTTATAATCATTCAGGTGTGACTATTGAGGTCAACGCCTCGCAAAGACGCCATCCAGTTTTATGGTCGCCCGTATTGGCATGGAAGTTCTGGCGCAAAGGCGCCTTTAGGTAAGAAGGCTAAATAAGCCTGCTCTATATAAGCCCGGCTAAAGGCGAGCTGGGATCAGCATATTTTTTACGCGGCATACGTCCTGCCAAATAAGCCTCACGACCGGCAATGACAGCATGTTTCATCGCCCGCGCCATAGCAATCGGGTCTTTGGCCTCGGCAATAGCGGTGTTCATTAAAACACCGTCACATCCCAGCTCCATCGCAATTGTCGCATCTGAAGCGGTCCCAACGCCTGCATCGACAATAACGGGCACGCTGGATTGCTCGACAATCAAGCGAATATTGACGGGATTTTGGATGCCCAGACCTGAGCCAATTGGGGCCCCTAATGGCATAATCGCGCAACAACCAAGCTCTTCGAGCTTGCGGGCAAAAACGGGATCGTCTGAACAATAGACCATCACCTCAAATCCGTCCTTGATCAGCATTTCGGCTGCGCGCATTGTCTCTTCCATATCTGGGTATAAATGTTTGGGATCAGATAAAACTTCAAGCTTGACCAAATCCCAGCCGCCGGCCTCGCGCGCGAGCCTTAAGGTTCGCACCGCATCTTCGCCGGTAAAACACCCCGCAGTATTGGGCAAATAGGTTACAGATTTAGGATCAATGAAATCCACCAACATCGGCTCATTGGGATTACTTATATTCACACGGCGAACGGCGACAGTCACCATATCCGCGCCAGAAGCTTCGAGCGCAGCAGCGTTTTGGGCGTAATCCTTATATTTGCCTGTCCCGATGATCAGACGCGAAGAAAATTTCCGTCCGGCCACAGTGAGTATATCTTTAGACATTAGCCGCCCCCTATAAAATGTATGATTTCAAGCGTGTCGCCATCATTAAGCAAGGTCTGATCAAACCTCGATTTCGAGACAATCTCCAGATTGCGTTCAATGGCAATTTTAGTCTCAGGCAGACCAAAATGCTTAATCAGGCCTGCAACCGTTAAGGCCTTGGGCAAGTCCTGATAGCTCTCACCATTAATCACCAAATTCATTTCAACTCATACCTTAATGCATCCGTTTATGACGGATATTTCTGGGCTGCGTTAACACAAAAAAAAAGCCTTAGACAATGAGAAAAGCCATATATGCGCATTTCAGACCTATAGGTTCAAAAACTGATTTTAAAATTGGGATCAACTTGGCAGATAAAACCTCCTTATTGGCTCAAAAGGCTTTCCATGCTTAAAAAATATGTTATAGCTCGGCTTTTAAAATTATATAAAGGGGAAATAGAAGCCTATAACAGCATATATATTTATACCCTATGGGTGAAATATATTATAAATATAGAGGTCGACCCCCAAGACAAGCATTCCTAAAAAAACAGAATTTCGATCAAGCCTTATACACCTATTTTAAGACAGAAGAGAAATGAATGGCGAGCACACCCAAAAGACCATCAAAAACGTCGAATAAAAACACCAAACGCGGCACGAGTGAAACAAAACTGGTGCGAGAATTGGCAGAAATTCTTAAAGACACGGATCTATCTGAAATCGAGATAGAAAAAGGGTCTTTACGGATTAAAGTCGCGCGCAACCTCTCCACTATGGTAAGCGCCAGCACCACGCAAGCTGCGCCGATAACACAGCAAGTCGCTGCACCGGCTCCGGCTATGGCGGCCCCGCAAGCCGCGGCTCCAAGCGCACCCTCAAAGGCAAGCGATCATCCCGGAACGGTTAAAAGCCCAATGGTCGGGACAGCCTATATCCGTCCGAGTCCTGACGCAGCGCCATTTTTCAAAGTCGGAGACAGCGTCAAAAAAGGCGACACCATATTGCTTGTAGAGGCGATGAAGACATTTAACGCTATTACTGCCGACAAATCGGGTAAACTTGTAGAAATTTTAGTTGAGGATGCCCAACCTGTCGAATTTGGCGAACCTCTCTTTATTGTCGGTTAGTTATAACGCATGTTTAAAAAAGTTCTCATCGCAAACCGGGGTGAAATTGCACTGCGCATTCATCGCGCCTGTAAAGAAATGGGCATTTCTACCGTGGCCATACATTCCGAAGCGGATGCCAATGCTATGCATGTCAGGCTGGCTGACGAATCTGTCTGTATCGGCCCCGCGCCAGCAAGCGAAAGCTATCTAAACATCCCGGCTATCATTGCCGCCTGCGAAATCACAGATGCCGACGCCGTTCATCCCGGTTACGGATTTTTATCTGAAAATGCACGCTTTGCAGACATTGTCGAAGCGCACGGCATGACCTTTATTGGCCCAACAGCCCATCATATAAATATTATGGGCGACAAAATCATGGCCAAGCAAACCGTGGCCGATGCAGGCATTCCTGTTGTGCCCGGTTCTGACGGCGGGGTCGAAACTTTGGAAGAGGCCAGAAAAGTTGCCAAAAAAGTCGGCTTTCCCCTCCTCGTAAAAGCAGCAGCTGGCGGCGGGGGGCGCGGTATGCGTCTTGCCGAAACACCCGAGAAACTAGACGAGGCTCTTATGGCTGCCAGACAAGAAGCCCAAGCTGCTTTCGGTGATGGCTCCGTTTATCTCGAACGCTATCTGACAGGCCCGCGCCATATCGAAATCCAGATCATTGCCGATACACACGGTAATGTGGTTCATTTGGGTGAGCGAGATTGCTCCCTGCAACGTCGAAACCAGAAGGTTTTGGAAGAGGCACCCTCGCCTGCCCTAACGCCTAAAGAACGTAATAATATTGGTAAAATCGTTGCAAAGGCCATTAAGAAAATCGGCTATCGCGGTGCAGGCACCATCGAATTCCTATATGAGAAGGGCGAGTTTTTCTTCATCGAGATGAATACGCGTTTACAGGTCGAACATCCTGTTACCGAGGAAATCACGGGCATTGATCTCGTGCGCGAACAAATCAAAATCGCAAATGGAGACAAGCTCTCATTCACGCAAAAAGATGTGACGTTCAGAGGACACGCGATTGAGTGCCGTATTAATGCTGAGAATGCTAAAACCTTCCGTCCATCGCCCGGAAAGGTTATTGATTTTCACGCGCCGGGCGGCATGAATACGCGCCTCGATAGCGCCCTTTATGCGGGCTATACTGTCCCGCCGCATTATGACAGCCTGATCGGGAAACTTATCGTTTTTGGCCAAACCCGCGAAGGAGCGATTTTACGTCTGCGTCGCGCCCTCGGCGAAATGGTTATTTCCGGCATTGATACGACAATTCCTTTGTTCACTGAACTTGTTCAAAATGAAGATTTTCTACACGGAGATTACAATATTCACTGGCTAGAAAATTGGCTGGAAGATCAATAGACTCAGTACAAATTTCGTCAAAATATGACGTAGTCAAAGTCAAAATTTCACAAAAAATTACAAGACCTTCAGCCCCAAACGGCGTGAAATTTGGCAACGCACACTATAAAGACAGCCATTTCCCCTTAAATTACGGTAATATAGCGCTCTGTATGCTCACAATGTGTAACTTGCCTGCATAATCGACTTCACATCAGGTTAATATTGCATTTACTATATTAATTGTGACGGACGCGCTTCCGGGGAGTTACAAATATGTATAAAACTGCTAAAATTTTTAAACATTCCAAAAAACACGCATCCTTATTATTGGCGACGACAAGCTTGTTCCTTGCCAGTTGTGCTTCAACTGCAACGGGGTCTAAAAAATCAACACTTACCAGTTTAAGCAGCGGATCGACCCCCACACTAACAGCCACAGCTCCCGAAGGTACAGTTATGGCCGTTATTCGCTATCCAGCCGTTGTCCAAAACGAGGCAAAAGACGCCTATTACAAAGCCTTTGAAAGTGTCTCTATTGGTGGCAGTAATAAACGCAAAGGGGATGCCGCAGAAATAGAAAGCATTGCTGATAGCGTTATTGTTAAATCAAATTATTTCGCGCTCTCGCTTTATAAGGAAATGGCAGCCCGCCTGCCCGAGCACGGTGTTTTGCTCTCACCTCATGCTGTAAAACTGGATGCCAATGGCAAGCTCACATCTGAACCCATTACGCAAGCTGAAAAAATCCCGAGCGTCGTCAGTGTAGATTTCACAACTTACTCTTTCCCTGACTTAAAAGAAATGATGGGTCCAAAACCGCTTACATTTGGTGACCTTGTGACCCCGCTTGTCAGTGTAAAAACCGATCACCGCGCCGCAAGTGCCACGCAAGGCGTTCTCTTTGCCAGCACACCCTTAATACCTTATGCCGCCGGTACAGGACAGGACGAGATCAAGCAATCGCTTAGCACAATACAGCGCGGGCAATTTGATACCACTGCACCTGAACTTGATTTCATTTCTTATATCTCCAAAGATTCACGCTTAAATGTGCCGGCTAAAAAACTAACTGCGAGCCTAGATGAAAACGTTGTACTGGCTTACCCTGTAGAAAAAATAAAGCTCGACGGGGTTGCTCTGTCACAACTCAACGCGGCGACCGACGGGTCAGTTGATCCGCTTGAGCGTGTCTTTTCAGATGCCATGGCAGATAATGTTATTCGTATCATAAATGAAACCGATAGCCGCAAAGCCATAATGGCCCAAAAAGCCGCCGCAATCGCCGAATATGACCCCTCCCTTGCTGCCTTGACATTTGTCGGGTCTGACGCAGCGGATTATCAGGCACGCCTCAGATATGTTGACCGCCTCTTGGATGCAGAACGGAAATATATGTCCGTACAATCCTTGCGGATTTTTGACGGTGTCCATAACGGTGAAATGGGTGTTCAAATGCGCGATATGTTAGCCGCCGAATATGAGGTTATAGAAAAGCGACGCAAACTCGCCCGCCAACAAAATCAAGCCACAGCCTTTGCTATTTTGGGCGCAGTGGCAGCGGGTGCCGCGATTTCAAACGGAGGCGGATCATCTTCCTGTAATAATGCCCGTACACAGGAAGAGTTCAATGATTGCGTCCGTAGACGCCAAAGAACCAATATCGGCAATAACATCTTAACAAATCTGGCAATCCAAGGCGCAATCACCGCGGCAAGTGAAGCCATCGCCTTAAATAACCGCTCAGCTGCTCTCGGTCGTAATTACCTCTCATCTATCGTACCCGCTCTTGAGCAGCAGACCAATGTCACGGTTGATCTTCTCGATAGTAGTGAAACCATTACGGCCATTCGCTATGAAGATCTGAAATCAAAATTACAAAATCTCTATTCAACCCGCCAACGCTCACTTGATACAATCGCGACACGGTGCGGATTTGATCATAATGGCGGCGTATCGGGTACATGGATGGGCGAATGTAATGGGGGTAAGGCCAATGGGTCTGGTGTCGGTGTTGTGCAATCAAGCGACGGAACCTCTATTGAATATTACGGCTATGCCTCAAACGGACTGGCCAATGGGACGGGCTTGATGATAATCCACACAGCAGCTGGCAGCACGGCCTTAGAAGGTGGCTTCTCTAACGGGCTGGCCAATGGTCCGATACGGGTCACTTCGCCCGGACAAAAAGACCAGTTCCGTAATTACACGGCTGGCCAAGATACAGGCAGCACATCTTCCACTCCGCCATCTGCTTTCCAGATCGCTTCCTACATCCCTTCAGTGACGAATTAATCCGTGCCTGCCTACCTCAAACCCACCATAAGCGGCCTGATTATCGGCCTAGCCTCATATCTATCTGGGCACGCCTATGCGCAGTCTGAAAGCAGCGCCCAGATCAGGCAATATGCAGAGGCTGAAACGGCATTAAATATTAGAAACGATAGGCTGGGCACGCTTCCCGACCCGGACTACTGCATTAATATCATGTCCGGTTTTCCGGCAGATGACCATGAAGCCCGCTATCAATTTTTCCGCCTCACCGAAGAAATGGCGCGCGATGCCACGCCCGAATTTCGTTTTACTCTATCGGAATACGGCGCAGAAAAAGTGCCCCCCAATACGCCCGTTCTCGAGGTGATAGAAGATATAGCCAATCCTGTTTTGCGTCAGGCAGCCCCGGAAATCACAATTTCCAACATGTCCTATGTAATTGACTTTGCCTCGATCTGCGAAACTTTTATCACAGGGCAAATTAACAGTCTTAAAGCCTTTGATCCGGCCTTATCTGAGGCCAATTTCAATGCCGTCATTACAGAAGATGCGCTTTTCTTGCGCCAGATATTATCTGATGCACTCTTCCGGCTAGGCGCAAATGAAGATGGTGTGCATAGATTTGTGACCATGCGCTATGCTGATTCCCTGATTATAACTCGAGACATTGCCGAGTTTTCAACATTCGAAGCCGAACTGGATGATCTTGAATCCCTCTATATGGAAGACCTGGACGGACGGTTGAAGCGCTCAAATGATCTTATAAATGAAGAGATGGACCGCGAAATTTTAGGGGATGCGCTCTCGCTGAATAGATCCCTCGAACAATCCGAGAGAGACAAACATAAGCAACGTCAACTCCAGACGCTCTTCCGGATTTTAAACGGCGGACTTTAATGCGGTCTAACCGGCGTAACATTTCTGTCTTTTCAATCTCCGCCCTTGATTTGTTTGCTGCCGCCCTCGGCGCTTTTATTCTGATCGTTCTCGTACTTTTTCCCTATTATAAAAAAGGCGGCACGGAGCAATCTTTTGAAGAGTTGGAAGAACTTGTGAAAAAACGGCGCCTCGTCGCCAGTTCCACCCAATCCGAGGTCAGCAAAATCCGCGCTATTCAATCTGAAATCCGACTGCTTAATAAAGAATATAGAACAATTGAATCCGAAATGTCGGACATCGAAAACAAGCTAAGAGAAGTCCAGAAGCAAACTTCTGAAATTGAAATCCCGGACCCGCCCCCTCTGCCCAGTAAAGCCCCAGATCCCGAACCAGAACCTGATCCCAAAGAACTCCCGCCTCGCAGTGTAAATCAAGGTGTGGAATTTTCTATTTTAGGCTTGGCCACAACAAAGAAAGAAGTTGTCTTGGTCGTTGACATGTCCGGTTCTATGAAAGCCCACACGCAAAATGTCGTTCAAGCCCTAAACGAAATTCTGGATGTGATGAAACCGGATAACCGCTTTGCTATTCTGGGTTATCGGGGCGGACCTAGCTATGATACTTTCCCGCGCGGCGGGCGATTAACAGCGGCTAATCCCGGCAATATCAACCAAGCCCGTAATTTTGTCTCAGGCCTCTCGCGCAAATTTGGCGGGGGCACGCCTACGCAATCGGCTATGGTGCGCGCACTTAATCTGCGTCCTGAATCCGTTATTTTATTATCGGACGGCGCCCCGGATGACGGCTCCCCCGGGGAGATTATCGCCAATATCACCAATCGCAATCGCGGGCGGGCAGAAATACACACCGTCGCAATTGGGGATTATACGAAAAACAAAGCCTTGACGATTTTCTTACAAGAACTCGCAAACCGCAATCGCGGGGATTTTGTCGGGAGAGCTCGATGAAACGCCGCCCGGCCCGCGATATTGAGGTTTTTTCCATGTCGGCTATCGACTTGTTTGCCGCAGCTATGGGGGCTTTTGCCCTGCTGGCGATTATTTTACTGCCCTATTATCAAAAGGAAATTCAGGAAAACACGCCCGATAATGCTATATCCGATTTACTCCGGGCCGCTGAAAATAGTCAGGTCGAGACAGTCGAAAAGAAAAAGGCACTTGAAGCCAAACGCTCGGCAGCCGCGCGTAATGTTTCTGATATTAAAAGCGAGGCCCAGAAATTACTCGACAAATTACGCGGCGCTGAAGCCGCCCTCTTAGAGAAAAAGGCCGCCGCCGCGCCCAAGGCTCTTCCCATACCCGATCCCATTGAAGACAAACCCGCACCTGCGCCTGAAAAAAACATTGTCTCTTTTCGGTTTTTGGGCCTCAAAACCATTCAGGATGACGTTGTTATCGCGCTTGATATGAACAAATGTATGGGCGGGCATGAAGAGTCGATAAAAAAGGCGACCTCCCGTATCATCAATTCCCTCCAAGACAATCATGCCCTTCGGATTATCGGGTTCCAGCAAACTGATAGCGGGGCAAAAACGCAAATCTGGCCTCGCACAGGCGGGTTAAAACGCATCACGGCCGCTTCGAAAAAAGAGGCGACAAATTATGCCGGCAATCTCACCCGCAGTTTTGGCGGCTCAGCCTCTATGCTGGATGCTTTTGGAAAAATGATCAACGGGCCTGGGGAAGCGATTTTCCTTGTCAGTGACGGCCTGCCCAATCCGCGCGCAAATAATAATCTTAGCCCGAGCAGGCTCGCGCGCGAAATCACGCGGCTTAATGGCGGACGAAAAGAAATCCATGCCGTGGTGGTCGGAAATTATTTCGACTATAACGGCACTGTCGAATTCATGGAAAGTCTGGCAGGGCAAAACAATGGACAATTCATGGCCTTGGCCTCCACACGCAATGGGGTTTGCGATTAAACCAAAGAAGGTTAGAGTAAGATATGAATAAACATTCCAGATTAGTCCGACGCCTCTTCGTCTTTTCCGTAGCGCTTATTGCGGCGATTGTCGTCATTGGCATTATTCGCTTTACGGCCTCGCCAGTTTTGCAAGAAATTTTACTAGACGCCGATTCACAATTTTGGCCCTTCACGGTTCAAAATGTCATGTGGGTGGCTTTATTTATTGGGTTCGGGGAATTGTTCATACGGTGGTCCGCCGCCAGTGATGAAGAAAGTCAGCTCAAGCGAGGCTATCTGCCTACAGATGATCGCAAACTAAATGAAGAAACGATAGATAAAATTCGTGAAGGTATCCTAGCACGAAAATATGGGCGTAATTCATTTTTACCCCGTATGATCCGACGAACATTGGACCAATTCAAAATATCTAGGCGGAGCGATCAAGCGATCTCCGTTTTAAATTCTTCGCTCGAACTTTACATGCACGAAATCGATTTACGCTATTCTATGCTGCGCTATCTGACATGGCTTATCCCCTCCCTTGGATTTATCGGAACCGTGATGGGCATTATGTTCGCGCTGCAATATGCAGGTGTGCCGATTAATGCTGAAAGCGAAGACTTTCTCTATCAAGTCACATCTCGCCTTGGCGTGGCTTTTACGACGACACTTCTTGCTTTGATTATGAGTGCCGTCCTCGTTTTACTCCAATCACTTGTCCAAGCCAAAGAAGAACGTGCCTTAAATGAAGCCGGTCAATATTGTCTGGATAATCTGATATTACGACTTGAAAATGACGCGAATATAGCTGCGCACGTGAAATAGGCTAAAAATGAAACGCGTAAAATCTTATAGTTATTACCTACTCAACCACACGGTAGTCCTACTGCTTGGCATAACCATTTTGTCATTATTGCTTATATTTGCAAATGAAAGGATTACGCTGGGAGCTTTCATTCCACCTATCATGGGTGCAGGATTAGCATTTGGGCAATTCATTCATCATGAAAACCGCAGCCCCGTATTTAGAGAAAAAATAATACTTACAACGCTGACTTTTCTGATTACGATTATAATCTCTGCTATAATATTTGCCATGAGTTTGTATATACCAAAACTCATACCCGTATTTATATCAACCTTTGCGGGAGAGGCATATATATATTCCCAAAAAACTTCGTTATCAACCTCCGTACTTCTACCAGTAAGCGCACTTATATTATTTGGATTTTTGTTCTTTGCCTTTTCGTTGAAAAACATAGAGCAATCTACGCAGGAAAAACCAAATCGAAAATCCAAGAAGACTTTTTTCGAAGAGGTGACAGGTGAAAACACGCAGGCGGATAAATCTGAAACCAGTGAAGAACTCCAAACCAATATAGCGACCGCTGCCTCTAAAGCCCCCAGCACGACGACTACAACAGACGTAACTCCAGATTCAGATGATGGCTGGAAGCCTGTAAATGATGCAATTCCGGCAACAGGGACATATGACATAGAGCGCGAAAGACCCCCCATATTTCGCTGGCTAGTTGGAGCGCTTTTGCTCTTGGCGATCCTCGCAGGTGCGATCTGGCTCGTCTCAAAAGTCGTTGTTCCGCGTGATCTGCCTAAACCTGAAGTCACCCAAAATGAAGAGCCGGATAAGCCTGTACAGAAAGTCGGAGCCGATGATGCGGCTTGGGTCAAGGCGCTCGAAAAGGACACACTTGCAGGCTACAGAGAATATCTCGAAGCCTTCCCAGAAGGTAAGCACGCTGATGAAGCTAAAGCCGAAATCGCTGCCTATGACGAAAAGGCATGGGCGCGCGCCCAAGAGCGCGACACGATTGCAGGTTATGAGGAATACATAAAAGAATGGCCGGAAGGTCAATATGTCGAACAGGCCCGTGACCGGATTAAACAAATCAAGGATGCTGCCGAAGCCGCACGCAAAGCGGCTGCAGCCAAAATAGCTGCGGAAAAACAGGCTTGGCAGACGGCGGCTGGCATAAATACGGTTGAGAGTTACCAGAATTACCTCAACCAGCATTCCGACGGTCCAAATGCACCTGAAGCCCAGAAACGTATTGACCGCCTCAACGCCAGTGCTGCTGATAATGCTGCGTGGAACGCCGCCAAAACCGCCCACACAGTTGGCGCCTATCAACAATATCTCACCAGTTTCCCGCAAGGGGCCTTTGCGCCTCAAGCCATTGCCGCGATCGAGAATTTACGTCCCTCACCGGGCCGGACATTTAAAGATTGCCAAACCTGCCCGGAAATGGTCAGCCTGCCTGCTGGCACAGCAGAGCTGGGAGCGGGCGAAACTGAAAAGGATGCCCGTCCAAATGAAAAGCCCTCCCGTCCTGTTACTTTTGCGGATATGTACGCCATAAGTGTGAGCGAGGTGACATTTGCGCAATATGACGCTTGTGTGGATGCAGGTGGTTGTTCTGGCAGGCCCAATGATAATGGCTGGGGTCGCGGAAATCGTCCTGTAATTAATGTGTCATGGGATAATGCGCAAAAATATGTTGCATGGCTTTCTGCCCAATCTGGCAAAAGATACGCCCTACCCACAGAGGCACAGTGGGAATATGCTGCGCGCGCAGGTGATACCAAGCCTCTTATAGGCGGGTCTGCGGCGGCGATCTGTGCCTTTGCCAATGGCGCGGGAAATGAAAGCGGATTTAAATGGTCAAACACCGCCTGCACTGACCCCGCGACTGATCGCACTATGCCTGCTGGCTTACTGGGCGCGAATAAGTTCGGTGTGAAGGATATGATTGGTAATGTCGCTGAATGGACGCAGGATTGCAACACATTGAACTTGCGCGACGCGCCAACAGACGGAACCGCAGATTCGCGCGGCTCGTGCAATCAAAGATCTGTACGCGGGGGTAGCTGGTTCTCAGGTCTGGCTGACTTGCGTTATGCCGCCCGTCTTATGCAAAGACGCGGCGATAGTAACGACTTTACAGGTATTAGAGTTGTCCGAAAAACAGGACCATAAGTCAGTTAACCTAAAACATAGCTGAATAGAGCATTCAGGAAACACTCATATAGAATGAGGTAGAGGTGACAGTATGAGATCTTTAGCAATAGCCTTATTGTTCTCCACCAGCCTTCTGGCTTTACCAATGCCCGTATATGCGCAATCCGCGCCGGATACGCGCCAAACCGACCAATCGGAAGAAGACTGGCGTAATTCTCAAAGACGTCCGGGTAGCTCGGATGATATTATAGAGATCATTGAAAATACGCGTGGTGACGGTGCCGGTAACGGGCGTGGGTTTTCGCCCGTTGATGCCTTACCCGAAGAAAGCCGTAATTTTTTGATTAAAGAACGCGCCCGACGTTTGGCCGAAGCCGGCGTGGGTGAACCCGTAGATGTGAGCTATGAACCCTCAGATGGAGCTAAATCCGATCCAGATTTACAGGCAGATGAGAAAAAGGCTTGGGACGAACTGACCCGCAATCTTGGCGGCGGTGGGGGCAATGATCCTAACGGGCAGCAAGCCGGCGGCGGTCAGCAAGATGGTCAGTCTGGCGGGCAAGGACAGCAAACCGGAGGCCAACCCGGCGGACAGGGACAACAAGCTGGCGGCGGTTTTGGCGGAGGTGGTCAATCTGGCCAAGATAATGGTTCAAGTTCAGGCACGCCCTCTATTGGCCGAGGCGGTTCACAACAATCAGTCGCTGATATTTTAAGACAAATCCAGGGTAGAGGCAGCGCCCCCACACCAGGAACGGGTACAGCGGGCGGCTCTCCAACGGGCACAAATCCATTTGGCTCCGCGCCCACGGGCGGTTCACAAAACGGCACGGGTCAGCAAGGTCAGCAGGGTCAGCAGGGTCAGCAGGGTCACCAGGGTCAGCAGGGTCAGCAGGGTCAGCAGGGTCAGCAGGGTCAGCAGGGTCAGCAGGCCTCACAACAAGGCCAAGCGCAAGGACAATCTGGCCAGAACCAAAATCAGGGACAGCAAGCCAGCACATCACAGGATAATGGTCAATCGCAAAGTGATGCTCAAGCACAGGCTCAAGCTCAAGCCCAAGCACAGGCGCAAGCTGAGGCTCTGGCCAATGGACAATCCCAATCTCACGGCGAAGCGCACTCACACAACCAACCGCAAAATACACGCACGCCTGAAGCGATTAGTCCGCTAGATAGATTGCAAAATTCGCGACGTGAGCAAAATACATCCGGAAACCGCTCCAGCGCCTCAGATTTTCTACGCGGAAAATAATGAACCGCTAAAGCCCTTAACGGTAAACTTCGTCCTCGGTCGGGAAATTACGCGCACGCACATCCTCTGCATAGCGCCGCACACTGTCTTCAATAGCCGGGCCGAGATCGCCGTAAACTTTAACGAATTTCGGCACGCGCGCATTGAGTCCGAGCATATCTTCAAGCACTAATATTTGACCATCACAGGACGCAGACGCCCCTATCCCAATGGTTGGGATAGAAATTTTCTTGGTAATCTTGGCCGCTAATGGCTCGACCATACCTTCGAGCACAATGGCAAATGCGCCGGCATCTGTGACGGTTTGAGCATCTTCAATATGGCTGGCCCAGCTTTCTTTATCACGGCCTTGGGTTTTAAATCCGCCCATAACATTACTGGATTGCGGCGTTAGCCCCGTATGGGCCATAACAGGAATACCGCGCTCGACCATGAAATGCACAGTTTCAGCCATGCGCTTACCGCCTTCGATTTTAACCGCTCCGCAGCCCGTTTCTTTCATAATACGCGCCGCATTACGAAAAGCGATATTCGGGCTTTCTTCATAAGTACCAAATGGCATATCCACGACTATAAGCGCTTTTTGCGTCCCCCGCACCACGGCCTTGCCGTGTACCAACATCATTTCTAGTGAAACCCCGACAGTGGTGTCCATGCCGTGCATTACCATGCCCAGACTATCTCCTACCAAAATGAAGTCAGCATATTTATCAACGATAGCCGCCGTATGCGCGTGGTATGAGGTCAAGGAGACAATAGGCTCTCCGCCTTTACGGCTAGCGATTTGCGGAACCGTCGTGCGGCGAATAATTGAAGGTTTGCTCATACTGATATTTCCTTTTGGTCAATCAACAATATATCACCAAATTGGGCAGAAATCATAACCCCAATTTTTCGCGCGGGTCTGCCACTCACAGGTTCAAAACTCGCAACATCGACAAAGTCAGCTGCTTTTAACTGGGCGCGCGGCTCTGCGTCAATACAGGCCTTAAGCGCGGCCTTAGCCGCTTCAATCGTGCCGCCCTCTTGGATAATCTTTTGAGCCAGTAGCAAGGATTGGTGCAATATAGGCGCGACCTTACGGTCTTCGGGGGTTAATCTGACATTACGCGATGAGAGCGCCAAACCATCCTCTTCGCGCACAGTTTCTACGCCTACAATATCTAGCGGCATATGTAAGTCCTGCACCATGCGTTTGATAACGGCGAGTTGCTGATAGTCCTTTTCGCCGAAAAAAGCGGCATTGGGTTGGACTATATTAAACAGTTTGGTAACGACCGTTGTCACACCTTCATAATGTCCGGGTCTGACTTTGCCGTGCAACATATTGGACAGGCGTGTGGTATTGACAATAGTTTCCGCACCTTCTGGATAAATCTCATCTGCATTAGGGATAAAGACGGCTTCAACACCGACCTTGCGGAGTTTGCTCAAATCCTCATCCTCTGTTCTTGGATAGGTCTCGAGGTCTTTGACATCTCCGAACTGTGTTGGATTTACAAATATTGTGGCAATGACAAATTCGTGGTCTTTTTTTGCCGCCCACATTAAAGCCATATGGCCATCATGCAGCGCCCCCATAGTCGTTACAAGACCAAGGCTCCCGCGCGCTTTATAGGCCTGTGCAGCGCCGCGTATCTCAGAAATTGTCCGATAGATAAACATATAAACCCTCTTTTATCCACCGCCTCTTAGCCAAAAACAGGGAAGAAATCTATAGCGCTAATCAATAGATTATTCAGGCTGGATGCCAAGACGCGCAAACAAAGCGCGGTCTTGTGTTTCCGTTGGATTATCTGTTGTGAGCAAGGTTTCACCGACGAAAATAGAATTCGCTCCCGCAAGGAAACACAAGGCTTGCGCTTCATCACTCATAGTTTCGCGTCCAGCTGACAGCCTAACATATGACTGGGGCATCATAATACGCGCCACCGCGATAACCCGTGCAAAGTCGATAGCATGTACTGGATCGCTATCACCTAAAGGCGTTCCGGGAACTGGTACGAGGGCGTTAATCGGCACGGATTCAGGTGCGGGGTCGAGGTTTGCCAAGGTAAGTAAAAGCCCTATGCGATCTTCTGCCCTCTCCCCCATGCCGACAATACCACCGCAGCACACTTTCATGCCGCTATCTCTGACAAGATTTAGCGTGTGCAACCTATCTTCAAAAGTACGCGTTGAAATCACCCGTCCGTAATCCTCGGGTGCGGTATCAATATTGTGATTATAATAATCCAATCCAGACTTTGATAAGCGCTCGGCTTGTTCTGGCGATAACATGCCGAGAGTCATGCACGTCTCAAGCCCCATATCTTTAACCCGTCCAACCATGTCACATAAAGCATCCATGTCACGGTCTTTCGGAGAACGCCAAGCCGCCCCCATGCAGAACCTGCTCGCCCCGCCCGCTTTGGCTTTTTGCGCTGCCTGTATAACAGTTTCTACGTCGATCAGTTTTTCAGCCTTTAGCCCCGTATCAAAAGCGGCGGACTGATTGCAATATCCACAATCTTCAGGACAGCCCCCCGTCTTGATAGAGAGAAGCTGTGACATCTGAACCTTATTGGCCTCGTGGTGTTCGCGGTGCACGCTTTGGGCCTTCAGCAGCAAATCCATAAATGGCATGGCAAATAAAGCCTCAACATCAGTCCGTACCCATTGCTCTGTGCGAGGATGTGGCTTGTAATTATCGGGTATTTTAGGTGTATTTTTCGAGCCCTGAGATTTAGCGGCAGGGGTGACGTTATCTATTATGAGTGTCATCTAAGCAATGTCCGTTTGGCTGAAACAAATATATTCTTATGGACAAATCTGAATAGTTTCAATCCATAATTTCGGCTTGCGTCAATATGCAAAGACTATAAACCTAAACCTATGTTTCCAAGCTGAGCGAAAGGCCATACGCGATGAAAGCCCTGATCTGTGAAAAATTTGCGCCCTATAATGAACATGTGGTCAAAGAGGTTCCGGCCCCGGAAATGAAACCTCGCCATGTGCGTATCGCGATTAAAGCTGCGGGGGTAAACTTTCCCGACATTTTACAAGTACAGGGTAGCTATCAACATAAGCCGCCCTTCCCTTTCATTCCGGGTGCAGAATGTTCAGGGATTATCACAGAGCTTGGCGATGATGTGCCTTATCTGAAAGTTGGTGATAGGGTAGCCTGTCTGGACCAAGGCGGGGCTTTTGCGACCGAAATTGTCACCAATATGATGAATGTCATGAAAATATCTGACAAAATGTCCTTTAAGCAAGCCTCGGCTTTCGCGCTTGTTTACGGCACATCTTATTACGCCCTCAAAAATCGGGGGAATTTACAGCAAGGTGAAACGCTTCTGGTTTTAGGGGCTGCTGGCGGTGTCGGTCTAGCGACAGTGGAATTAGGCAAGGCTATGGGCGCAACTGTTATCGCAGCCGCCAGTACCAAGGAAAAACTGGCCGTGTGTAAAGCCCACGGCGCTGATCATCTGATCAATTATACCGAGGAGAATATAAAGGACGCCGTGAAAGCCCTTGGCGGGTGTGATGTGATATATGATCCGGTGGGAGATAAAATGTCGGAACCTGCCATGCGCACGCTTAAATGGGGCGGGCGGTTTCTTGTTATCGGCTTTGCAGGCGGTGAAATCCCGAAAATTCCGCTCAATCTAGCCCTGCTAAAGTCCATTGATATTCGCGGTGTGTTTTGGGGTGCCCACACACAAAGAGAAGTCAAAGAACACATGTCGAATATGAAAGATATTATGGACATGTTTGAAACGGGTAAAATTAATCCCCGTATCAGTAATAGCTACACCCTCGAAAACTTCTCCGAAGCTTTTGGCGAGCTGTTTAATCGCAAGGCGATGGGCAAAGTCGTCCTGACAATGTAAGAGTTATGCATGACCAGGCTATCGCTCATCCAACAAAAACAAGCTGTCCGCGATGATCTCGCAGCGATGTTTCGCCTAACCGCGCATTTTGGCTGGGACGATACGGTTTGGAACCATATTACGGCTCGCGTTCCGGGTGATGAAGAACATTTCTATATGCATAGATTTGGCCTGCACTATAGCGAAGTCACCGCCTCAAATCTCATCACCGTTGATAAAGACGGGAACGTCATTGACGGGCCCAAAGATGTCAATACGACTGGTTTTATTATCCATAGTGCGGTGCATTTAAATCACCCTGACAAAAAATTTGTCTTTCATACACATCCCCAAAGTGCCATTGCCGCGACCTGTTTTCACGAGCTGCCGCTATATGTGCAAGACAGCGCCATGTTTTACGGAAAAATTGGTTATCATGACTGGGAAGGCATTTCTCTTAATCTGGAGGAACGTGCCCGCATTGCCAAAGCGCTATCTGGTAATATCGCGCTTATCATGCGCAATCACGGCCTGTTAACCGTCAGGGAGAGTGCCGGTGAGTGTTTCATGAATATGTATTATCTCATCCGTACATGTGAGGTCGCCGTTCAAGTCAGCGCCGCTCAGACTGATCTGGTTAAGCCGCCCGCGCAGATGTGGCAAGAGGCGCGAGAGCAGTATAAAACCTTCCCGCCGGGGCAGTATGAATGGCCAGCCCTTAAACGGCTCTGTGAGAGATTATTCCCGACTTATAAGGATTAAGGGGTAGAATGTCCTGGATCCAAAATATCACATGACACGCCTCATCACAGAAAAAGATGTCAGCGATCGTCTCAATTGGACCTTATTGATTGAGGCGCTTAAAGCTGGTCACAAATTACCCAAAGCCGAAACAGGAGATCAATTACTGGGCGGGGATAAGAAAACTCTGCTCAGCCGTGCCGCTTTTATTGAAGGGCTTGGTTTCGGGGTGAAATCTGTATCTGTCCATCCTGATAATCCCGCGATAGGCTTGCCTACCGTTCAAGGCGCTATGCTCGTCTTTGATGTTCATGACGGTGCGCTTCAAACCATTATTGACAGTGCTTTGATTACGAATTGGAAAACAGCCGCAGATTCTGTACTTGGGGCGCGTTTGCTCGCTCGCCCTGACAGCGCCAACCTTCTTATCATAGGAGCGGGTTCTGTGGCGGAACAATTAGTCAGAGCCTATAGCGAAATATTTCTAACCCTTAAGACCATCGCAATCTGGAACAGAACCGCGGCGCGCGCTGAAAGTCTGGTCAAAAAACTCAGGCTTGAAGGCTACCCGGTCAGCATTGCGGCGGACAGAAAAGAAGCCTGCGCCCATGCTGATATTATAAGCAGCGCCACCTTATCATCCGTCCCGCTCATACTCGGAGATTGGGTTCAGGACGGCACACATATTGACCTCATTGGTGCTTATACACCGAATATGCGCGAAGCCGATGACGGTCTGATGCAAAAGTCCCGTATATTTGTCGATAGTTTCGAAACCACAGTGCACCATATTGGCGAATTAATGATCCCGCTTAAAACGGGAGCTATTTCTGAGGCCGATATTCTGGCTGATTTCTATGGATTACTGAGCGGAGCAGACGGGCGCCTTGATGCGAACGATATTACCGTTTTTAAAAATGGCGGCGGTGCGCATCTAGACCTTATGACCGCTCATTGCATAATGGATTGTTTGAAGTAACGTCCAGATTAGGGCGCGTAAATCGTATAAACAACTTCAGCGCCAAACTTTCCTGCGCATATTAAAATTGTTTTAGTGAGCGACTATTTAAAGTGGTCGGGTTTAAATTTCTTCAAGCCCGTTCTTAAACCGCTTAGCATTGGCGACATATACATCGGCATTGAGTTTTAACATAGCTTCGCCCTCTGGTGGGAGCTGTTTTACAATGCGCCCAGGCGCGCCCATGACAACGGAATTATCGGGAATAACCTTATTTTCCACGACCAGAGCATGGGCCCCTATAATACAATTCTTACCTATGACAGCGCCGTTTAATATTGTTGCGCCAATACCAATAAGAGAATTATCCCCAACCGTGCATCCATGAAGCATAACCTGATGGCCAATAATCACGCCCTCACCGAGGGTTAAGGGTTTTCCCGGGTCAGTATGTAGAACGGAATTATCCTGAACATTGGTGTTTTTACCAATTTTAATAAGATCATTATCGCCGCGCAAAACCGCACCAAACCAGACAGATGCCCCCTCTTGGAGTTCTACATTGCCGAGCACTGTCGCATTGGGGGCGATATAAACATCATCCGCGATTTTAGGCGTAACACCGTCCAGCGCGTAGACACTCATGCGTCAAGATCATCTTGCAAGATAGAAATATTCAGATCGTAAGAAATATCATTTGGATCTTCATCATCGATGTAAAGCAGGCCCAATATTTCGTCATTGAGATAGACCTCGAGGCTATCTGCAACCTTTCGCGGCTTAAGCGTTATCGCTTCAGTACCAAGGCGTTTACACAAATAATTTCTAACACTGACAATTTGTTCAGGACGCATAAATCTCTCCGAAAGGGATGTTTCTTATTAGGGTTTTTAAATCAGCACAAAAGCTAATCAAATGTCTGGTCCATAGCGCCGGCAGGGTCATCACAGCACGGCCCGCCAACGGGTTTGGCCGGAACACCCGCAACTGTACATTTGCTGGGCACTTCTTTTAGAACAACAGAACCGGCCGCAATTTTAGCCATATCGCCAATTTTAATATTGCCGAGCACATTCGCGCCAGCGCCGATTAAAACATTATTACCCACCTTAGGGTGGCGGTCTTCATCAGATTTACCCGTACCGCCCAATGTCACACCCTGCAAAATAGAGCAATCATTGCCGATAACAGCCGTTTCGCCCATAACAAAGCCTGTCGCATGATCCAGAAAAATACCGTGGCCAATGCGAGACGCCGGATTAATATCCACGCCAAATCTCTCAGAGCTGCGGTTTTGCAAATGGAAAGCCAGAAGATCACGCCCAGAATTTATCAGCGCATGTGCGCAGCGATGTGTCTGGATGGCCATAAAGCCTTTGAAATATAAAAAACACTGCATATAGGACTGGCAAGCCGGGTCACGTTCTTTCGTTGCCAGCAAGTCCTTGGCGGCATATTCGACAATACGCTCATCGCTCTCAATCGCATCAGAAAGCACACGGCGTAATTTCAAGGCCGTCAGCTCGGCTGTCGCGAGCTTCTCTGAGAGATGATTGATTAAAGCCCCGCCCAAAGAGTCTTGTTCCAATATCGTACCATGCAAGAGCGAAGACAAAGCCGGCTCCTTGATAGCCGCAGCAGCGGCCTCTTGTTTCATCATATCCCAGACACTTTGATCAGGGGAGTTATCCGAAGCTAGATTGATTTTTCCCATA
This sequence comes from uncultured Caulobacterales bacterium, assembly GCA_964571595.1. Taxonomy (GTDB): domain Bacteria; phylum Pseudomonadota; class Alphaproteobacteria; order Caulobacterales; family Maricaulaceae; genus CALCKU01. Next base: position 10,140 of record CAZNCJ010000018.1, on the reverse strand, counting down.
TTCAGCCCTCCTTTTCAGTGGCCATAGCTTGCCTTAAAGATAGGTAGTTAGTTCAGCTTTGCAAATAAAATCGTGCGTTTGAGGAGAAAATTATCCCCGCCCCCGATAAGATGGCACACCCTGATCGGGTATCCAGACACCTTTTGGCACGGTCCCGTATTGATAAAACACATCAATAGGTATGCCGCCCCGCGGATACCAATACCCGCCAATACGCAACCATTTTGGCGCGATCTCTTTGATAATTCTTTGGCCTATACCCGTCGTGCAGGCTTCGTGAAAATCTCCGTGATTACGGAAACTTCCCATAAATAATTTATAGGACTTACTCTCGACAATCCATTCATCTGGGCAATAATCCAACACAATATGGGCAAAATCCGGTTGACCCGTAACCGGGCAGATAGAGGTAAACTCCGGTGTCACGAGCCTTATCATATAAGGCTCTGAACACGGATTTTTAACATGCTCTATAACCGCCTCTTGGGGCGAGTTCGGCAAAGGGTTTTGCGTGCCTAATTGATCCAGCTTATCATATCTGTTTTCACTCATGGGGCGCGATTACCGCCATTTTGAGCTAACTGCAAGCCGAAACGCAAACTCATAGCTTAAAAACAAGTCACATTTCACGCTCTATTAAGGGGCTAATTTCAAGCCTGATTATAGCGGCATTGAAACCCGTTTGCTGATACCTAAATTTAGATTGCGCAGAAAACGCCCGCCCGGAATTTCAACAAATCTCCATGTCAGGTGAGAAAACCCGATAACTGTGAGCATATAGGGAATAAGTAATATATCCCCATTCAGACCACCCGTAAACTCTTCCGGCGTTTGCACCAGACCGGGCAGTAATCTTTCATAGAGAATGGCAAATATGATCGCAAAAATAACATGTGTCATATAGACCGAGTAAGAAATTTTGGCGAGATAACCAAAGATTTTTTGCGACATGAAATTCGATATATACCCCCCATCAAAAGCAAACACGCATATGAATACAAACAAAAAGGGTGCGGCGAAAAACTGCAATGAGCCTGTACAATATGTCACGAAAATATAACACGCAATCAGGGTGAGAGCTTCCAAAACGGTAAAGCCCAGCTTGAAAGATTTTTTCTCTTTAAGCGACATGATATCTTTGCGTGTCGTGATTTCCCTAAAGACATGCGCGGCAACGCCTCCAATAAAAAATCCGGCAAGACATCGCAGCATACCCAGATCATAGGTAATATCCATATTAGGCTTGACGAAGGAAAGAACGCCAAAAATAAATATTATACCCATTGTAATGAGGCCATAATGCCATGACTTGGACGGGCGCGCCCATAACATTAAGGCTGCAAAGAAAATATAGGTGAAAAATTCGGTACTGATCGTCCAACTTGGATAATTAAAGGTCAGACTATTTTGCAAACCAATGGAATGGGTCAGGGTGAGATGATAGAAAATACTTCGCCAACTTTCATCTGCGCCTTTGTGAAAAGGTAAGGTTTCGCCCTCTTCATAGGCTGCAAGCCCAAATTCATGCGCAAGAATGCGCGCAAAGGCAAAGGCTATGAACACAAAAAGCATAAATAGATGCAAAGGATAAAGGCGTGCTACGCGTTTTTTCAAAAAGGTCGTGACGGCCAAAGGGCTATTTAAGCTGTTCTTATAAAGATAGAACATCAAAAACCCTGACAAGGCAAAAAATAGATCAATAATTACAAAGGCTTCATTGATAAAAGACCCGTAATTCGCATAGGAATACCATGTCGTATGATGTATGGCGACAAAGAGCGCAAACAGACCTCTAAAGCCGTCTAAGGCCTGAAAATATGGCTTAGAAGCTGGTGACATCTGAGGTTTAGTGGATGACATAAGGAACCGTTTGCGTGACTATCACATTCAGCTATCATATATTGGCAAATATATACTTAATGAAACCAATCTCGTTTCAAACGCTTTCAGGATAAACCATGCCCCAATCAAAACCACTCTCCCAAAACAAAATGTTCGGCGGCACTCAAGCCACATATGAGCACCGCTCAGAAGCCTGTCAGTGCGATATGAAAGTGGCCAGCTTCGTGCCGGACGGGGCTAAGAATGCGCCAGTGCTCATCTGGCTATCTGGGCTGACATGTACGACTGAAAATTTCACCACAAAGGCCGGCGCGCAACGGATTGCAGCAGAGCTCGGCCTCGTCCTCGTTATGCCTGATACCTCTCCGCGCGGGGATGATGTTCCCGATACCGAAGATCGTTATGATTTTGGCAAGGGGGCAGGGTTTTATCTGGATGCTACACAAAGCCCTTGGGATAAGAATTTTAATATGGGCACTTATATTCGGGATGAACTCACAGGTTGGATTTCTGAGAACCTGCCAGTGGATATGAACCGGATGGGTATATTTGGTCACTCTATGGGCGGTCACGGCGCGTTGATTTTACATCTAAAATCGCCTGACCTCTTTAAAACCTGTTCTGCATTTTCTCCCATAGTAGCGCCCAGCCAAGTCCCGTGGGGCCAAAAAGCCTTTGAAGGCTATCTCGGAAAAAATGCGCAGGATTGGGCGACATATGATGCAACAGCCCTCGTTACCCAACAACCTTCCAAAGCCCACATCCTTATCGACCAAGGCACAAATGATCAGTTTTTAGAAGAGCATTTACGCACGCATATTTTTGAAAAAGCCGCCAAGGCCGCAGGTCAAGACGCAACAATAAGAATGCAGGACGGCTATGATCATAGCTATTATTTCATCTCGACTTTTATCGAAGATCATCTGCGCCATCACGCCAAGAGTTTATAGCCACATATTGCTGGGCTAAATTCTGCGGAGCTTCCCTTCACCCTATGCGTTTTTCCATAGCGTAATTATGGATAGGCACACCCGCAATTTCAAAATCCCGCCTATGAAGCTCTTTAAACCCCTTGGCCAAAAAGAAACGCCGAGCGTGTTCACTGGCCTCCGTATATAAGCGTGAAATGTTATGTTGTGCGCAATAGGCCTCTAAATGCGCATAAAGTGTCGTGGCAAAGCCCTGCCCTGCCACTTTCGGGTGGACATAAAGGAAATCAATATGACCATCTGGTTCGACATCAATAAAACCGCGTAAATCCTCTGGACCCGCCTGAATGATAAATGTCTGGCGACCGTCACGGTTTTTTTCACGCACTCTAGCTGCATCCGGCAGAACCTCTACCCAAGCCTCAACTTGCGCAGAACTATAGAACTCGCCAGCCAACCCTGTAACAGATGCGTGTAAAACTTCAGAAATCAAACTCGCATCATCACTGCAATATTCTCTGACTTGCCCCTTATTTTCTATCTTACTCATAACATAACGACGTGATGAGGGACGTGACGTCCTATTTATGCCCTGTAATATAGCGCGAGGCCCAAGCGGCCAGCAGCCTTGCAACATAAACAGCATCTTGTGGGTTTTTCAGCAATAAATGATCGGCCCTATCCAGACTGACGAAACTTTTAGGGTGACGGGCTTCGGAATAAATATGGCTGGCATTTTGTATGCCGACTACACGGTCTTGCGGGGAATGAAAAACCATAAGCGCGCGGTCCAGATCTGATATGGCCCGGCTCATATCCTGATTGGCAACATCTTCCAAAAACTGTTCCTTGATCACAAAGGGACGTCCCGCCAAAAGGACTTGCGCCTCGCCCTCTTCCTCGATTTCCTCCAGCTTATCGCCAAATTGATGGACAATATGCTGCGTATCACAGGGCGACCCTATCGTGGCGATAGCTTTACACTCCGGAATATTTTGCGCCGCCATCAACGCCGCAGTTCCGCCAAAGCTATGCCCGATTAAAACGCAAGGGGCTCTTTGATGCGTTCTTAAATACTCGGCAGCCGCCAAAATATCTTTGACGTTGGAGGAAAAATTTGTGTCTGAAAAATCGCCGCCAGATTTACCAAGACCAGTAAAGTCAAACCGCATCATCCCGTAACCTTCATCGACCAAGGTCTTGGAGATCGTCCGAATGGGTTTGAGGTCCTTTCCGATAGAAAAGCCATGCGCGAATAAAACCCACGACGTAATGTCGCCGTCAGGCCAATCCAGCTTGGCGGATAAATCATGGCCAAAGGCGCCTTTAAATGTAATCGATTCTGTTTGCATGAAGCTACCTCAATAGATTTATAACGGCGCTTTGTCGCCTGCGATAAACCGAATGACATCCGTATAATCAATTAGCAATGAAAGCGTGTTCACAATTATGACACCGTAAAGCCAGCGCGTCGCCCAGATACGCTCTGGGAAACTCTCTCGCTTGCGCCAGAGATAGATGACAAGTGGTGTCCAAAAGACAATATGCGAGAGCCCTAAAATACGCGTATAGCCAAAATGCTTATACAGTAAGGTCATGAAAATCATGTTCCCGATCATGGCCGCAACCACCCATCTGGCGCGGACATCGCGCGACGCAAAAAATATAGCTCCGAAATTAAACAAGCCCAATATATTCATCCAGATATACCAATGCGTGGGCGAATTTTGTATATGGGTAAATAAGTCTAACATTTTTGTTTCTTTCTTTCAGGGTCGGTTTTAGCCTATACTGGGATAGCTAAGACTTTTCTGCAATATAGCTGGAGGATAGAATGAGAAATTATTTTTACGCAAGTTTTCTCTTTATCGGAGCTATATTAAGCGCCTGTCAAACCACGCAAACCCCTACAGATACGGCCATAAGCACAACCAAAAATATTCTAAACTCCTCTGGTGACGTGGTAAAACAGACGGGTGAAAAAACCGGAGAGATATTAAAAGCGGCGGGAGAAAAATCGGTCGATATAGCCAAGACTGTTTCAGACTCGCAGGCTGTTAAAAATATCACCCAAGCCCCAACGGCCAATAATGTTGATAAGGCGACTAAAAAGCAAAACCTAGGTGATGCCGCCTTATCGCCCCTTAATGATGCCAATATCCAGCGCGCCCCAATCCCTGAAAAACTGCTTTCACTCAACAGCCCTTATGATCCGATAGAGGATAAAAGCTGCGCAGGTTTAAACTCTGAAATGCTGGCTTTAAGCGCCATATTAGGCCCTGAACTCGATACAAAAGAACCGATCGTCTCAAACGCAAAAAAGAACCGACGGGCTCTACGCAATACGTATGTAGAACTTACAGAAGCCGCGGCTACAAGTTTTATTCCCTTTCGCTCGGTTGTACGCCTTGCTTCAGGGGCGAAGAAATATGAAAGAAAGGTTCGCCACGAATACCGTAAAGGCATTGCTCGCAGAGCTTACCTACGCGGTATATTTGATAGTCAGAATTGCGCAGAAACAAAATAGGCATAAACGCCGTTGAGAGAGTGATTAAAACGCGGCTCTAAAGGCCGTGATGAAACGCTCCAGATCAGTGTCTGGTAGATGATTAATCCCCGCCGCCGCAGACCGCCCGCCACCTGTTTCAAATTCCATAGCCAATTTATCAGCGCCACTCCTATTCGACAGAGGCGCGCGAATGCTGACAAGAAAGCCGCCAGCTTGCTGTGTTAAAATAGCGTGCGCACGGGCCGGATTTTCTTGGGCTAATTGGTTGCCAAACACACCCGAAATACGCCGCGAACTTGCTGTATTTTCCAAGACCAAAACAAGGCCGTCATCTGTTTCATCTATAGACTTTGCCGCTTTAGCTGCCGATAAGTCACCTTCATAAGCAGCTTCAAGATTCTGAAACACAACATTATTTTCTTGTAAAAACGCCATAGGCGTATCGAAATCGGCAAGCTCGCTATATAAATCTTTGGGATGATAGATAAGGTCTGAAACATCAGCCCCGTAGCCATTATAATTGACCAATATTCCGAGCCTTTGCAGTTTATCAAGTGGTAAGTCATAGCCCTTGGCTTTTTGCTGTGCAAGCTTGGGGAAATTATCACCAAAGGCTGCGCAAACAGCCCAAGCCCGATAAGCCCCATCCAAAGCTGCATCGACTAAAATAGCCGTACACATTTCAGGCGAGGTATCAATAATCGCCTCAAGGTTTTCATGCTGGGGAACATCTCCGGCATTATGATGGTCGACATAAAAGACATTGGCACCGGCCTTTAAAATGCGCTGTAAATCATCCGAATTAGAGCGCATGGAAATGTCCAATACCGTCAGATTATCTCCGGCTTTTGCGTCCACTTTCGCCAGAAGATTTATATCCCTCTTGCGACCTGTGACTAATGTTGCGGTGCGAGGTTCAGCGCGGCGTAATTGCACAAGCGAAATTATGCCGTCTGCATCCCCGTTGAAAACATCGAAATTCGCCATTTCGCGCCTAACCTTCAAAGCCCGTTAAAAAGCCGTTCTTTTCAAGATATTTCACAACATGCTCGGCCGCCTGTTCAGCGGACATATTCACAGTTTTAATATGAATTTCAGGGTTCTCGGGGATTTGGTATTCACTATCTATACCCGTGAAGTTTTTAATCTCGCCGCGTCTGGCTTTTGCATAAAGCCCTTTGACGTCACGTTCTTCAGCGACCTTTAGCGGTGTATCGACGAAAATTTCTACAAACTCCCTGTCCTCTAACAGATCGCGTGCCATTTGACGCTCTGCCCGATAGGGAGAAATAAAGGACGCCATTGTTATCAATCCGGCATCAACCATAAGATGGGCCACCTCGCCTATACGTCTAATATTTTCCACACGGTCGGCCTTGGTAAAGCCAAGGTCGCGATTAAGACCGTGACGCACATTATCGCCGTCCAGAGTATAGGTATGACGCCCCATATCCAGTAGTTTTTTCTCCACCAGATTAGCAATTGTCGATTTGCCGGAACCTGAAAGGCCCGTAAACCATAATAAGGCTGGTTTTTGGTTCTTTTGCGCTGAACGTGCGGACTTATTGACGTCCAGATCCTGCCACACCACATTTGAAGCCCGGCGCAAGGCAAAGTCTAACATACCGACAGCGACCGTTTCGTGGCTCTGCCTGTCGATAAGAATGAAACTACCTGTATGTCTGTTATCAACGTAGCTATCAAAGGCGATTGACGCGCCCAAGGACAATGTCGCCACACCTATTTCATTAAGGTCGAGCGTTTTGGCTGCGACTTCCGAGAAATCATTTACGTCCACGCGGTGTTTAAGATTGGAAACACTGGCAGGCACGGTTTTATTATTCGTCTTGAGCCAATATTGCCGCCCCGGAAAGAGAGCCTTCTCGCTCATCCATAAAATATGGGCCTGAAATTGGTCCGCTTGTTCGGCTGGCGTATCTTTTTTGCAAATAATATCCCCGCGCGAAATATCAATCTCGTCATTTAAGGTGAGTGTGACAGCCATATCCTCGCGGGCAATCTCCAAAGACCCGTCATAGGTCACGATCTCTTTCACACGTGATCTTTTACCCGAAGGGATAACGATAATCTCATCACCCACACTGATTGTGCCAGAAGCTATGGTGCCGGAAAATCCGCGAAAATCCAGATTAGGTCGATTGACCCATTGCACGGGCAGACGGAAAGGCGCGTCTAGCGTGCCTTTATCCACATCCACATTTTCGAGATATTCCAATAAGGGCTGGCCTTTAAACCACGGCGCATTATCTGAGCGCGTTGTGACATTATCCCCGTTCAAAGCCGACATCGGAATACAGTGAATATCAACAAAACCAAGGTCCTTGGCAAAGTCGCGAAAATCGACTTCAATGTCGTTAAATATGCTTTGATCAAAACCGTTTAAATCCATTTTGTTGATCGCAACAACGACATGTTTCACACCTAAAAGCGAAACGATATAAGCATGTCTGCGTGTTTGTTCCTGCACACCGTAACGCGCATCAATCAGCAAAACCGCTACATCTGCCGTCGACGCACCCGTCGCCATATTGCGCGTATATTGGACATGTCCGGGTGTATCCGCGACAATGAATTTGCGCTTATCTGTCGAGAAAAAACGGTACGCCACATCAATGGTAATGCCTTGCTCGCGCTCTGCTGCAAGCCCGTCCACCAATAAAGCCAGATCAACTTTATCGCCTTGGGTTCCAGATTTTTTGCTGTCTTTTTCGATAGTTGCGAGCTGATCTTCATATATCAACTTACTATCATAGAGCAGTCGGCCAATAAGTGTCGACTTCCCATCATCCACAGAGCCGCATGTTATAAAGCGAAGAAAACTCTTATTTTCCTGAGCGGTGAGATAGCCTAAAATATCGCGTGCAATCAAATCATCATGATGGGCCATTAGAAATACCCTTCCGCTTTTTTCTGTTCCATAGACGCACCCGCATCCGAGTCGATGACGCGCCCTTGGCGCTCTGACGTGGTCGTCAGCAACATCTCCTGAATAACCTCTGGCAGTGTGTCAGCTTCACTTTCCACCGCACCCGTCAAAGGATAACAACCCAGCGTTCTAAAGCGGACCATTTTTTCCTCGATAGTCTCATCACCGCTGATTGGCATACGGTCATCATCAACCAGAATAAGCACGCCGTCCTTCTTCACAACGGGGCGTTTCTTAGAGAGATAGAGATCAGGTATCGGAACTTTTTCCTTATAGATGTATTGCCAGATATCCAGCTCGGTCCAATTCGAAAGCGGGAAGACGCGCATGCTCTCGCCGTTATGAACGCGTGTATTATAAATATTCCAAAGCTCCGGTCTTTGGTTTTTCGCGTCCCAGTGATGTTGCTCGGTTCTAAATGAAAAAATACGTTCCTTGGCTCGTGATTTTTCCTCATCGCGCCGCGCCCCGCCAAAGGCCGCATCAAATTTATGCTTATCGAGTGCCTGTTTTAGCCCCTGCGTTTTCATAATATCCGTGTGAACGGCGGAGCCATGCGTAAACGGCCCGACATTATCGCGCTTGCCATCGGGGTTAATATGCACAATCAGCTCCATGCCGACCTCTTTGGCCCGCCTGTCGCGAAAGGCGATCATCTCCTTGAACTTCCACATTGTATCGACATGCATAAGCGGAAAAGGCGGCTTGGACGGATAAAACGCTTTCTCAGCCAAATGCAACATGACTGAGCTATCCTTGCCCACAGAATATAGCATGACAGGGTTTTCGCATTGCGAGGCCACTTCGCGCATAATATGAATGCTCTCGGCTTCAAGGCGGTCAAGATGGGTCATGTTCAGCGAGGCTTGAACCGTCAAATCCGCTTCCAGCTTGCCAAGCAAAGCAAGAGCATTATCCATTGTCTTTAATGTGCACTGGCCACCATCCTTGAGGCGGGCCAGTCCCTTGCCATCATTGAGCAATTTGCGCGACACAGTCGACAGGCTCTGACCGCTATCAGTGGCGTATTTTTCGGCTCTGGCGACAAAATCAGGTATAAGAGTCATAATTTCATGGGATAAATCCCACCTTCTTGATATTTTTCTTGGTATTTATACTTATGCGCACCCATGTAAAGCACTTTATTGCACTTTCATGGGATAAATCCCACGAATAGAGTTAAATTTTAACAATTCCACTTGTCAGAGATGCGAATTCGCTGGATAAGCCCCTATGTCGACCCCTCATTCTGACCCTGACTTTACCGCAGATTTCGAAAGCCAGAAAACACGCAGCGCGACGTGGTTTCGAAAGCTTCGTGACCAGATATGCGCCGAATTTGAACGCCTGGAGCAAGAAGCCCCCGAGGCGCTCTATGCTGGCGCGCCCGGCACGTTTGAATATGAGAACTGGCAGCGCAAGGTCGAGAATGGCGGCGGATCAGGCCGCATCATCCACGTCAAAACGGGGGTGAGCTGTGGGTAAGAAAAAGAAATCCATGAGGGTAATTTCAAATCCAAAACATGCTCGTCATATATATGCTGAATATATGGATTTCAGGCCTTTGCGAGCTCGTCTCATTCCGTCTTCGATAATTACTTCATTGGCTTTTTTAATTTTTTTTGGTATTGGTCGAGAGTTTATATTTCTTGTAGTAGCTCCATCAATTTTTGTAATTTTGATGCATTTTCTTACTTCAACTATACATCTTCAAAGATATATAGAGCATAAGGGCAAGGCGCTATTAATAAACCATTACTTTTTTTGGTACATTTTTCTATCCCTACAATAGAGGTAACAGCCTTTTGCTAGACTTAAATGAGCAAGACTTAAGGGATTTGCAGTTTTGGGGGAAGTGGTCGGGTTGGGCCACATTGTGTATAGTTTTGTGTCTGTTCTTACGACATATTTTA
>CAZNCJ010000017.1:14762-42517 GCA_964571595.1 uncultured Caulobacterales bacterium | reverse complement strand
ATGCTGATGATGTTAAAAAAGCCGGCTTACGGGGAAGTTTGGACGGTAAGAAAGTAATCATCCAAGGTCTTGGCAATGTGGGTTATCACGCCGCCAAATTTCTATCAGAAGAGGATGGGTGCAAGATTATTACTGTTATTGAGCGTGGCGGGGTCGTGCGCAATAAGGACGGTATAAATATTGAAAACCTGAAACAGCACATGCTCTCGGGCGAGCCTTTATCGGACTTTAAAGGGGGAACATTCTCAGAGCCTGACCCGGCGGCTTTATGTGATCGCTGTGATATTTTAATTCCGGCTGCTATGGAAGCCGTTATAAATCTGAGTAACGCCCATTCAATAAAAGCTAAATTGATCATTGAGGCCGCGAACGGTCCTGTGACGGCCAAGGCTGATAAAATCCTGCGCGATAAGGGCGTGACGATCATCCCGGATATGTATGCCAATGCGGGCGGTGTGACGGTTTCCTATTTTGAGTGGGTCAAAAATATCGGCCATATCCGTTTTGGCCGTCTGCGCCGCCGTAATCAGGAAGCAAAAAACCGGGAATTAATCCGCGCTTTAGAAGGTCAGGGCGGTTTAAAGTTTTCCAAATCGTTTAAATCAGACTTCATTGAAGGGGCGGATGAAATTGATCTGGTACGTGCGGGTCTGGATGATACGATGCGCGGGGCTTATGGTAATATTAAAGCGGCCTTGGAAGCCAAGCCTGAGTTAGAAGATATGCGCACGGCTGCTTTTTATGTCGCTATATCGGATATTGCCTTACATTATCAAAGCATTGGGCTGTAATTGACCTAACTGCTAAATGACTAAAAGTTTATAACTAAATAATAATATTCTGTGTTATAGAATTGCTAAATGTGGGCATCGGGACGATGCGTGCACAGTATTTACAATGATATGGCCGCGCCAGCCAAAGACATGGAGACTGTGATTATGAAACACTTAAATCGCAATTCTAAAACTGCTTTCATCTGCATTTTGGCCGGTGCAAGCCTGACTTTATCGGCTTGTGCAAATAGCGGTGCCAATACCATCCCAATAATTGATGCGCCCAATAGCCCACAATTACAAGCCGATCTGGCGCAATGCCAGCAATTAGCCGCCCAGCGTGATGTTTTTAACAATAACACGTTAGGAACGGCCGTTGCAGGTGCAGGATTTGGAGCCTTGGTAGGATCGTCCTTTGGGGGACGTTTCGGTGATAGAGGCCGCGGTGAGAACGCATTAGCGGGTGCCTTAGCAGGTGCAGCCGCCGGAACAGGTGTCGGCGTTATTCAAGGCCAAAACGATCAGGCGGATATTGTCTATCGCTGTATGCGTGGCCGTGGCTACCGTATTTTAGGCTAAGTCAGAAACGACGCCCAGCCTTTCTCAATCCATCTGAGAACATCTCCTTGATCTTTGTTTTTTAACAGGGATAAAGGTGTATGAAATTTATACGCATGGCAGGCACCCTCTTTTTACTACCCGGTACGCTCGTAATGGGGGTGTTTGGCCTTAAGGTTGAAAATGACGGCGGCATATTCCGCTCTTTGATAAATATGCTGTTCTGGGGGGCTTTGGGCGTTATCGTCATGGTGAAGCTCAATTTCGGATAAAAGAGACGCATTTGTCGCGGGGCTTTAAGAGTTTTACGGCATAAAAGACTTGGCCTTTTGCGCTAAATTTGGTCATTAGGGTTTATGCAAGGCTGGCCCATACCATTCGCGCAAAGTGCAGTGACCTATTTCGCATTTGTCGCGATAATCATCTTTCGGTATTTTTTGATTGTTGCGCCGATACATTGGGCGCTCTGGAAACGTCCGAGCGAGAAAGTGCGTGCGCGCCGCTTATCACGGCGTGAGCCGACGCGCGAAACTATACGTCACGAAATTAAACTCTCCACTATTTCAGCCTTCATCTATGCCGCACCTGCCGCCATTGTGATTGAAATGTGGAAAGCTGGCGGTACGGCGCTTTATAGCGGGCCTGTAACCAGCCTCGCAGCTTGGGGATACATCCTTTTAAGCGGTCTGGTTTATCTTTGCGTTCAGGATACGTATTTTTATTGGACGCACCGCCTCATGCACCATAAATCCCTCTTTGCCTTAACCCATGCAGGCCATCACAAATCCGTACAGCCGACACCGTGGGCCAGCTTTTCTTTTGATCCGATAGAGGCGCTGATCTCGGCTTGGCTATTGCCAGTTTTGGCGTTGTTTATCCCGCTACATGTCGGTGTCGCCTTGGCGCTTTTGATGATTATGACGATTAATGCCGTCTTTAATCACGCTGGTTGGGAAGTCTATCCCGACCGTTGGGTTAAGGGCAGGTTTGGCAAAATCATGATCACGGCTGCCCATCATAATCTACACCATACTAAATTTACCGGAAATTACGGTCTGTATTTTCGGTTTTGGGATCTGGTTATGGGCACGGATAAGGGGCAAGTTTAGATCTTGGCTCTACCATATGGTCTTTCTCCACGGTTTTCTGGACGAATTTCAGGCCAGCCCCTTTAAAGCACTCCATTCGCACTTTATAAGCAAATCATGAGCGATATGTTGACATCCAACCATTATCAGGTTTTGGCACGTAAATATCGACCGGTCACATTTGAAGATATGATCGGCCAAGAAGCTATGGTCACCACGCTCACCAATGCGTTTCGGGCAGGACGTGTCGCCCACGCCTTTATGCTAACCGGCGTGCGCGGTATTGGGAAAACCACCACGGCGCGCTTGCTGGCCCGCGCGTTAAATTACCAGACAGATAAGCATAACGCTCCCTCTGTGGACTTAACCCAGCCTGGCTTGCATTGTGAGCGCATTATGGCGTCATCACATATGGACGTTCTTGAAATGGATGCAGCCTCGCGCACAGGTGTGGATAATATGCGCGAAATGCTGGACGGTGTGCGTTATGCTCCCGTTGAGGCGCGCTATAAGGTTTATATTATTGACGAGGTGCATATGCTCTCGACAGGGGCGTTTAATGCTTTGCTAAAAACTTTAGAAGAGCCGCCCGATCATGCGAAATTTATTTTCGCAACGACGGAAATCCGCAAAGTGCCTATCACTGTTCTTTCGCGCTGTCAGAGGTTTGACCTCCGCCGTGTTCAGGCCCAGTCTTTACAAGACCACCTTGCGAAAATCTGTGTGGAAGAGAAAGTCAAAGTCTCAGATGATGGTTTGGCGCTTATCTCGCGCGCCGCTGAAGGGTCTGTACGCGATAGCTTGTCCTTGCTTGATCAAGCGATTGTCCAGTCAGGTCTAGACGGGACAGAGGTGAGCGCAGAGCAAGTGCGCTCCATGCTCGGCCTTGCAGACCGTGTGCGCGTGCTCGATCTTTTTGAAAAGGCCGCCAAAGGTGACGCAGCATGTGTTCTAAAAGAACTGCGCGGCCAATATGATGACGGGGCTGATCCGGCGATTGTGATGCGTGACCTGCTTGAGATTTGTCACGAAGTGAGCCGCGCCCAGACCTTGGGTGAGGACGGTGATTTTGACTTAGCACCTGATCAAATCAAACGCGTGCAAGTCTTGGCAGGTGAGTTAAGTTTGGGGCAACTGACCCGTATCTGGCAAATGTTGCTTAAGGCCTATAATGATGTCAGGATTGCGCCTTCGCCATTGGCCGCAGCGGAAATGGCCATGTTAAATATTTCTGTGGCGGGGGATATGCCGCCGCCCGAACTTATCGCAAAAATGATTGCCGAATTGGGGGCTAAAGAAGGCGGGGGCGGAAATTTTAGGCAGCCGCAGCCTTCACACGAAACTGCGGGTCCTATTTCTCAAAATTCTGATTCGAAAGTCGCTAGTTCTGAAGCCCCCCAAACGAGCGCTCCGACAATTACTCCCACTTCTGCGCTAAGTGCAAACACACCGGTAAGCCCCGCCTCGCAAACGCGCTTGCAGCCGCAAATGCAGACCCAGAAACAGGCTGAGCCGCAGAGCCAGCCTGCAAGCTACCGCGTCATAGAAACGCTTGAAGCCTTCATAGCCGCATTACCTAAAAACGAAATTCAACTGGCCTCTGATATTAAGCGCTATGTGATGCCGATACGTTTCAAACCCGGGGTCATGGCGTTTCAGCCTGTTGAAGGTGCACCTGTTAGCCTAACGGGAAAAATTGTCTCCGCCCTCAAAGAGCTTACGGGTGAGCTTTGGATTGTTACGCCCGAAACATCAGGAGGTGGTGAGACGATTAATCAACGCCAACGCCGCGAAAAATCTGAGCAGGAAGCAAAAGATAGGGCGCACCCCGCTTTTGCTCATCCTTTACTCGCGAAGGCAAAATTGATCGAGATTATCCATACAGCAGCACAGTCCGGACATGAGACAGATCAAGACGCCGCAAATACGCCGCCATCAGATAATATAATTCCCGCAGATTTCAGACCCCACCCAGATGACGAGGATATGATATGAAAGACATTATGGGCTTGATGAAACAAGCCAAGGAAATGCAGGCCAAAATGGAAGTCGCTCAAGCCAAGGTCGCTGATCTTGTCGCAGAAGGGCGTTCGGGCGGCGGGCTAGTCACAGTGATTTTGGCTGGCGGCGGTAATATGAAATCGGTCAAGATTGACCCGACCTTGCTCAGCGGGGAAGACGTTGAAATTGTCGAAGACCTGATTATTGCGGCCTATCAGGACGCGAAAGTCAAAATGGATGAAAAACAGGCTGAAACGATGAAATTTGCCATGGGAGATATTCCGCTTCCGCCCGGTATGAAATTGCCGTTTTAAGTTCAGATCATAAATTGTCAGGATGGATGATGAAAAATTACAGAGGGTTTAGCCAAGGTTTTTCTGCCAGCTTGAAAGCTCTATTTTTACAATTATGTATCCTTATAATTTTTGGCGGCTTACCAGCTCACGCCAAAGATACACCTGCAAAAAATGTTGACGTAAAAGATAATTCAGCCTCCCTCGCGGTGAACTCTCTCCTTGATTATTCAAGCCGTTTTCATCCCGTTAAAGGACAGACGGGAATTGTGTCTGCCCAAGACCGGATTGCCGCGCAGATAGGCGCAGATATTTTACAGCGCGGAGGGAACGCTATTGATGCAGCTGTTGCCACGGGATTTGCTTTGGCCGTGAGCCATCCGCAAGCAGGTAATCTTGGCGGGGGCGGTTTCATGCTTGTCTCTCTTACAGGTTCTGATGAGGTCATTGCGCTGGATTTTCGCGAAATAGCGCCTGCCGCGGCCAGTCGGGATATGTATCTTAGCAAAAACGGCGAGGTCGATAATCAAAAAGCGCAATATAGCCATCTCTCCGCCGGTGTTCCGGGTACAGTTATGGGGCTTTTAGAGGCGCTTGACACTTACGGGACAATGACACGCAGACAAGTTATGGGGCCAGCCATTCGTTTGGCGGCAAACGGGTTTCCGGCTTCTTACGGCTTGGCACATTCCCTACATGAAAACCGAGAAAGCCTTTTGGCCGATCCGTCATCGCGCGAGTATTTTCTCAATGGCGGGCAGGGGTTCCAGCCCGGCGAGATCATAAAACAAACGGATTTAGCCGCCACGCTTCGCCGGATAATGGTCCAAGGCAGCGATGGGTTTTATACGGGTCAAACAGCGGATTTAATCGTGGCCGAGATGGAAACGGGGAATGGTATTATGACCCATGACGATCTTGAAAATTACCGCACAATCACGCGTCCTGCGGTGAGCGGAACGTATAAAGATTATGAGGTTCACTCCATGCCGCCGCCCTCATCAGGCGGGATACATATTTTGCAAATGCTCAATATTTTACAAGGCTATGACCTACAAAATGACGGCCATAATAGTGCCGCTTATTTACATAAGTTGATTGAAGCCATGCGAAGAGCTTTTGCCGATCGCTCGCAATATCTGGGTGATCCGGATTTTTTCGACGTACCGCAACAGGCTTTGATAGACCCTGATTATGCCGATAGGTTACGCGCCACTATCTCACTCGAGAAGGCCAGTAGGTCCGCTGACGTGCGCCCTGGCACGGTCCTAAGACCAGAAGGTCCCTCGACGACGCATTACTCGGTTATTGATAAGGCGGGTAATAGTGTGGCGGTGACCTATACGCTTAATTTTTCATATGGCAGCGGGTTGAGCGTGGACGGGGCGGGTTTCCTACTAAATAATGAAATGGATGATTTCTCAGCCAAGCCGGGCGCACCAAATGGTTATGGTCTGATTGGCGGAGAAGCCAATAAAATCGAACCGCTGAAACGTCCGCTTTCTTCCATGTCGCCGCTGATTGTCACAAAGGACGGGGTGCCGGTTCTTGTAACGGGCAGTCCGGGGGGCAGTACGATCATCACCTCCGTTTTACAGATGGTTCTCAATGTCATTGAATGGGATATGAATTTGGCCCAAGCCACAAATTTGCCGCGTATTCATCATCAATGGCTGCCGGAAATCGTGCTTGCTGAGCCGGGCATTTCGCCCGATACATTGGCCATTTTGGAGAAAATGGGACATCAATTTCCTAAAAACGCGCAAGGCGATATAGCCCGTACAATTTTGGGTCGGGTGAATTCCGTTGGGCAGCTGGGCATTCAGGGAAGTGCTGCGCCCTTTTTTCACGGCGCAGCAGATCCGCGCGGGCCTAAATCCGCCGCGATTGCCGTTCCCTAAACCCGCCAATTTGGTTAGGCTAGGTCCGAATCAAAAGGAATAAGTGTGTCCCGAGCCAAGGTCAGTCCAGAAATTGAACGCTTGATCAGCCTTCTTGCGAAATTGCCAGGTCTTGGCCCGCGTTCTGCCAGACGTGCCGCGCTTGAGTTGGTTAAAAAACGTGAAGGCCTGATGCGCCCACTTGCGGGGGCTATGGCAGAAGCAGCTGATAAAATCACAAGCTGTTCGATTTGCGATAATGTGGACAGTCACGACCCGTGCTATATTTGTCAGGCCCCGGGACGGGATAGATCGGTGATTTGCGTGGTTCAAGATGTCGGGGATTTATGGGCGATGGAACGGGCCGGTGCGTTTAAGGGGCTTTATCACATATTGGGCGGGACTTTATCGGCGATAGACGGTATAAGACCCGAAGACCTAAATATATCCCGATTAATTGAACGCGCCCAAAGCCCTGATATTACGGAAATTGTTTTGGCGATGAACGCGACAATAGACGGCCAGACTACGGCGCATTATATCACCGATCATTTGGAAAGTGCGGGCGTAAAAGTCTCAAGATTAGCCCACGGTGTTCCGATTGGCGGGGAACTGGATTATCTCGATGACGGGACTATTATGGCGGCTATGCAAAGCCGCCGACCTTTTTAGGTCTCTCCTCATAGGCGCGTTTAAAGCTCATCCAATATAGACGTGCCTTTTGCCCGGTCCTTACATGTCCACTGCCAGCTTTCATGCAAACGTATTTTACCGCTCTCTAAAATTTCGGGAATAGAGCGGCAAATACCCGTCATAAGATCACCGTCAGTATTGATGTGGTGATAGCGCATATCTATGCGCCCTGCGATATTTACCAGACCGATAAGTTGGCCAAATTCGACATATCCTCCCGAATAAGTGCCGGTTAAAAGATCACCTTTTTGATGATATTTAAAGATTGTCTCCGGCGTTGTGTCAGATTCCTGATTTTCTGTGCTGGGCCGAAATAGTCTGCCTTCATAATAAATCATGCGCTATCTCTGAGGTCGAAATCCTCTCCAAATTCGGATTCATTATGCGGTCTTAGGTCACTAAGCGGCGCTTCTGAATGATCAACATCAAGGCTTTCAATTTTATCAGAGCGTTTAATGATTTTCTTCGTCGAGGTCCTGATCTGCTCGACGTCTTTGATAGATTGGTTGAAATGGGTTTGCAGCTTCTCAACCCGGTCGTCCAGACGGCGAATATCTTGGGAGAGTATGCCGACTTCACGCTGGATGATATGAGCCTGTTCACGCATGGCGGCGTCTTTCATCACGGCGCGCATTGTGTGCAAGGTCGCCATAAAGGTGGTCGGCGAGACGATCATTACTTTTTGAGAAAATCCCTTTTCGATCACTTTCGGGAAATTAGCGTGCAGCTCGGCATAAATGGCTTCCGAAGGTAGAAACATCAAAGCAATATCATGTGTCTCGCCAAAGATGAGATATTTTTGCGAGATGTCTTTGATATGAGTGAGCACGTCCCGGGCAAATAGTTTTTTTGCAGTTTCGGCATCGGGTGTGTTCTCAGCCTCCGTCATACGCCGCCAGCTTTCCATAGGAAACTTACTATCAATCGCGACATCGCCTTGATTTTGCGGCAGGTGAATAAGGGCATCCACGCGCTTATTATTCGAGAGCGTGGCTTGAAAACTATAGGCGTGTGGGGGCATGTAATTTGTAATGAGGTCTTGCATCTGTTTTTCACCAAATGCACCGCGCGCCTGTTTGTTTGAGAGCAGACTTTGCAATCCAGAAACTTCGCCGGATAAGGTTTCAATATTTTTCTGGGCGCGGTCAATTAAGGCCAAACGCTCATGTAATTGCTTCATGCTTTCAGAGTTGCGTTCTTGTGTTTCTAGAATGGATTTACCGACCCTGTCAGAGACATTGGAAAGACGGTTGTCCAAACTGTCGCGAAACTGTTCATCCCGTCGCGCGCTATCTTGGGCCATTTGCGTAAGTCGGCCTTGTAGCATGGCTTGTTGGTCACCCATTTTCTGGATATGGCCTTCTAGCTTCTTGCTGCCGCCGCGTGAGAACATCACAGCTATCAACGCGCCCAGCAAGATCATGGCGGCGCCTAAAATCAGCTCGACAAGGCTAAGCTCCAAACCGGAATATGAAAGAATGGGTTCCATTCTTGTTCTGTTCCATGATTCAGCGGTAAATGCAATTTAAGAAATTGGCTTATCCAGCGGCTTTAATACCGTCCATGATAAGCTCGCCAGCTTTCTCGCGTGTCTCCCAGCCCAATATCTTGACCCATTTATCGGGCTCCAAGTCTTTATAGTGGGCAAAGAAATGCGGAATACGGTCTTGGAGGACTTGCGGGAGGTCGGTGTAGTCCTTGATCTGGTCATAATAGCGGGTTAGCTTTTGGTGAGGCACGGCGACAATCTTCTCGTCAATTCCGGCCTCGTCTTCCATCATCAGCACTCCGACAGGACGGGCGCGAATAACAGAGCCGGGCATGAGGGCGCGGTTACCAACAACCAGAACATCTGTCGGGTCACCGTCATTGGAAAGCGTGTGGGGAATAAAGCCGTAATTACAGGGATAGCGCATTGATGTGTATAAAAAACGATCTACAAACATCGCGCCAGAGGCTTTGTCCATTTCATATTTAATCGGCTCGCCGCCAAGGGGAACCTCGACGATTACATTAATGTCAAAAGGCGGATTTTCTCCCACCGAAATTTTAGACATATCCATAATATTTTGTCCTCAATATTTGTCCATTTGGCGCTTTGGATTGAGCTTGATAATGACAGAGCCTGCAATAGCAAGCCCTAATGTCCGCTCGTGCTGTAAATAGCCCAAATTCCTGAACATATCATGACGATACCAATACAAATGTTGAAAATTCGTGCAGCCCGCGGTGAGGATAAAAGCACGCGCATGCGCTCGGCGCTATAGGCGTAAAAAGCCAGCCCCAATAGCTCTGTGACGGTCACCGTCACGAACATGATAGAGAGCTGTAAGAGCAGGCTTGAAGACGTATCAAAATAGGTCGGCAAAAGCAGACCAAAAAAGACCAGCGGCATAGGGCTGGAGATTTGTAAGGCCAAGCCTTTGGCGTAAAGTTTGGCACGCGGCGGGGCCGTGTTTTCATCTGGATTAGCGCTGGGCAGCGGGCCAAACATAGCGTTAAGGGCGAGATATAAAATCACCAAGAGGCCGATAAATTTCATGGCGGTAAAGGCGGTAGGGAATTGCGTGGCTAGTACGGCGGCGCCAGAGGCGGCCATTAATAACCAGCCTATATTGGCTGTGGCAATCCCAAGTGCGGCCAGCATGGCAGGGCGAAACCCGTAGCGAAAGGCGGAGGCCAGAACAAGCATTACGGCAGGTCCGGGGGTGAGGCCGCCCACGCCAAAGAGGGCGATAAGGGCTATCCAGACTTCAAGGGACATATAACGGCAAGCTCTCTCATGATAAGAGGGGCATATAACAAGCCGCACGGGAAGTCATGGGAGAAATGGGGGATCACGAAAATGATTTCTTCATTTCCCGGATATTGTCCTAGCCCATCAAGCAGGCAAATTTTCAGACGTGCTTGCGGCAGTCTGGCCCCATTTTTTATAGAGCTTGTCTTTGTTTTTGGGGTCGATATTGACTTTGGTAATATCGCCGCCCGCCCATTCCATGACGCGCTTATCCATCATCCTAAACCAAAAATAAGGCACAGCAGCTACGGCGAAACATCCGCCATAACCCGTCGGCAGGCTGGGGACGTCGTCATAATCGCGCAAGACCTGATAAGGGCGTTGGGGGTGGGCGTGATGGTCTGAATGGCGCTGGAGGTGAAATAAGAGCATATTGGAAAAAGTATGATTAGTGTTCCAGCTATGGTGGGGCTGTGTGCGCTCATATTTCCCGCTAGCTGTTTTCTGGCGCATGAGTCCGTAATGTTCAACATAATTGGCTTGGGTGAGCGTGTACCAGCCCAAAATATGATGGGGGATCAGAAAGAGCAGTATTTCAGGCCCAAACAGCACAGAAAAAACCAGAAAGGAGAGCAGTGTGACGACGTAAACTTGCAAGACATGGTTATGGAGGCTCCAAAAGCTGCGACCCTGTTTTTTCAGCCTCATGCGCTCATGCATAAGCCCGCGTTGTGTCGTGCCTTTAAGTTCGCGGATGGCAAAGCGATATATGCTCTCTCCCATGCGCGAACTGGCAGGGTCTTCGGGTGTGGCCACCCATGTATGATGGCCGCGATTATGCTCAATATTAAAATGGCCATAGCCAATAATCATATTGCCAATACGGGCGTGAAGCCTGTCCCATTTATTATTTTTGTGACCCAGCTCATGCGTCATGGCCATAATGCCGCCACTCGAGACACCCACGCCTAATATCAGCGCGAGTAAAGACCAGAGCGGGAGGGTTTGTGTGCCGACAAACCAGACATAGGCCAGAAAGACCAAAACCGAGATGGTAATGCGGATATGAACATGGAAGCGATAATACCAATCGGCTGACATGACATTGACGACCTCTTCGGGGGGATTATGCGTATCAACCCCCATAATATAATCAATAAGGGGCGTCACCGCGTAAATATAAAGCGCGGGAATGAGGGTGAAAACGGGGTTGTTATCAAAGACAAAATAAAGCCAGATAGCCCCTAAAAGGACAATGGGTGAGATTAAACTTAGCCACCATAAATGCCGCTTTTTATCTGTATAGACAACATCGCGTCCATCAGAGGCTGTGCCGGTAAACGTAGTCATGCGACTTCTCCTTTAGGCGCGGTATTTTGAAAAGGGATACAATGTTCTGCCATTGGTTTTACCGCCTCTAATATAGAGGCGACCTTGGCGACAATATCCGGGCCTGCCAGATCGTAGAGTACATGACGGCCTTGCTTGCGCGAGGCGGCAATGCCGGCGCGTTCCAAAATGGCAAGGTGGCGCGAAATAACAGACCGGTCTTGTGATAATCCGCGCGCAATCGTCGAGACATCACATGTCCCCTGCAAGATAAGTTTTTTAATGATTTGAACACGCGTTGGGTCGGTTAAGGCCTTTAAAAACTGGGTGTCTAAAACCGCAATCGCCGCCTCTGCCATGGCCTTATATTCGGGGGAGTGTTGTCTATTATCATTTTTCATTTGTGTATATGTGCACATATATGCACATAATGCAAGATGTTTTTTAAAGGCAAGATGGCAAAAAACTGGAAAAGACTAGCCCATAACGATAATCCCCGTTAAACAACGCACATGTCACATAATACATTCGGACATTTATTTCGGTTTACAACCTGGGGGGAGAGCCACGGCCCTGCCATTGGCTGTGTTGTGGATGGGTGTCCGCCGCTCATTGAACTCACAGAGCCTGATATTCAAATCTATATGGATAAGCGCAAGCCCGGTACGTCGCGTTTCGTCACCCAAAGGCAGGAACCTGATCAGGTCAAGATTTTATCGGGTGTTTTTGAAGGGCGCACAACAGGTACGCCGATTGGTCTTTTGATCGAGAATAAAGATCAGCGCAGTAAGGATTACTCCGAGATAAAAAGCCGCTACCGGCCCGGTCATGCCGATTTCACCTATGATGCGAAATACGGTATTCGGGATTACCGCGGGGGCGGGCGTAGTTCAGCAAGAGAAACGGCTAACCGCGTCGCAGCCGGTGCTATCGCGCGTAAAATACTCGGCCCTGATATTATGATACAAGGCGCGGTTATTCAAATTGGCACGCAGATGGTAGACGGTGAGAACTGGGATTGGGCCGAGACGCAAAATAATCCGTTCTGGTGCCCAGACGCCAAGGCTGCGCGTAATTGGGAAGACTATCTGGATGAGACACGCAAGTCAGGTAATTCGGTTGGCGCAGTGCTCGAAGTGCGGGCCAGCGGTCTACCTGCGGGTTGGGGCGCGCCTGTTTATGGCAAGTTGGATGCGCAAATCGCCAGCGCTATGATGTCGATTAACGCTGCCAAGGGGGTAGAAATCGGAGCTGGCTTCGCTTCGGCAGGCTTTAGCGGCGTGGAAAATGCCGATGAAATTAGAATGGAAGACGGCAAACCCAAATTTTTGTCTAATCACGCAGGCGGTATTTTAGGCGGCATATCCAATGGTGAGGAAATAATTGTGCGTATCGCGATTAAACCGACATCCTCTATCTTAACGCCGACACGCTCTATTGATGCTAAGGGCCAAGAAATTGACGTGCGTACGAAGGGACGACATGATCCGTGTGTAGGTATTCGCGGCGTCCCCGTGGCCGAAGCTATGTTGGCCTGTGTTCTAGCGGACCAAAAACTCCGACACAGAGCGCAGATGGGAGCATAATGGGTAAGGCCTTATCATGATACATATCGCCCTGACCGCTTTGCCGGTTGTCGCCCTTATGGCTATTACAAAATACCATCTCGCGGGTGAGAACCTCTCCAAATATGACACGCCGGATATTCCGGTGACATTTAATCCGCAAAAGCCCTCCAAAAGTATGGCCGATGTGGAGGCTTTTCTGGTTGAGAACTTCGTCATGCCTGTGGCGGGCAATACGGGATCAGCGCAAAAACTGGCTGAAAAACGCGCCCGCTTTAACGAGATTGGTTTGTCCCGCGATTACGCGGCAGACTTTATACCCGCCACAGCCCGTTTTGGATATGTGCAGGTGGAGGGCGAGTGGACTATGGTAAAGGGCGCAGACCCTGATCGCCGCTTGCTTTATATTCACGGCGGGGCTTTCACAGTCGGCAGTCCGCAAAGCCACCGCGCGATTATAACGAATATTGCCAAACGCACAGGCTGCGCGGTTTTTGCGCCTGATTACCGCCTGATGCCCGAAAGTGACAGGGTGGACAGTTTTACAGACTGCGGCGCGGTTTATCGCTGGATGTTGGAAAATGGCCCCAACGGGCAGGGGGCTGCGGAAAAGGTCGCCATTGCCGGTGATAGCGCCGGGGGAAATCTCTGCTTGTCTTTGCTAAATTGGATCAAGCGTGAAAACTTGCGCCGACCGGATGCCGCGATTGCCTTATCCCCAACCGTTGATACAACATATTCCAGCCCCAGTATAAAAACCAATGCCCCTACAGATACTATGCTGCGCCCTATTGTAGAGCCGCTTTTAAAAACGCCGCGTTCGCTTTTATTATGGGGTGGGTGGAAGATAAATAAAATCTCGCCCTCATCGCCGATCATTTCGCCGATATTTGCGGATTTATCCGATCTGCCGCCTGTGCTTATTCAGGTAAGCGCGGCTGAGGCACTTTATGATGATGCCCGGCGTTATACTAATAAAGCGCGCGCGCAAGGTTCAAATGTAGAGCTGCAAAGCTGGGCGCATATGTGCCATGTCTGGCAGGTCTTTGATGATTTATTGCCCGAGGCCCATCATGCTTTTGACGAAATGGCCAATTTTTTGGACAGGCATAATTTCTAGCCTAGTCTGCCTCAATCACATGAATAATGACGCGCCCCGCCTTAAGGTCGACCTTGGGCACTGTGTCTTTGCGAAAGGGATGAAACCAGCTGGCCGTTTTTTCAGCCCCCTTAGGCGGTTTAATCTCGAGCATATCGCCCGCTCCAAATTCGTGTACGCCGATAATTTTCCCCAAGCGCTTGCCATCTGTTGATTTGACCTCCAATCCGACAAGGTCGGAATAGTAATAATCATCTTCGTCTGGCTCGGGCAGGGCGTCTCGGGACACATATAAGAGCGTTGATTTTAGCGCTTCGGCTTCTTCTCGCGTGGTAATCTCGCCCGCCCTTATAGCTATAAATGTTTTCATAACACGGTGGGTCTGCGGGGTAAGGATGACGCGCCCTGTCTCATCACATAAGGGGCCATAGGCGATACAGGCAGCAGGGTCTTGCGTGAAACTTTTGATTTTCACTTCGCCTTTAACCCCGAAAGCGCCCGCAATCGCGGCGACGCAGATCATTTTTTCTGTTTGGTTTTCATTCATACGGGCTGTGATATGCCATAATTATCAAAAAGTCATTGCTGCAAAGCTGTTTTGTGGACTGACGCTAAAGAAGGAGACATTTATGTTTCGTACCGCTCTTATTGCACTGGCCTTTACAGGCTTTTCATCTCTTGCCGTAGCCCATCCAGAGCCAGAGGCTCCTGATACGGTCAAACCCGCCAAGAAGATAACCACGTCGCAACTGCCAACGCAGGGCGAGATTGAAGACATTTTGGAAAATATGCCGGATTTCAACGCGATTATGGGCGATATGATGGGCGTGATGCAGGACGAAAAATTGCAAACCAAGCTCAAATCTACGGCCAAGACTTTCGGCGAAAAAATCGAAAAATCAGGCGCGCTGGACACACGCGACGCCAATGGCCTGCCGGACTTTAATGCGCTTTTTGGGGCAATGTTACCCATGATTGCCGATGAAGACGGTCTCGGTGGTTTGATCGAGCCTATGACAGAGCTTGCCGAGAAAATGGAAGATAGCCTGCAAAAGCATACCCCGACGGTTAAGCCTTAATCCTATAATAGGCTTAACCCCTTAGCGTCCCACCCGCTTTGCTTATAGCGGCAATGATCTTATCTGACACCGCTTCAATCTCTTTATCCGTAAGGGTTTTGTCCTGCGGTGATAAGGTCACGTCAATGGCGAGAGATTTATGGCCGTCCTCCACACCTTTCCCCCGGTAAACATCAAACAAATTCACATCCGTGATGAGGTTGCGGTCTGCACCCTTAGCGGCTTTTATGATGGATTGCGCAGCAATATTTTCAGCGACGATAAAGGCAAAATCTCTGTGGACAGGCATAAGCTCTGATAAGTTTAAAGCGCCCTTGGACTTACTCGCTGATTTTTTCTTAGGCGCGGGAATGTT
The DNA here is from genome assembly GCA_964571595.1 of uncultured Caulobacterales bacterium. Taxonomy (GTDB): domain Bacteria; phylum Pseudomonadota; class Alphaproteobacteria; order Caulobacterales; family Maricaulaceae; genus CALCKU01. The sequence goes on along the minus strand of CAZNCJ010000017.1, from coordinate 27,067 downwards.
TTCCGGCCAAATCTCAAAGGCGGCAATACGGCATTCAACCCCTAAGGCTTTTAGCACGCGCGGATGTATCTCGCCGAAATCAGCAATAATATTTTTAGGGCCCATTTGTAAGCGTCCAGCCCGGCCCGGATGCCAATAGCTGCCTTGCGGTACAGAGAGCTGGAGATTTCCGATGTTTACACCAATCGCGCTTAAGGCGGCTAAGACATCAGCTTTGGCGCTCAAGGCTGTAACTTGTTCTGCGCCGCTCCAGCTACGCTCTGTTTCTATGCGGCGAATACCCGCCAGACTTAAGGCCTGATCTTCCGGGTTTTGCCCGCGGTAAACAGGGCCAAGCTCGAAGAGGGCTGCGCGGGGATAGCCCTTATCGGCATTACGCTGGCCTGCCAGTAAAAGATGGATCAGGGCGGTCGGGCGCATGCAATCCAGATCAGAGGAAATTGGATTATCAAGTAAGAGCGTATCAGCTCCGCCGTCAAATAATGCGGCATGTTCTCTCAGTGCAAAAGACCATGTGATGGCTTCCGAGAGGCCTTGGCCCGCAAGGGCGCGTCTGGCCAGTCGCGTGCGGTTTTGCGTGAGTGTCGCCGTGGGTTCACGACGTCCTGAAAGTGCAGGCAAGCTCACCGCATCCAAATGATGATAGCCGTGAATACGGGCAATATCCTCAACAAGATCAGCCGGGCCTTCCACATCGCGGCGGCGCGGCGGAATACTGACCGTCCATGTCTTGCCTTGGGTGACGCCAAAGCCTAGCCCAGTTAAAATCTCGGCGATGCGCACGTCTTTCAGGCTCAAGCCAGTCAAGCGTTTCACCTCTGCTGGATCAAACTGCATATCTGCTGGCGGCGGCGGGACTTTCCCCGCAATCTCGATTTCGCTTGGCTCTCCGCCGCACATCTCAAGGACATATTTCGTCGCAAGCTCCAGACCATCAATGACAAAGCCGGTATCGACCCCGCGCTCAAAACGGTATTTGGCATCGCTATTTATACCTGTGGCTCGCCCTGTTCTGCGCGTACGGGACGGATCGAAATAAGCGCTCTCAATAAAGACATCTGTCGTGTCTTCAGTGACACCAGAAAATGTACCGCCCATCACGCCGCCAAGACCGAGCACGCGCACGTCGTCTGCGATAACGCACATATCTTCGCCGACCGCGTAATCCTTATCATCGAGCGCGTTAAAGCTCTCTCCGTCCTTGCCTAGACGGGCACGGATGGGGCCTTCAAGTTTGGCCAGATCATAAACGTGCAAAGGACGAGCGCGGTCATATGAAAGCAGGTTCGTAATATCGACAAGAGCCGAAATAGGGCGCAGGCCAATGGCTTTAAGGCGCTTTTGCAGCCACTCAGGTGAGGGGCCGTTTTTCACACCGCGCACGACACGACCCGCAAAGACGGGACAGGCGTCTGGTGTGTCGATTTCGATTTTTTGCGGGCAGGGGAAACTGCCTTTCACGGGTTCCACTTTGGGCGTTATCAATTCACCCAAGCCTGTGGCCGCGAGGTCACGGGCAATATTGTCCACCCCGCACCAATCAGGGCGATTAGGGGTGACTTCAAAATCAATTACAGGGTCATTCATCGCCATGGCTTCTGCAACAGCTTGCCCGACGGGATAATCTTTGGGGTCAAGCTCAAGGATACCGTCATGGTCTTCGCCCATCTCTAGCTCCTTGGTGGAGCACATCATCCCGTAGCTCTCAACACCGCGAATTTTGCGCGGCTTTTTATCAAGCGAGAAATCCAACCCCGGAATATAAGTGCCAAGCGGGGCGTAGGCGACCGCAATCCCTGCTCGCGCATTTGGCGCGCCGCAAACAATTTGTCTTGTGCCGTCTTTTGTCTCGACAGTGCACACAGAGAGCTTATCGGCGTCGGGATGTTTTTCAGAAGCCGTGACATGGGCGATGGTGAAATCTTTGAGCTTTTGCGCCGGATTTTCAATGTCTTCCACTTCCAAACCTGCAAGCGTCATCGCCTCAGATATAGCGTGAATATCCGCGTCGGTTTTAAGATGCTCTAGGAGCCATGAGCGTGTGAATTTCATTGTCTTAGGTCTTTATTTAAAGGTGAAATGCCAAATTCATTTTCGGTGTCGCTTCCTTCGCTTGCTAGCCAGTAGATAAGCAGTAATAAGTAACATAAAAGTAGGCCTGCCAAGGCCAAGTTTACAAAAGATGGAACATTTATTAATAAGCGCCCCGGAAGAAACGGAATTAAATAGAACGGTATAATCCAATAACCAGATTTATTGACATCATGCAGGCGTCTCACTGCTACAGAAATACCTGGTATCAAAGTAAATAAGGTGATGAGGATTGCAAATATTTCTATAAACGCTGATTTATAAAATATTTCCTGCTGGAATAAGAAAGTCACAAGCATGAGTGCTAATTGAAACCACCAAAATTCAGACCGAATGGCGCGTCCTTTAAAATCAAAGTACTTACGAAAGCATGTTATAATGGCTTCATTCGGGCCCATCAACTCAAACCCGTAGCCAAATTAGCCTGCAAGAAAGGCGAGAAGCCGTAATGCCCCAGCCAGCGCGTGTCGCTGGCAAACATATCGCGCAGATCAGGAATGCCGTATTTCAACATCGCCAGACGGTCCACGCCCATGCCAAAGGCAAAGCCCTGATATTCGTCAGGATCAAGGCCGCAATTCTTAAGCACATTGGGATGAACCATGCCGGAGCCGAGTATTTCCATCCATTTATCGCCTTGGCCGATACGGATTTCAGAGCCGACCCGCTCGTAACGCACATCCATTTCCGCAGAAGGTTCTGTGAAAGGGAAATGATGCGGGCGGAACTGCACGTCGACATCTGTCTCGAAAAAGGCCGAGACGAAATCCATCAGACAGCCTTTTAAGTGGCCCATATGGATGTTTTTATCAATCACCAGCCCTTCGACTTGGTGGAACATGGGTGTGTGCGTCTGGTCACTATCGCAGCGATAAGTCCGCCCCGGTGCAATAATGCGGATGGGCGGCTTCTGGTTCATCATAGTGCGGACTTGGACGGGTGAGGTATGGGTGCGGAGGACTTTCTTTTCCTCGCCATTAGGCGCGGTCATAAAAAATGTATCATGCATATCGCGCGCGGGATGGCCGGGCGGGAAGTTCAGCGCTGTGAAATTGTGAAAATCGTCCTCAATGTCCGGGCCTTCGGCGACAGAAAATCCCATATCGGAAAAGATCACCGCCATTTCTTCCATGACTTGCTGGACGGGGTGGAGCGTACCTTGCCCTTGCTTTATCGGCAGGGACATATCCAATGTCTCACTGGCAAGGGCTGCGTCTATTTCCGCGTTTTCAAGATCGGTTTTGCGGGCCTCTATGATGGCACCGATGTCCGTCTTTAACCCGTTAAGGGCTGGCCCCATGACTTTCTTTTCCTCGGGCGTCATTTTGCCAAGCCCGCGCATCATAAGCGAGACTTCACCCTTTTTACCAAGGGCGGCCACTCTTATCTCGTCAAGGGCGGTTAAGCTCTCGGCTTTTTCGATTTGCGAGGCGTATTTATCTTGGATAGCTGAAAGATCGCTCATGATATTCTTTTTCCGTAAAATTTGACCTGTTTTACGCCTCAATTTGCGTGCGTCAATAGAGGGTTGGGCAAGAGCCTTGAGATTATATCAAAATTAAAACTGTTATATTTAAAAGAAAAGAGAGCTATAGCGGTAAAACTTACCAATTTGAGCTCTATAAAAGCACATTCATAGCTCGCAAGGTAGGTTATGTATCGTGGCATACCGTTTAATGTTTGTGAGTTTGATATGAAATTAGAACACTTACTGGCCCCCCGTATGTCGGGCATGAAGACCACGCAAATTCGAGAGCTTTTAAAGCTGTTAGATCAGCCTGATATTATCTCCTTTGCGGGGGTATTCCGGATGCGTCTTTATTCCCGGATGAAAAGTTTCAGAAGGCTTATAAGCGTGTTTTTAGATCGCAGACAAAGGAAACGGCCTTGCAATATTCGGTCAATGAAGGCTACGCCCCGCTGAGGGAGTGGCTTGTGGGGCGTATGAAGTCACTGGGTGTGGACTGCACCCTAGATAATATTCTGATTACATCGGGCTCTCAACAGGCGCTGGATTTTTTGGGAAAACTGTTTTTATCTAAAGACGATACAGCTCTTGTTGGCTGGCCGACCTATCTGGGGGCGATAAGCGCATTTAATGCCAATGAGCCCGTTTTTGATAAATTCGATATTCACGCTAATCGTACACTGGCTTCATATAAGGACAAAGCACGGACAGCGGGCGGGGCGGTAAAATTTGCTTATATGTCTGTCGATTTTGCCAATCCGACAAGTGCCACGCTTTCGAAATATGAGCGGGAACGGACATTGGATTTTGCTGCAGATATGGATATTGCTATCATTGAAGACGCGGCCTATCAGGGATTGCGCTATGACGGGGCGGACATCCCGCCGATCCTGGCCTTAGAGCTGGAAAGAAATCCTGACATAAATGCAGCGCGTACAATTTATTGCGGTAGTTTTTCCAAAACCCTCGCCCCGGGTTTGCGGGTCGGGTGGGTCTGCGGGGCCGCTTCGGTCATCTCCAAGCTGGTCTTGATGAAACAGGCCGCAGATTTGCATAGTTCCACAATCAATCAAATTGTAACGGCTGATGTTGTTGCAGACGAGTTTGAGGCTCATATTGATGTGCTGCGGGCGACCTATCAATCACGGCGTGATGTTATGCTCACGGCTCTGGAAGAGAATATGCCTGACGGGGTGAGTTGGAGCCGTCCTGAAGGCGGCATGTTTATCTGGATGGATTTGCCTGACTATATGGACGGGGCGGACTTATTGGCGACCTCGCTTAAGTCACATAAAGTCGCTTTTGTGCCGGGCGGGGCTTTCTTTCCTGACGGGTCTGGGCAAAACCATATCCGTTTGAGCTTTTCTATTTCAACACCAGATGAAATTAGGGACGGGATTGGTCGCTTGGGACAGTTGATAAAATCGGCAATGTCCGAGCGCTTACAAAAAACTGCACAGCGCGCATAAAAAAGCGCCCATTAGGCGCTGATTTTAAACTTAATATAATGTCAGAATTTAGTCTTTAGCGAGCGCCTTGGCTTGCTTGACCCATTCGTCGCGCTCAATACGGCCCGGGAACGAATCGATGATCTCGTCTATCATTTTTATGTCGGCAGGTTTCCATGCTGCGATCTGGCGGTAGTAATATACGCCTTTCGCGTTCAGATCGCCTTCAAATTTTGGTCCGATACCTTTGATCTTTTTAAGATCATCAGGCTCGCCGTCTGTTGCGCCGTCTGTGTAGAGTACTTTTGGCGGGGCTTTCTTAGGTGCGGCTTTTGGCTTAGGTGCGGCTTTTGGCTTTTCTTCAGCTTTGGGCGCTTCTGCTTTTGGCGCAGGTTTTGGCTTTGGCTTCGGAGCCGGCTTTTTATTACCGCCTTCGACAGTATGCGGGGCGCTGGCATGGGCCTTGGCAGTCTCAACCAGAGCCGCAAAAGCTTCGGGTTCATTGCCGGCCATATCGGCGAGGACTTTACGGTCAAGCGAGATGCCAGACTTGTTTAACCCGTCCATAAAGCGACCATAAGTCATGCCGTTTAAGCGAGCGGCGGCGTTAATACGCTGAATCCAAAGAGCGCGATATTGGCGCTTTTTGAGCTTACGGCCAATATAAGCATACTGACCTGCTTTTTCGACGGCCTGATTGGCAATACGAAAAGTATTTTTACGACGGCCGCGATAGCCTTTCGCTGCATCGATAATTTTTTTGTGTCTGGCGTGTTTTGTGACGCCGCGTTTTACACGGGACATAGCTGTCTCCTAAACTGATTTAAGAATTCAAGTGTGATTGGGACTCAAACTTAAGGGCCGACTTTCGCCGCTCCTAAAATGAGTACTAACCGTTAGGTAAATATTTCTTGCGAACGACCTTGGCATCGCATTCTTTTAGGACGCGGGTTCCGCGTAGATTACGAATTTGGTCATTGCTGCGTTTGATCATGCCGTGGCGCTTGCCTGCATGACCTGCTTTTACCTTGCCTGAGGCGGTCAGTTTAAAACGCTTTTTTGCGCCTGACTTTGTCTTCATTTTTGGCATTTCGGTCTCCTGATATATGGCCGTTTCGGTGAAGGTCCGATTTGGCCGCCTTTTGAGCGTATAGGCATGCCATTTGCCTATGTCGCTGCGCCTTCATAGTGAACGAAAGGGGCTTATAGCGGGGATTTGGTGGAATGCAAGCCCTGTGCTAGCTATTTTATCTATAATTAAAGGGGGATTTCACTATGAATTTTGCGAAAATATTTGTCATTCTAAATGCAGGGTTTTACACGCTTTACGGTCTCTACGGGGCATTTCTTCCGCACGGTATGGCGGGCCTTATGGGCTGGACGCCAGATCTCTTGGGTTTGCACCAAATCAGAGCCCTCTCTATGGCCATGGCGGTTATGGGAGCCTTTGCCGCTCTCGTGACAACAAAAACCACAGACCATAAACCGCTGGTACTCGCCTTTATTGCCTTAACACTTGCCTTTGCTGCGGGGCGCTTTCTCGGACTTATCTTTGATGGTGCTGGCCCTAGCCAGACTTACGGTGAAATTGCCTTTGAAATATTTTGGGCCTGTATTGGTTATTTCGCCTTACGGAAAACATCTTCCAGTAAGACGGCTTAATACCAAATTTATCGTTTGGCGTGAATTTCATAGCCCGGTTCTTCGGGCTCGTCATCGGTTAAGACATCAGGAAAGCCTTGCCCTAGGACTTTAAAACCGAGCGGTTCTTCGAGCCTGCGGATAATATTCGGTGAGAGCTCACGTTCGCCGTAACGGGCGGCGCCGTCTTTGAAAATATCAATAAGAAGCGGGGAAAGTTCAAGAGCGAGATCATGGTCTTGAGCGAGCTTATCAAACAGGCCAATATCTTTTAGCACCAAATCCATGGTGAAATTAATATCGCGATTGCCATTGAGAATTACTTGGCCTTCGGTTTCGTGCACAAAACTATTGCCCGAAGATATCCGGATAGCCTCATAGGCCGTGTTCATATCCAGACCTGCGGCTTGGCAAGTGGTGAGGGCTTCTGTGACAGCCACGAGATTGGCTGTGGCAAGGTAATTTGTGACCACCTTTAATTTGGAGGCCGTGCCAAGCTCGCCTGTGTGTAATATGCGGCGCCCCATAGATGTGAGAACAGGCAGGACAAGCTCAAAGGCCTCGCGTGAGCATCCTGCAAATATGGCAATATTGCCCGTATCGGCGCGGTGGCACCCCCCAGAAACAGGGCAGTCTACAAACATACCACCTTTTGCTTCAACAAGTGCTGAGAGCCGTGTGATTTCAGCAGAATCCGTTGTGCTCATCTCGAGCCAAGCCTGTCCGGGTTTCATCGCGCCTAAAAATCCGTTTTGGCCTTCCGCGACGGCGCGTGTGGCCGCAGGCGAGGGCAGGCAGGTGATGAGTATATCAATATTATGTATTAGCTCTGCTGGCGAACTGGCTGATTTTGCCCCGCGTTGTGTGAAACTTTCGACTTTCTGTGGGTCAAGGTCTAAAACCGTGACATCATGATTGTTTCGAACAAGACTGCCAGCGAGCTTTGCCCCGACATTTCCAAGACCGATAAACCCTATTTTCTTCATTATACTATCCATGGTTAAGGCGCTGCCGCAGCAGCTATGTGTATCACATATTTAACCTAATGGATTTTTATGGGCGTATATAGATAAGCCTCACATTATATGAAATTGATATAATGAGTATTATGAGAGTGTTTATCTCGGCGCGAGTACCATTGTCATAAGGCGGCCCTCGGTTTTGGGCTCGAACTCTACCTTGGCAATCTCTTCGAAATCGTCTTTCACGCGTTGCAAAAGATTTGTCCCCCGGTCCATATGGGCCATTTCTCTGCCACGAAAGCGGATCGTAACTTTCACTTTATCACCGCGCTCAAAAAAGCGGGTCATGGCTTTGGCTTTGACATTATAGTCATGCGTATCGATATTTGGCCGCATTTTAATTTCTTTGACGTCTTGTGTTTTTTGACGCTTACGGGCGGCGGCCTTCTTTTTCTGGTTCTCAAACCGAACTTTGCCGTAATCCAGTATCTTTACAACAGGGGCATCAGGATTAGGGGCGACTTCAACAAGATCAAGCCCAGCTGCACGAGCGGCGGCCAAGGCTTCGGCTATGGAGACTTTGCCCCGTTTTTCGCCGGTTTCTGTGATGAGTAGGACTGTGGGAGACATAATGTCTTCATTAATGCGCGGCCCTTTTTTCTTTGGGGGGGCGGCGAGTGGTCGTCTAGAAATGCCATATCTCCTTTGGCGGTTGAATTTCAGCCATAATATGGGAGAGTTTGCCTATATTTTCAAGCATTCAAATCAATGAGTTGGCGATAAACAGCTAAATTCGCCCTTTGCAGAGCGGCTTTAGAGAAATGTGTGACAATTCGGTCACGCGCAGCTCGAGGGTCATAGCTTTTCCATTTACCAGCGTCCATTATGGCGTGAGCCAGCAATTTCGGGTCATTAGGCGGGATAAGTAGGCCTGTTTGCTTCTCAATAACCGTTGCAAGCGCGCCGCCATGGGCTGTGGCAATAACAGGCCGTCCCATGGCTTGGGCTTCTATGGCAATACGGCCAAAGGCTTCCGGCTCGGTCGAGCAAGACAGCACAATATCTGCTGACAACATAGCGAGAGCAATTTCCTCTGTATGAGGGAAAATGCGTAGCCTCTTACTTAGATTGAGATTTCTGGCTGTCTGTTCAATCTCGTCAAGATAGGCCGTACGACCCTGCGCGTCACCTAGACATATAAGTACGTAGTCTTCCGGTAAATCAGCCAAGGCCTTTAGCGCGACCAGCTGGCCTTTCCAACGCGTCAACCTGCCCGGTAATAAGAGGAGTTTTTGCTTAGGCTTTATAGACCAATCCGCCCGCAGCCTTTCTGTCTCATCTTGTGGAAAACGGTCAGGATCAAAAACCGATATATCCACGCCGCGCGGGACTGTGATGATTTTTTCAGGAGCCGTTTTGTGCTCAGCAATTATATGCTGGCGGGTAAATTCGGAATTGGCGATGACAATTTCGCCGCGTGTCATGACAGAGTTATAGTATCTCTTAAGCGAGTTCGCGGCTTTGTAATGACCTTGATAGCTTGTGACAAAAGGACGGCGTTCTGCGCGCGCTGCGTAAAAGGCAGGCCAAGCCGGAGCGCGGGACCGGGCATGAATAATATCTATCTTATGCTCTTGAATATAAGAGCGTAAAAAGCGGATGCGGCGGGGCACGCTTAGAATGTTTTTTGAGCCAATATGATATGTAGAGTGCTCACCGTTCAAGGCCTTCACGTCTTTGACCATACGCCCGCCAGCGGAGATAATATGCGCTTCATGTCCGGCTTGGGTTAAAGCCTCGACAATTTCGAGTGTCGTGCGTTCGACACCACCGGCATTTAACTCTGGCAGGACTTGTAATATATTCATTGACGAAACATTTTGGGTATGGAAACCTTTGAGCAAGCTTTAGAATTTTGACCTACCATTTCTGCGTGGGATTGTATATTCATCCTTCAACGCAATTTGAAATAATTTAAGGCCTTCACATGTCGGATATGCCCCCGATCGAGTTTTTAAAAACATCTGACGGCGAAAAAATAGCTTATCGGAGCAGCCCAGCAAAACCGGGTCAGCCCAGCTTTATCTGGTGCGGGGGATTACGCTCCGACATGGAAGGTGGCAAGGCTATTCATTTACACAATTGGGCGTTGGAAAACGGCTATGGCTATCTTCGCTTTGATTATTTCGGCCACGGTGAAAGTTCTGGCGATTTTGAAATGGGCACGATTGGGCGTTGGGCCGAAGACACGATTTATGTGATGGATAAGCTCACGCACGGCCCGCTCATTTTAGTAGGCTCCTCAATGGGAGGCTGGGCGGCTCTGTTAGGGGCTTTGGCACGGCCTCAGCGTGTGGAGGCATTATTATTGATAGCTCCGGCTCCTGATTTTACGCAGAAATTAATGTGGGCGGGGTTTTCTGAAGATATACGCACGCAAATACTGACGGAAGGTGTCTATTATGAACCCTCCGAATACGGCTACCCCATGCCGATTAGCCGCGTTTTAATCGAAGGCGGTAAGGCGCATTTGCTCTTAGACGGCCCTATAGATTTTTCAGGACCTGTGCGTATTCTACAAGGTATGAAGGACGCATCTGTGCCTTATAGCCATGCCTCTAAAATCGTGAAGGCATTAGTGAGCGATGATGTCGATCTCACTTTGGTAAAAGACGGTGATCATAGATTATCAGAGCCCCAGGATTTGGCCCGCCTAAGTTTAACGGCGCAGGCGTTGGTGGAAACCTTATCAGGATTTACCGATGGTGCGGCGGGATAAGCGTGCCGCCTCCGGATTTAAATCTAAGTCTTTTTAAGGGCCAGACAATCGCGCAGGCGCGGCGTAGCCTATCAACCCTTTTAAGTGAGGCCGGATTTGAGGTTCCCCATATTGAAGCCCGGCGCCTGTTAGAAATGGCCAGCGGTCTGTCTCATTCAGACCTGATAATTAAATCCGACAGGGTGTTAAGCCCCGAATTTGAAGCTAAGCTCATGGATTTTTTAAGCCGCAGATTGTCAGGCGAGCCACTAGACCATATGCAAGGCTATAAGGCATTTTACGGGCGTGATTTCATTATCAACCGTGATGTATTGTCCCCCAGACCCGAGACAGAAGAGGTTGTCAGGCTCGCTTTGGAGCATTTAAAACTATGCAAAATTGAAGACCCTAAGGAGCCTTTGCGTATATTAGATCTGGGCACTGGCTCTGGCGCAATTCTTATCTCAATCGTTTTAGAATGTGATCAAGCCGTGGGGATAGGTGTTGATATATCAGAAGCGGCCCTGAATGTGGCCAAACAGAATGCTCGAAAATTTGCGGTAAGCGGTGCGGTGAGCTTAGTTAAAAGTCATTGGTTTGAGAATGTAAACGGCGTATTCAATGTTATTGTCGCCAATCCACCCTATATCTCTCAGGCGGATATGGATGAACTGGGTGTTGAGGTGAAAACCTATGACCCGCATATCGCGCTAAGCGGCGGGGTGGACGGCCTTGAGGCTTATGTCGAGATAATTCGCAATGTCCGCCCTTACCTAAAACTCAAAGGGCGCTTGATAGTAGAAATCGGGCATGATCAAGCAGCAGCTGTTAAGACAATGATGTTGCAGGCGGGGCTCGTAAACGTAAACATAAGTCAGGATTTATCTGGGCTTGATAGGATTGTGAGCGGTTCTCAAGACAGGTGAAAAACCGTCCCCAAATAAATGAAAAAAGGCGTTGCGTTTTTCTCTAGCTTTGCTAGTTAGATGAGGCGTTGATTTGGATCTTAGGAAAGACCTCACGCGAAACCCATTAACTCAGAGCCTAGGTAGGATGCCTAAGTCTAGTTGTGTAAGACTTTAAGGAAATGATATGAAGCGCCAACGGGGTAGAGGCCGTAATAAGAATAATAATCATGGTAATCGCCAGCTCGATAGTAGTGGACCTGATGTTAAGGTTCGCGGCTCCGCCACGCAAATTCATGATAAATATGTAACCTTGGCCCGTGATGCCGCTTCCAGCGGGAACCGGGTGAAAGCCGAGAACTATCTACAACATGCCGAGCATTATCTGCGCTTGATGAATATTCAAGAAGCCGCCAAGCAGGCTGCACGTGAAGAAGCCGAAGCGGCGCGTCTTGCACGCGGCGAAGAGGCAAGCGAAAGCGGTGATAACAAGTCTGAGTCTTCTGACGGAGAAGAGCGTAAAGGTCGTCGTTATCCACCGCGCGCACGCCGTCATAATAAAGACCAGAAATCTGATGAGAATACGCCTGCTGAGGCTAATGGTGATAGCGCCGCTTCTGCGAAATCAGATAATGGGTCTGAGGGCGGGGAAGTGGTAGAGCTTGCAAGTCAAGACAAGCCTAAGCGTCGCCGTAAAGCGCCTAGCCGTAAAAAATCAGAAGATATGGATTCTGTTGACGCTGTATAAGCTCGCTTTGAGCGAACAGCATTTACTTAAATTACCTTTTTATAAAAAACCGATCTGGTTTTTAGATTAGCTTTTCTTAGACGTTGTCTTCTTAGCTGTTGTTTTCTTAGACGTTGTCTTTTTTGCACTTGTCTTTTTGGCAGGTGCTTTTTTAGCGGCTGTCTTTTTAGGCGCGGCCTTTTTCGCGGCTGGTTTTTTAGCCGTCGTTTTATTAACAGCGCTTTTTGCTTTACCTATCGTGACATCTTTGCCTTTAGCAGCGGTCTTGCGCACGGTGGTTTTCG
>CAZNCJ010000017.1:0-14662 GCA_964571595.1 uncultured Caulobacterales bacterium | reverse complement strand
TTACCTATCGTGACATCTTTGCCTTTAGCAGCGGTCTTGCGCACGGTGGTTTTCGTGCTTTGAGCCGTTTTGGATAAGGTGGATTTTGTTGATTTCGAGACGTCTCCCATTTTGGACTTTGTTGAGTCACTTGCTTTACTCACAGCCGATTTAGAGACTTGCTTGGCTTTCAGGGCTGCAGCCTCTGCTGCTTTACGGGCTTCGGTAATCGGATCAATATCTGCCGTTTCCGACTTGCCGCCATCGGGGGATAAATTATTATTGATACGGAATATGGCAACAGCGATCTCGCAAAACAAACGGATGGCAACAATACCCAAAATGAAACTGCCAAGAAAATTGATCCGGTCTACAAGCCAGGCCAACCAGCTAAGATTTATACCGCCTAAAAAATCAGAAAAATACTCAAGCCCAAAGACAATTACGGCCAACCAGAAAAAGGTAATGACCAGTTTTTCCTTCATAAGTTTATCAAAAGAGAAGAAAAAATTGAGTAGGTTTTTCATGTCAAAATCCTTATTACGGATACGGTACCAAAATTATAAATTTGATGGGGGGTAATGCGCTCCCGCCTATTCTCTTTAATACTGACATAAGTCAGGCGTTTATTCAAATGAGAATTAGGTAGGCACAGAAGGTGGTAAATAAAAGCTCACCCCATATTTTAATTTGATGTGCCGCCTTGGAGGCTGACAGTATCAACTGATGCTGTTTCATCTTGATGCGTTTGAGCGCTTAAAGTTTCCGCTTGCAAAATTTCAGCTTTTTCACGCAAGGCATCAATCTGCCCACGTCTTTTCTTAAACGCCGCAATTTCTGAGGCTCTCAAGGGTTTGCCGGAGAGTTGGGATAAGCGTCTTGGATTGATTTTTTTGCCGTTATGATGGACTTCATAATGTAGATGCGGGCCGGTTGAACGTCCTGTCGTCCCGACATAACCAATGACCTGATCCTGCTTGATATATTTGCCTTTTTTGATCCCGCGCGCAAAATTCTTCAGATGGGCATAGGCCGTCTTATAGCCGTCCGAGTGTCGAATACGGATATAATTTCCGTAGCCGCCATAACGATTAGCGCGCTCAACCGTCCCCGATCCAGCCGCGAGAATAGGCGTGCCGCGCGGGGCGGCGAAATCCACACCTGCATGGAATTTTTTATATCCCAAAATAGGGTGGCGGCGATTACCATAGCGCGAAGAGAGCCGGGCGCCATTAATAGGCGTTGCGCGTAATTTCCGCTTCGCGGTTTTGCCTTTACTATCGTAGAAATTTTCTCTGCCCTTAGAATCTTCATAGAGATAAAAGTTCGAGGTCTTTCCGCGCGGACTAAAGCTTGTATAGAGTAGGTCTCCAGCCTTGATGATATTGCCCTTATGATCGCGCGCGACCTCGAAAAACATTTCAAAGCTATCCCCGGGTTGAATATCGCGTTGGAAATCGACGGAATATTCGTAAATTTTAGCGAATTGCTGAATGACTTTATCTGGCGCGCCCAATCTGCTGGCATCCAGATAGAGACTGTTCTCTATAGTGGATTTAACGCGCAGACTTCCCATTTTAAACTCTGACTCGATGACTTTTGCCGTGTAATCATCATCAGAACGGCTCACAAATATGGTTTTGTCTATATTGGGGCGAAAGCTTAGATGTGTGAGGATATCATCTTCGAAATAAAGGTCGAATTCTTGGCCGACACGCACATTGCGCGGTTTGAAAACCTTGGAAAAGGCTTGTGTGACTTTATAGGCTTGGGGTCCGCTTAAGCCGTTTTTCTGTAATAAAGGCCCGAGTGATTGACCGGATTTTATCTTGAGCTTGACGACATGACTATCGCGCGTTTCAGGCATTTCAAGGGCGACGTCAAACCGGCTTAAATCTATGTCGGAAGCCAGGGTGGTCGGCTTAACCGTACTTGTATTGGCATTCGTGACCGGTTTGGGTAAAAAAAGCGCCATGGCCATTACGGCAATCACACCCATACCCATAAAACGATATTTATGTGTGCTTTCGATCTGGGTTGAAGACAGGTTGAGAAAGGATCTCACTTTCACGCCCAGTGGCGCGGTCTGCTTTCCAGCGTCTCGTAACTTATTTTTCAAGGCGGATATATCCCACACCATAAAGCTGTCTTCACTTATTTAAGACTATTATTCAATTTTATTACCTGTGACACTTATCAAACATTGCGCATGAAATAACTATATAAATTTGCACAATATATTTGACGTGTGAAGGGGCTTTGCAGCATCCCGAAATAAGGTTAACAGAATGATAGCAAATTTTAAAATTAAGATAAGTTTAGGCGCTGTGTTACAAGCTGGCATTCGGTCTAAACTTGATTTATCTGAATGCATGTCAGGATTTAATGATTACTAAAGCCCGTAAGAACATATCTTCGGCAAAAGCCTCATCTGGTCCTATTGACGGACAATCCACCGAACCGCTTGCGCAAAACCAAAACAAAAAAGGGGTGAGGCCTTGGACATTCCTCTTTTTATTGGGATTAGTCTTGATTGTATTTGCGCTGATTTATGTCTGGACCCAGCGTTATAACCTCATTGAAGCACATATTGAAAAACTTGCGACTAAGATGGGTTTTGAAATCAGTCTTGATATTCAATCCATAGAGCTGGGCCAAGCGCGTATAGCGGATATAAATTTGCAACAAGAGGGCCGGGAAGTTTTCAAGGCCGGTGAAATTATCTTGGATTATAATTGGCGTGAGCTGAAAGATAAAAATCAACTCCAAAAGGTCGTTTTAACTACGCCTCACATTTGGGCTGAATTGGACAAGTCAGGCAAACTTGTCTTTCCGGTTATGCAAGAAGGAGAGGGGGCGAGTGTGCCTTTGCCCCGCGACGGGATTGCCTTTCAAGGCGGGAGGCTCAACCTAGCTTCACCTTATCTGAGCTTGGAAACAGGCTTTGACGGCTATTACAAAAGTCTGTCTGATACGCAGATCATTTTGGATGTAGAACATTCGGATTTGAATTATGACAGCTCTCAAGCCCAGGCCCTTTTTGGTCAAGGCAGTGGTGATGTGAAGCTTGTCCTTATGGAGGAAGCCTCAGAATTTGACGTTGATATTCATTTTCCGAAATTAGCATGGGGCGATAATCAACTTGAAGGTCTGAGCTTGCAGAGTCGTTTTCGTCCAGAAATTAGTGAGGATAGTTTTGAGTTTAATGGTCCCTTTCAAGCGCGCATCGTTAAAGTCAATACGCCGGATTTTACGTTGCAAAACATGGATTTAAAATGGGATGGCCGTATTTTTACGCCTCTAAACCCCACTTCTCAAACATCCACTTCTCAAACATCCACGGCTACCGGTTCTCAACAGAGCGATATTGAAGGAGTGTGGACGATTGAAATTGAAAAAGGCTTAGCTAAGTCACCCTCAAAACGTGAAAAATTAGCGCGAACCCTGTCTTTAAACAAAGCACTTATTGATCTACCTATGGTAGGTAATTTTGCTAATCTGCCCAAAGACGCCTTTAAACGTATATTCGCGGCTACCTCTGTAAAGGGCGGGGGAGAGTTTAAACTGGGTAGTGCGGGTTATCATCTCTCTCTTAGCCAACCCTTAACGTTTTCAAATACGGACTTTCAGTCTCAAAAGGGGGATGTTCTCACCTTGTCCCCCCGCCTCGATAGGCCGGTGATTGAATACCGATCTAATCAAGACGGGGAGGGCGAGATATTACTGAATATGGATATCGAGCTTGACGGGCCATGGCCGCTAGAATTGCAAGATATAAACCTTGTGGCGGGATCACCCAATGGTCAAAGCTTTGAGGCTGTTGAGACTGTTACGGCTAATCTGATTTTCCCGAAGACATGGCAAGGCGTGACAGAAGACGGACGACCCGCACGCTTGGCACCTCTTAAAGGGGCTTTGACATATCAACTGGATGGCCAAAACCGCCAGGCTTTTACGTTTGAAGGCCCTGTCAATTATGACGGAGATGTGCCGGGGGGTTATGTTGAGAATTTATCGATAAATGGCCTCACGGATATTTTAAGATCGCCGACACGGCTAAATGCCAAATTTCAGCACAATACAGAAAATAATATAACGATTTCACGTTTTGAAACCACGACAGGTTGGCGCGGCGAAGACCTCGATTTTACCTTTGTCGGAGAGGCGCCAGAACTTCGCAGACGCGGACGCGTTGAAGACGGCACTGTGGGTAAAATTGCAGGGCGTATTGGCGAGTTTACAGGGCAGATTATTGATGCCGAAAACGCCCGCCATCTTGATTTGAAAGTTGACGCGATAGATTTGAACGGCACGATTGCCGGAGAAGACCAGAACTGGAGGCTGTCTGTAAAGAACGCAGATATTACCTCACCAGATTTACCAGATGGTGGCTCTAAAGCCTTTGCGCCCAGTGCGGATATGACCTTTAAACGTCGCGGGGACATGCCGGTCCAATTTGTTATTCATGCCCCGCATACAGATGTTGAGACACGATCGGTAAATACAGATGGCATGGATTTGAAAGTCACAGGCCAAAGTGATGATTTCACAGTCGATTATACCCAAGGTTTGGCAAAATTTGTGGCCGAAGAAATACCCGTTTTGCCGCTCCATGGACAGGTGCATTTTAACGGCACACTCTGGGATGGTAAGGCTCAAACATATTTACCGGATACACCAGATACTCCCATATTTGTGGACTATACATTCGAAGACGGGCGCGGGACAGCCAATGTAGATATTCCCGAGTTTATTTTCACGCCGGGCGGGTTTCAGCCCCAATCCTTGTCAAAAGCCTTTCAAGGTAAAATCGCCGATGTGGACGGTTTTGCCAGTGCCAAAATTCAGCTCGCCTTTGGGCCGGATATGCCATTGCTGTCTTCGGGAACGGCGAGCTTGCGCGATATTTCATTGGGGACATTGCCCGGCCCGTTTAGCGGGATAAATACCGATTTATCCTTTTCCTCTATTTTTCCATTAAAGACGACTGGCCGACAAAAATTGACGATGAAAAGTTTTGATCCGGGCTTTCCTTTAAAGGACGGCGAGATTGAGTTTGAATTGCGCGAAGGCGGCGTTATTTTGCATGAAGCCCAATGGCCGCTCGGGGCGGGTTTTGTGTCTCTTGACCCCACGGATTGGTCATTTGATGCCAAAGAAAACCGCGTCACCTTGCGACTGACAAATTTATCTGTCGGTGATGTCGTCAATAATCTGGGCAATGGCGAAATGCAGATGACTGGCAAATTAGAAGGCATGTTGCCTGTCGTGGTCGAGGGCGTGCGTACGCGCGTGGATGACGGGCATCTCAGTGTAAAAGATGGCGGGACGATAAAATTTCAGTCCAAAAGCCTCTCGGCTGCTACTGATACTTTAGCCCCGCCAAGCCGGAATTTATCCGCCCAATTTGGCAGTCTTGATGGTCTCGCCAGACTTAACCCGCTCTACCGAGAAAATCAGGTATCTGGGGCGAGTGAGGGTTTTGCGGCTTTAAAGAACTTTGATTATAAAAAGTTGGAGCTTGAACTTGACGGTCCGTTGGACGGGAATATAAAAGTCAGAATTGTTTTTGACGGTTCTAATGAGCAGGTTTTAGACGGAGCCGTTTTTGCTTGGGATGTGAGCGTCGAGGGTGAGCTGTTAAATATTGCACGCAGTCTGGGGGATGTCAGCTCGTCTGAGCTGATAAAACGCAGCCTTGATCAAAGATTAAGCGTAAATTAGCCGTCCTTATTTTTGCGGCAGGTTTTGGGTAAAAAATCGGCGAGCATTTTCACCCATCACCTTACGAATGACGGGTTCAGGCAGGCCTTGTTCGATAAGTTCATGCGTAATGGCTGCGAGTTCGGATGTGTCCAAGGACACGGCAACTGTGCCGTCATAATCTGAGCCCAGCGCGATAATATCTTCGCCTAATAACTCAACCCCATATATGATAGCACTGGCAATACCTTTGGGGGATATATCGCAAATAACACCGTCAAAATATCCAATCCCGATAAGGCTATTTCGGGCCGCCATCTCTTTTAATATTTCATCTGGCAGGTTGCGGTTGGCTGTTTTTGGGCAATGGCTCAAGACACCGCCATGTGACAATAATAAGGGGACATCTGTACGGTCCAAGACATCGCGAACCGTGGCGACAGACGAATGTGCCACATCAATAATAATGCCGCGTTTGACCATATGTGCAACCGCCTTTTCGCCAAAATCCGACAAGCCAGCTTGGGTGCGCCCATGCATGGAGCCGCCAAGTTCATTGTCAAAGAAATGTTGCAAACCCATTGCCCGGTAGCCGTGATCATAGAGGCGGTCTATATTTTCGATCTTACCTTCTAGGGGGTGAGAGCCTTCTGTTAGCAAGACGGTGATAAGGGTCTCGGCAGATTGCGTCATATCATTTGCGGTGCGGGCAATGATGAGGTTGTTGTCTGGGTTAGACGCTAATTTATGCAAGCGCCTAGCTTGATGGGCCGCGCGTTCGTAAATAGAAGACCATGTTTTGACAGGCCAGAGTTGGGCCATAGCCAGAAGGGTAACATTATCCGGGGCGTCACTATCATTTCCGTCAAAGTTAAGTCCGCGCGGGGATTTCGTCACGGCACTCATGATTTGGAAATTGACGCCGCCTTCACGCAAGCGTGGAAAGTCCACATGTCCACGATTATGGCGATGTTCAGGATTGCGTCGCCACAGCAGGCTATCGGCATGCAGATCGGCGACATATAAGCTCTCATGCAAGCGTTTTGCGGCCTCGGATACTGGGTAAGGGGCGTGCGGGGTAACGGCATTCATTTTATGATCAGTGCTGGGCACGGTCACCAATTGGACAAAGCAAAAGGCGAGAATGAGCACGACGAGTAACAGCCAGCCTAATCGTTTGAGAGTTCGCATGTTATTCCCCGCTCTATTTATCTATCTTTATTTGGGTTCTATCTCGCCCAAATATAATGTATCTGTCAATACGCGTTAAACGCACTCTATCCACAATAATCTTGCCGCGCCGTCTGGCGAAACGCCGTGCATGTTTTACCTCTATGGGCGTATAGGATTAGCAAAAGGAGCAGGCCATGTTGAACGATGGTGATCGTGCTGAACAATTAGGTCAAGCCACGCGTGAAAAATTAAAGCAATTCATTGCGCGTATTGAGAGATTAGAAGCTGAAAAAACGGAACTCGCCGCCGATATTCGCGAGGTTTATGCCGAGGCGAAAACTTTTGGCTTTGATACGAAAGTCGTGCGCAAAGTTGTGTCATTGCGCAAAATAGAGGCGAGCGAGCGCGCCGAACAAGAAGCCCTGCTTGAGCTTTATATGGAAGTGGTGGATGGCTAGGGCCTAAGGCGTTTCTCTACTCCGCTTCTCATGCTCGAGCAGCCACGCTTTATTTTCGACCCCGCCAGCATAACCTCCCAGCCCGCCGCCTTTCGCAATGACGCGGTGACAAGGTATAATCAAGGCCAGACCATTTGAGCCATTTGAACTGGCCACGGCGCGAACGGCTTTCTCATTGCCGACTTTTTGGGCGAGATCAGAATAACTCCATTGCGCGCCGAAAGGGATGGTTAGCAAGGCCTTCCAGACCGTTTTTTGAAAGGCTGTGCCAGACATGATAAGGGGCGTTTCAAACTTTTGCAGCTGGCCAGCAAAATAAGCCTTTAGCTCAGTTTCTATATGATCTGTTATCTCTGTGCGTCCGGGGGTAATGGCGCGCTTATAGGTTTTCTGGAGCCGGGTGAGTTGACGATCAAGGTTTTTGCGAATTGTAAATTCGAGCAAATAAAGCGCCTTGTCGTCACATATGGCGATCATGGGCCCAAGAGGCGTGTCTATCCACTCTATAGATAAGGGGGTTTTATCCAAATCATTGGGGGACTGGCCAAAGCGCTGGGCGAAAGCCTGTCGAAAACCACTGGCCGAATTATAACCGGCGCTAAGTTGAGCTGAAATCACACTCTCTCCCTTGTTTAAGTTTTTTGAAGCCGCCCCTAATCTACGCGCGCGTGCATATTGCGTAAAGGTCATACCAAATCGTCTCTTAAACTGGCGTCTGGCTGTCGAGGGGTCAATAGAGCGGTTTTTTAAATCAGTTTCGCTCCAACGATGTTCGAGGTCTGATTCAATTAAGGCGATCAAGGTCTTAATCAGATGCGAGGCCTCGTCGGGCAGATTTAAGGGGTGACAGCGCTTACAGGCGCGGTAACCCGCCTTGAGGGCTGCTTTGGCTGAATTGTAAAAAGTACAATTTTCAGCCTTTGGCGTACGCGCTGGACAGCCTTGTCGGCAAAAAATACCCGTTGTCTTTACGCCGACAAAGATATGGCTCAAATCAGTGCTTGCTGTTGCTTTGAAAAATATATCATATAAGCTGGCGCCAGCTTCAATGACTGAATCAGAAACCAGTTGAGAGGTCATTTTGGGGACAATATGCGTAGTTTGCGTCATATAATCTTCTAGCACAGTCAAAATATGTTTGCCGCCGAAATTCAGGCATCGTTATTTTACCGTGTTTATGCGTTTGATAAAATAAGATAATAAAGAAAATCTATGACTGTTTATTTCCATAAAAATGATTTGCCTGCCGATGTAAAATTCACAGGTTCAGTCGCAATAGATACTGAAACACAGGGCCTGTCGCTGATACGCGATAAATTATGTTTGGTTCAACTCTCATCCGGGGATGGTCATGCCCATATCGTGCAGCCTGATCGTAGCACATATGATTGCCCGAACCTCAAAGCTTTGCTCAGTGATATTTCCATAGAGAAAATTTTTCATTTTGCACGTTTTGATGTCGCGATTATCAAACGTGATCTGGGTGTCGACATGTCTCCGATATTTTGTACGAAAATCGCCTCGGGATTGGTGAGAACCTATACGGACAGGCACGGCTTAAAAGATGTCTGCCGCGATCTTTTGAGCGTTGATTTATCCAAACAGCAACAAAGCTCTGATTGGGCCAGTGATGAATTAACAGAAGCCCAGCTTAATTATGCGGCATCAGATGTTTTATATTTGCATCAGCTTAAAACGATTTTGACGGCGCGTCTTTTACGTGAAAACCGCTTTGACCTTGCCCAATCTTGCTTTAATTTTCTATCGACACGGGCCGATTTGGATTTATTGGGCTGGGGAGAGGTGGATATTTTTTCTCATACACTTCGTCCGGCTACATAAATTCATCCAAAAGTAATCTATCTGAATATATTACGTAGCTGTCATAAATTACTTATCGCGTTTAAAATTATATTATACTATAGACAGGCCCATGGACGCCCCAGCTAGTACCTCAAATAGTTATCAGAGTGCGACTTCCCACAAGGCAAGTGAGAACCTTGGCTTATGGGAGCCTAAACGGACACTCACCTTGGAGGCGGCCAGGCGTCATAGTCGTAATATAAAGCTATTGCGGATATTATTGTTGTTTTTAGCCTTAGGGTTATTCGCCGTCTTGATCTGGCAATTTGCGGCCCAAAAAACCCATTTTATCGTCAAGGATATTCCCGGCGAATCTGTTAAAATGATCAAGCCTAAATTTACGGGCCGGACCAAAGACGGTCTGCCGTATAAATTAACCTCTACAACGGCGACGCGTTTGACAAATAATGAAGACGTTGTCGATCTGGATAAACCTATCCTGAATTTTATGCGAGCGCGGAATGTAAAAGACTCGATCATTACGGCGACGCAGGGGACATATGATGATGTGCGTAAAATTCTTGATCTTGAGGAGAGAGTCGATCTGCAAACCGATGATGGCTATCATTGCGAGTCAAGTCATGCCCGGATTTTTACAAAGGATAAACGGATTGAGGGGCGTGACCCAATTAGTTGCGATGGAGGCTTTGGGCAGGTAACTGGTGAAACTTACGAAATTACCGATGATTATGAA
Source organism: uncultured Caulobacterales bacterium (assembly GCA_964571595.1). Lineage (GTDB taxonomy): Bacteria > Pseudomonadota > Alphaproteobacteria > Caulobacterales > Maricaulaceae > CALCKU01. The sequence continues at coordinate 4,792 of CAZNCJ010000017.1, read as the reverse complement.
CTTTTCATTTTTGACAAGGGGATGACAGGTCGTCTTGAACCAGAAAATGAGGCAAGTAGTGAAGGCGGCGTAGAAAAATCCGCTACTTCTACCCAAAATGCATCAGCTGGTTTTGGCTTTGACGGGGATGAGCCTATCCTCATTAAGGCGGACAAGGCGACATATAAGGGCGGCTTGACTATATTGACGGGCAGTGTTGATGTGCGTCAGGGCGAGTCTAAAATTCTCTCTGACGTTATGTATCTTTACAGAGCTGAGGCGCCAGCGGATTCAACGGACTCCATTCAATTAGGGGCCGTCACGAAAATAGATGCGCGGGGCAATTTCATCTATACCTCGCCCGGTAATGATGTGCGCGGTGAGCGCGGCGTCTATAAACGTGATACGGAATTAATCACTGTGACGGGTAATGTTAAGGCGAAACAACCACAAGGAAACATCGCCAATACGGAGCGTTTAACCTATAATGTACGCACTAAAACCATACGCTTTGACGGGAATTGTGTGGGCCAAGGCTGCCAGAATAGATCAACTATTCGATTTGGTGGAAAAAATAATTGATATGACCCGCAAAAGATTGCACAAGCTGTTTATGATGCAATCTTTAAAGACTCGTTTTTGTAGATCTATCTTGATCACATTTAAGCAAGCCCTTATTAAACCACGCTTTTTTAAAATGGGCAGCGCGGCGCTTGGGGCTGCAATGTGCATGGCAATGCCCGCACAGGCGCAATTTGCCGGAAATTCCAATGCGCCTGTTGATTTGACAGCCGATGAAATTCAAAGCCAAGGCACGCTAACGGTCTTGAAGGGACAGGTTGATGTCCGTCAAGGGGAGGTCAGGGTTCTGGCCGATGATATGCAAATTTTTAGCTCTGATCAGGCACAGGGCGGAGATGTCGGCGATATTGAGCGCGTAGTCGCCCAAGGTAATTTTTACTACCTCACCCCACAACAAGAAGTACGCGGCGATCGGGGTGTTTATGAAAGCATCTCGGATTCGTTTACTGTCACGGGTAATGTAATATTGCTACAAGGGGAAGATAATATCGTGACGGGAGAGCGCTTGATATATAACTTGTCAACGCAGAGCGCTAGAATTGTCGGTACATGCCAAGGCCGAAGATGCGGTTCAAACGGACGTGTAAAAGCCATTTTGAAAAGTCGTAATCGGAGTTCCACCTCCTAGATCGGGGTGCATGTTTATGGCTAAGAATAAACCTTCTGAGAATATATCCACATTTGTGCCTCCGCCAACAGGCCTCTCGGCCAATAATATTGGCAAGGCTTACCGCGGACGTGTCGTTGTAAAAGATATTACACTTACCGTACAGCGCGGAGAAATCGTTGCCCTTATGGGGCCTAATGGTGCCGGTAAGACGACAAGTTTTTATATGATAATGGGCCTGATCGAAGCGGATCGCGGCTCGATCTCACTGGATGGTCAAAACATCACAGACCTGCCTATGTATCAGCGGGCCAGATTGGGTGTGGGCTACCTCCCTCAAGAACAATCGATCTTTAGAGGCCTGACGGTAGAAGAAAATATCAAGGCTGTTGTGCAACTCACCGAGAAAGACCGTTCTAAATGGAATGATAATGTAGATGCTCTCTTGGACGAATTAAATATCGGCCATATCAAGAAAAGCCCGGCCATGGCCTTATCGGGCGGGGAGAGACGCCGTGTTGAAATTGCGCGCGCATTGGCCTCGCGTCCAAACTTTATCTTACTTGATGAACCCTTTACCGGCATTGACCCGATTGCGATTGCAGATATTTCTGAATTGGTGCGCTATCTTAAACAACGCAATATCGGTATTTTAATAACTGATCACCGCGTGCGCGAAACACTCGATATTGTCGACCGGGCTTCGATATTATTTCAGGGCGAGGCACTGTTTGAAGGCACGCCTGAAGAAATCCGCGCAAATAAAGATGTGCGCCGTGTCTATCTGGGTGAAAAATACGCTTAAATATTGCTGCGCGAGCTATACTGCGCGTGAGCGGGCTCGAATACGGTAGACTTGCGGTGTAGGCGGAATGAGCGTCTCAAAAGCCTGTCTGGATTTAAGAAAAGCCTGTGTATTTGCATAAGGGCTGTCAGGGTGAAAAAACTTCGCCTTTTTACGCCACGCATTGCGAATATCGTTCTCGCGCGCGGCCATGCTAAGACCCAGTGTCAATAAGGCTTGCTGTCGTGTCATAAAAGCTATCCCCACCTCCATAAACCGGAGGCCTTATACTTAATATATGATAAATAAAGCGGAAATTGGTTAATAAGCTCCTCAGAGACATGGTTAATTTTTACTTTCCGCCGCGAATTGATTATAGCTGTGTGAAATTATCTGCCATAGGAAACACATGACCGGATCCATTATACCTCCAAGCCCGAGCCAGTCCGAATATGAGGACGGGGATGACGGCTCTAAAGCTGTCAGTCGTCATATGTTTGCAAGTGAGGATCCTTTTGATCTGTTTACAACATGGCTGGAAGACGCCGGTGGCTCGGAGGTAAATGACCCGCATGCGATGTCCTTGGCGACGATTGGTCAGGACGGAATGCCTAATGTTAGGATTGTTCTACTCAAGGATATGGATAAGCGGGGTTTCGTTTTTTATACGAATGCGCGCAGTACCAAAGGTCAAGACCTTACTACTAATCCGTCTGCGGCATTGTGTTTTCATTGGAAATCTCTCGAACGGTCTGTCCGGATTAGGGGGCAGGTTGAGAAGGTAAGTGACGCGCAATCCGATGCCTATTTTGCCAAGCGCTCACGAGGCTCCCAGATCGGGGCATGGGCTTCGCAGCAATCACAACCACTGAGCGGACGTCAAACATTAATCGAGGCGAGTGAGCAGATTGGGCAGAAATATGAAGGCAAAGATGTGCCAAGGCCCGCCCATTGGCACGGCTTTCGTGTTGTGCCTGATAGAATAGAATTTTGGTGCGCGCGGCCATTTCGCTTGCATGATAGGCTGGTTTTTGAGCGAGAGACAGTCAATGCGGTATGGCAAAAGCAGCAGCTCTATCCATAAAGTTGGACTTATATATGTTATCAGCTATAGCTGATTGAAGGAGGGTGTTTTGTCTGAGTTTATTTTCATTTGTTTCGTCTTGTTTATCATTTTCAAGAACGTCTCAAAAAATTGGTCGCAAACAGAATCCGGAAAGCAAGCAGGTTCTAAGACGGGGACCCGCCCCAATAATTATGGACGCCAGAATAGCCCTTACACGGATAGTTATGCCCGTAGCGAATATGATACACAGGATGATTACGGGTCGCGGTCTGACACGCAAACATGGCAATCCGGGCAAACTTATAAGCAAGCGGCAGAGGCCTTACGCAAAGCAAATATAAAACGCCGCGAAAATGCGTCTACCAATCGTCCTCAAGATCTCACCGCCAAAGACAGTAATAAGGCGCGGCGGTCTGATTGGGGGGCTAAAAGCAAAGACAGAATTAATGGAAAGTCCATAGCCGCCTTATTGGGCTTTGTCGTGATTGCTTATATATTATCGGGAAATTAAGCCAATAAGTCGCTTGATGGAACAGGCTATTGGGCGGCCTCTGTGAGAGGGTAATAATCGGATTTTAATCCCCCCATACCATCAGAGCGGATACGCCCTGTTTCTTCCATATGGATAAGATGTGCCAGAACACTATGGGCCGCAGCGGGGTAGAGGCGTTTGTCAATATCAGTATAGATACACGGCACCATATCGCTGATTTGGCGTGTCCCTTTTTCAAGACATTCCAATATTTGGGCTTCGCGTTTATAGCGGTGGTCAATATAGGCCTGCACGAAAGTTTGGACATCATTAATGGCAGGGCCATGTGTTGGCCAGATACGATCAAAATTGCGCACGAGTATACGGTTTAAACTCTCGAGGTAATCCCCCATATGGCCATCAGGCGGGCTTACAACACTGGTTGACCACCCCATTATGTGATCGCCACTAAACAAGATGTTTTCCTCATGTAAGGCAAAGCACATATGATTAGAGGTATGACCGGGCGTATGGATGGCTTCGAGGGTCCAGCCATCTCCCGCAAATATATCGCCGCATTTTATCTGGACATCAGGTTTAAAACTCAGATCATCTCCGGCTTCCATGCGAACCTCTCCGCCTTCGGGGGATTTCGCCTGTAATCCATAACCATAAACCTTACAGTCATGCTCGCTGGCCAGAGGCTTAGCCATTGGAGAGTGATCAATATGGTGATGGGTGACAAAGACATGGGTGACGCGTCGGCCTTTAAGGGCGGCCTTAAGCGCAGCCTGATGGTCTGGGGTTATGGGCCCGGGATCTATAACGGCTACGTTTTTATCGCCGATGATATACACACCCGTACCCGTGAAGGTAAACGGACCAGGATTATTTGCGATAACCCTTTGGACATTAGGACTAATCTGCGTGCAGATTTCATATTCGAATTCGAAATCGCGCTGAAATGGTATGCTCATTACGCAATGTCCAGAATGTGCTGTAAAAACCAGATATTCATGAGTGTGTTCTATAGCTCTCATAGCGTGTAGGGCAAGGGGCAGATTATAAAAATTAAGTCAGTTACTCTACGTCACGGGTCACAAAGGCGTTATAGGTTCAGTCTAGAATTCCAGACAGCGCGGAGTGACTTAAAGGCCTTTTAGTACTGATAAGCGTGGGTATATTTGATATATATCACTGTTTTGGATGGCGTGTTTCTCGGGGAAACTAGCTATATTACATCTCTGTGGCTGGTTTATCTCCTCTCCCAAGACACAAAAAGACGCGCACGATTAGAAGCCG
>CAZNCJ010000016.1:34518-43027 GCA_964571595.1 uncultured Caulobacterales bacterium | reverse complement strand
AAGACATTAATTCCTTTGTATCGCTCGGCGTCATACCCTCTATGCAGCCATCTCATGCTATTGGCGATTTACATTTCGCCATTGATAGGCTTGGAGAAGAAAGGCTAAAGGGCGGATATGCGTGGCAAAGCCTGATTGAGAGCGGCACGATCATCGCAGGCGGTTCAGACGCGCCTGTGGAAGTCGGTGATCCCCGTATCGAACTCTATGCCGCTACTGTCAGAAAAGACCTTAAAGGCTATAGCAATTCAGCATGGTATCCGGATGAAAAAGTATCCAAAGAAAGTGCCATGAAAATGTTTACCCTCTGGGCTGCACATGCAGCCTTTCAAGATGAAATATTAGGCAGTATTGAAGTTGGTAAGGCGGCTGATTTTAGTGTCTTTTCAAGCGAGCTTTTCGACCCAATTCCGCAAAATGCACTCAATGTCAAAACCGATTTAACGATTGTGGATGGTAAAGTTGCCTATGAGCGTGAACCGCTCAACTAAACTAGTCGCGAAAGTTATTAAACTGGAAGGGCTGTTCATAGCCCAAACCTTTCACGAATTGGATTGCACCTTGTAGATCGTCGCGTTTTTTCCGGAAACCCGTAAGCTATCACCTTGAATAGCGACTTGAACTTTTAGCTTTTCGCCTTTGATTTGTTTAACAATTTTCTTGGCCTTTTCTTTATCAATACCGGCTTTTAAAGTAATATTTTGTCGCACAGACTGGCCTGCAGCTGGTTCTACTTTTTGATAATCCAACTGGCCTGGCTCAATACCGCGCTTATGTAATTTTCCGCGTAAAATTTCGTGCATTTGCTTGAGCTTCAAATCATCATCGGCAAAAACTTTGATAACACCGTCGGACAATTCTACCGTTGATTTAGAGCCTTTGAAATCATAACGCACACTGATTTCACGCATAACGTTCTGAACAGCATTATCGACTTCGGACATATCAACTTCTGATACAATATCAAATGACGGCATGATTTGGCTCCTTTACTGAAACCCTCTCAATATAGACTTAGCGCTATTCTGTCGAGGCCGTTTGCAGACGTGGCTCGCGCTCTATATCCACTCCATAACCCTCACCTTTATGGTTAGAGATAAGGGGCGCAACGATATTATTATAGTCATCAGACCAGAGCTTGACACGAGGGCTGGCATGGTAAGCCTGCCATTTGGGTTCTTGACTGGCTATCTTAGTGATGAGTTGATCCGGCCCGACCAGTACTCCGGTACTCGCGGTAATAAATGCCTGATAGTCTCTATCTGGAAACTCCTCTGGTAAGACCTTTATAAAAAGCGAACTCATACCAGCATCTTCGGCTAATCTTACCACGACGGATGGAATGTCAGACAGTCGATTAGAGGTGTGGAAAAACAAAAGTCCGTCTTCTTTAAGACGGCTTCTATATAACTTCATTGCCTCGCGCGTAAGCAAATGCGCAGGAATTGATTCCGAAGAAAAGGCATCTATCATGATAATATCCTGAGAGTGAGGTGCGAGCATATTAAGCTTAAGACGTGCATCCCCGATACGAACATCTTTGTCGTATGAACATCTTTCCATATAGCTAAATATCTCAGGATCACGCGCCATTTCGACGATGACCGGATCAATTTCAAAATACGTCCAATCGTCACCCTCTTGCTCATAACAGGCCATAGCCCCAGCCCCCAGCCCAACCATGGCTACATTTAAGGGATTGGCCAAACCTCCTACGTTTTGTCCACGTTTGGCTTGTAGCGCTTTATCGAAAGTCCCACCACGCGTGTAATAAGCAAGCGGAATGGTTTGTAGCTCTGTTTCTCGTAGCTGGTAATTATGGATTGTATCCCCGTGGGCGAATCTAAAAGTTCGGCCTAATTCATGGTCCAGCCCTTCAACCTTCACAACACTAAAAAAGGAACGGTCTTGGAAAACCATTTCGGCTCCCGCCTTATTCATGCTCACCACCACACAGGCCATTATACCAATATCAATGAGCACTTTAGAGCCAGCATTTCGTGCAACACCCAACGCTAATAAAAAGACGGATAAGCCCGCAATAATAACAATGTTCGGACTAATCGGGGTTAGCCCCAGAAGGTTATAAATAATGACAGCAATCATGCCCCCGATGACTGCAATCATGATTGGTTTTAACATGCCCGCCTTGGAAAAATCAAAACGCGGATGTGCAAGCCCCGCTAAAGCAAGCACAAGTAAATATTCATAAACCTGATTAAAAATAAGCGGTGAGATGAGTGCATTAAATATCCCGCCAGCAACACCGCCAACCGACATCCAGATATAAAACTCTGTAAGACGCGAGACATCCGGCCTGTCTTGGGCCAATCGTGCATGGCACATAAGTGCAATGATGAAATATGTCAGAATGCCAACACTAATGGAGATCATCATATTCAAACGGAAAAAGACGGATACAATCAATGCCAATATGATAGAGGCGGTAAAAATATGACGCATAAACTGAATTTTAAACAAAGGCGTTTTGGCGAAAACAATAATAAAAGTCAGCAAATATAGCGCTAATGGTACAATCCATAAAAACGGTACAGAGCCAATATTGTTTGTCATATGTGACGTTACCCCAAGCATCAGGCTTGACGGGATAAAGGCTAAAAAGACCCACCACAGGCGACGTTCAATTGTAAGTCGCTCGAGACGAAGCCCCTTCGCATCATCTCCTCTTTGACCCACCTCTTGTGGTTTCATGACCATAAAGGCTGAAATTCCGGCCAAGAGTATAATCAGAAATAAAGACCGATAGCCCCACGCCCAAAGCCCCGTCTGATCTTGCAAGCGCATTAACGGTTCAAAATAAACGGGATAAAGACCTAAGGATAAGAGAGAGCCAAAATTACTCGCTGCATAAAGGAAATACGGATCTCCAGCATCCTTATGCGTCGTATAGCTAAACCAGCGTTGTAAAAGCGATGCATTTGCCGAGATCGCGAAAAATGGCACACCTATCGAAACTGCAAATAAAGCAATCAACCAGAAAGCCTGCGCCTCGCCGTCTGGTGGCGTCCACCCCGATGCTATCGCAAGCGGTAAGAAGAAAAAACCTAGCGCGAGAATAAAGGCATGAATGCCAATTTGGGTTTTAAGCTGAAAATGTTTAGATATGAGATGAGCGTAAAGATAACCGCCGAGTAATGTCCCTTGAAAAAACACCATGGCGGTATTCCAGACATTTGACGCCCCGCCAAGGAGCGGCAATGTCATTTTGGTAAACATGGGCTGCACAGAGAACAGCAAGATTGCACTCAGGAAGATAGAAAGCGTAAAAACACCCATCACCAAGGGTAATGGCGGGGCAATTTTGCGCTCTATAAACTGTGCCGATTGATGTTCTGGCATATACTTCTCCCGATCAAAGACAGAGGTAAAACCCCGCCTTTAAGGAAGAGATAAGCCAAAGGTTTAAAACTAAGGTTAAACTTTCGTATTTGTATAGGCTTTTAGTTCTTTTCTGGCGACCTGCATACGGTGAACGGCATCCGGCCCGTCGGCAAAGCGTAAAGTCCGCATGGCAGCATACATTCCCGCCAATGGCGTATCTTGCGATACGCCCGTCCCGCCAAACATTTGCATAGCTTCATCAATGACCTTGAGAGCCATATTCGGCGCAGCCACTTTGATTTGTGAAATCCAGGGCGCAGCAGCACGGGCATCACCCTGATCCATCATCCACGCGGCTTTTAGGCATAGCAAACGAGATTGTTCGATAGAGATACGACAATCCGCGATAATATCGTAGTTTTGACCAAGCTTGGCTAAGGGACGCCCAAAAGCCTGACGCGATAAGGAACGCTCACACATCAGTTTCAAGGCCCGTTCAGCCTGTCCTACAGCTCGCATACAATGATGGATACGACCCGGCCCTAAACGCCCTTGAGAGACCTCAAAGCCGCGCCCCTCACCTATCAGCAAGGCATCAGCGGGTACGCGTACATTTTCAAATCGCATATGTAAGTGACCATGAGGTGCATCGTCATTGCCAAAGACCTGCATAGCTCGTAATTTTGTAATTCCGGGTAATCCAGCAGGCACAACAAACATAGAATGTTGTTGATGGCGCGGCACGTCCCCGTCACGTGGTGCAGTGCGGCACATTAGAATATAGACCTCGCAACGCTGATCGCCCGCCCCAGAAGACCAATATTTCTCGCCGTTAAACACCCACTCATCGCCGTCTTTAACAGCGTTAAACTCAAGATTGGTGGCATCCGAGGAGGCGACATCCGGTTCCGTCATCAAGAAAGCAGAGCGGATTTTTCCTTCCAGCAAAGGCTTTAGCCATTTTTCCTTATGCTCTTTCGTGCCGTAGCGCTCTAGGACTTCCATATTGCCTGTATCAGGGGCGGAGCAGTTAAAAACTTCTGGCCCAAGTGTGCAATAGCCCATCTCTTCTGCCAGATAGGCATATTCAACGGTTGAGAGGCCGTAGCCCTCTTTTGAATCTGTCAGCCAGAAATTCCACAAGCCTTGTGCTTTAGCCTTATCCTTTAGACCTTCTCTGATTTCAGTCTGGCGATCTGTAAACGCGAAGCGATCACCCGCCTTACCGATTTCAGAATGATATTCTGCATCTGCTGCAATAATTTCTTCTTGCATCATTTTGCGTACTTTTTCGACAAGCGGTTTAACCCGCTCCGACATACCAAGGTCCATAGTCATAATATTTGCTTTCTTAAAATCCTGCCGATTGTGCAACTTCTTCCATTTGGAAATTTGTATCTCCGAATAATTCTTGACCCACACGAATACGCTTAAGGTAAAGCCCAATATCATATTCGTCTGTCATGCCCACACCGCCATGCATTTGTATACCTTCAAGACCTGCCAGCTTAGCGACCTGCCCGACTTTGGCCTTGGTCATTTTAACATAATGCGGGGCCATTTTATCCCCCGCATCGAGAGCGCTTAAGGATGATAATACCGCAGATTTTGCAATTTCCAATTCCGTATAAAGATGGGAGGAACGATGTTGCAAAGCTTGAAAGCGACCAATTTCTGTCCCGAATTGTTTACGCTCGCGAATATATTCCGTTGTAATTTGGAAGGCCGCATCACTCGCCCCGTAAAGCTCGGCGGATATGGCGGCACGTCCCGCACTTAAAATTGTCTCCAACACAGGCTCGCCCCCGTCAACCTCACCCAGAACAGCGTCTGCGTTAAGCTCGACATTATCAAACTCTATGCGGGCCGCATTGCGACTATCGACCATGATTGTGCGCTCTATCTCAACACCTTTTGTTTTAGGGTCAACCAAGAACAAGGTCAGCTTATCGTCTGCTGTCTTGGCTGCGACGATCAGTTGGTCAGCGACATGGCCGTCAACAACCATAGCTTTTGACCCGTTTAGCTTAAAACCGTTGCCAGAACGCTGGGCTGTCATTTCAATCTTGCTCGGGGCATGTTTACGACCTTCATCGACGGCCAATGCCATGAGTGTGTCACCAGCTGCGATCTTTGGAAGCCATGCCTTTTTTTGGTCAGCGGAACCCGCCTGATTAAGCGCTGTGACAGCCAGAACAGCCGTTGAGATAAATGGCGAAGCCGACAGGTTACGCCCCATTTGCTCGGCTACGAGTCCTGCTGCCATATAGCCCATATCAACGCCGCCGTGATCCTCATCGATTAAGATACCGGCAAAGCCCATATCGGCCATTTCCTGCCATAATCCTTTATCAAAGCCCGTCTCGCTGCGCTCATCACGTAAGGCACGCAGGCTCGCAACAGGTGCTTTATCTTTAAAGAAACCCTCGGCGCTTTCTTTTAAGAGTTTTTCGTCTTCATTTAGAACTAAGGCCACGTCTAGGCTCCCGGTAATTGTAATATATGTTTGGAAATAATATTGAGCTGGACCTCAGACGTGCCGCCCTCAATAGAATTGGCTTTTGTACGCAGCCATTGACTGGCAAGCTGCCCGTCATTTGAACGCTCGCCTTCCCACTCTAGCCCTTCATGGCCAGCCGCATCCATCATCAGCTCGTAACGACGTTTGTTTAATTCCGTGCCGTAATATTTCAGCATGGAGGAATCAGCACCTAAACTGGCTCCAGCCTTAGCTTCGCCCAGCTTACGGGCCAGCGTTTGACCAAAGGCCCAGCTATCAATTTCGGCTTCCGCGATTTTTGCTCTGAGCATAGGTTCAGGCAATTTTCCGTCCTCTAGGCCGAGCATACCCGCTGCGACTTCGTAAAGAGGCCGTGTGATACCTTCGCCCTGATTACTAATCATTTCGCGCTCATGTGTGAGTAAATATTTCGCAATCGTCCAACCTTTATTGAGTTCACCCACAAGGTTTTCCTTTGGCACTTTAACATCTTCAAAAAATGTTTCGCAAAAAGGTGACTTGCCTGAAATCAATTTAATCGGACGCGCCTCTACACCGGGCGTTTCCATATCAAACAGCACAAAACTAATGCCGTTATGTTTTTTGGCTTCAAAATCCGTTCTGACAAGACAGAAAATCCAGTCAGCTTTATCTGCATATGATGTCCAGACCTTTTGCCCATTTACCAGAAAATGGCCGCCCTTATCTTCGCATTTCGTCGCAAGAGCGGCGAGGTCAGAGCCCGCCCCGGGTTCAGAATAACCCTGACACCAGCGAATTTCTCCGCGGATGATAGGTGGTAAATAAGTTTGCTTTTGCTCTTCCGAGCCAAATTTTAACAAGGCGGGTCCCAGCATCCAGATACCGAAACTAGAAAGCGGGGAGCGCGCATTAATGCGACGCATTTCTTTGGATAAAACTTTGGCTTCCGCTTTTGACAAACCTCCGCCGCCATATTCTTTTGGCCATGTCGGTGTTGTCCACCCTTTAGCGCCCATGCGTTCCAACCAGAGTTTCTGGTCTTCGCTTTGGAATTCGCAATTACGTCCCCCCCAGCATATATCTTTTTCACCCTTAATAGGTTTACGCATTTCAGGCGGGCAATTCTCTTCGAGCCAAGCCCGCGTTTCGTTCTTAAATTTATCTAAATCGGTCATATTTTGTCCTTATCTGATAATCAAAGTGTTCCGGTTTTAATCTTCATACGGGCCAATTCGCCCAGAGCTGTCGTCATCTGCCCAAATGGCTTGTATTTAGGGTTATCCGTTTGCCCGTGATAATAACGGTAATAAATTTGCTGAATAATAACGGCCAAACGCCAAATGCCGTATACATAATAAACCTGAAAATTTGAGACATCAGCGCCTGTCTTTGCAGCGTAAAATTCCAATATATCCTGTCTGGTCATCATGCCCGGTGCTTTGGAGGGCTGACGCACCATGAGGTCCATAAATTCTGGATCGCCCGCATCTATCCAATATGCCAGCGTATTTCCAAGATCCATCATCGGATCACCAAGGGCAGAAATTTCCCAATCCAGTAAAGCATCTATTTGTGTGGGATCGTCCAAGTTTAAAATGCAATTATCTATACGATAATCACCGTGCAGCACCCCTGCTCCCATTTCGGCTTTTGGCATATTATCTATCAGCCATGTCCTGACATCTTCAAATTTATCTACATCTTCTGTCCAGGCTTTCTCAAACCGTCTGTTCCAGCCCGTAAATTGACGCTCCACATAACCTTGGGGTTTGCCGAAATTTTCAAGTCCGACGGATTTATAATCCAGCGTGTGTAGATCTATCAGGGTTTGGAAAAAATTTTCGCACAATTTCGCCCCTTCGCTGGCGCCCCACCCCCATTCCGCCGGAATTGTCTCGTGGATCAGATGGCCCTCTACGCGCTCCATAACGTAAAACTCAGCACCAATTATATCGCCGTCATCCGTATAAAACAGGGTTTCAGGGACAGGTATGGCGCCTTTGAGGGCGCTCATGACCTTATATTCACGGTGCATGTCATGGCCCGATTTGGGTTTCGTCCCAAATGGCGGCCTGCGTAAAACCAGACGGCGATCCGGATAATCCAAAGCATAGGTTAGATTAGAGGCCCCGCTAGAATATTGTGTGACCTGCGGTGTGCCTTGTAGTCCCGTCACGGCCTTTTTGAGCACAGCGTCAACCTCCGCGACATCTAATTCCTCGCCTTTGCGAACCGATACTGTCGGATTTTGCGACGACATTAAATTACGGCGCCCCCGTCAACCACCATGCCTTGACCTGTAAAATAGCTCGCCTCATCAGAGACCATATATAAGACAGCTCCGACCATCTCCTCAGGTTGCGCCATTCGTTTAATCGCCAGATTAGTCTGCATATATTTGTCCATACCCGGCAGATCCTTGAGGCCTGCCGCGATTTTAGTATCCGTAAAGCCCGGAAGGAGCGCATTCACTCTAACGCCTGAATTACTATATTCTTTGGCAAAACCTTTTGTCATATTGATAAGGGCAGCTTTCGTCATGCCGTAAACCACACGCATTTCGCCAGGCTGAATACCATCAATAGAGGCAACATTTACAACAGAGCCGCCGCCGTCTTTCATCAGTAAAGGCATAGCCTTTGATGTCAGGTAAAACGGCCCTTTGAGGTTAACATCCATTGTCTT
>CAZNCJ010000016.1:0-34418 GCA_964571595.1 uncultured Caulobacterales bacterium | reverse complement strand
GCAAATGCGTGCGCGACCGCTTCGCCAATACCCCGGCTCGCGCCCGCAATTAAGGCTACTTTTCCTGTTAAATCAAAACGTGACATACATCTCTCCTTATTTGCTATAGCGGCAAATCTTCTTTTGCGACTTTACTCTTAAGATAGGCCATGCCGTCTATATAGGCCTGATAATCTGCGGCTTTATTGTGGAAATATTCTTTAACTATCGGATGGGATAGGACCATAAATTGATCATTTTGAATGGCGGTTTTTAAGACATCGGCCACATCAGAAGGTTCTAAAAACCCGTCCTTACTATTTTCTGCAAATTTATGCTCTTTTGTCATATTCGTGCGCACATATTGTGGGCAAATACAATGCACTGAAATTCCGTCGCCCTTATGTTGAATAGCCAGGCTTTCAGCAAATCCAACGGCTGCATGTTTCGTCGCAGAATATGAGGCGCTGCCGATCTGGTTTAATAATCCCGCAGCAGAGGCCGTAATAACAAATCTGCCAGACCCTCTCTCAATCCAGCTGGGTAGCAAAGCCCGCGCGGCATATACACTGGACATTACATTAATCTGCCAGCTTTTCTCCCATTGGGTGTTTGTGGCATCAGCCGCGTGGTTTGGGTCCCCGTAACCTACACCGGCATTAGAGATGAAAATATCAAGAGGTCCGTTCTGTGCTTCTGCCCCTTTTATGAAATTTTGCACGGCAGCTTCATCTGAAACATCGCAAGCAAATGGCGTAGCACCTATATTCTTGGCGATATCATCAGGCGAACTCAGATCGCTAATCGCGACTTTCGCCCCCTCATTTACAAACATCTGGGCAATAGCCAGACCAATGCCACCTGCCGCACCTGTAACGGCTACACTTTTATTTTTTAACATACCCTTTCATAACAAGCTGATCAGAAACGGCAAGTCTTTATGCAATTTGTTTCATATTATTTTATAAATATAGCGAATTTCCACCCCTTCTGGGCTTTACATCAGCTAGGAACGCCTTCTGTAGCTGACGGTGAATGAGTTTTATTTAGACTATATTTTGGCGAGCGATCTCCAAACCACCACAAAGTCGCAGCTGTTGTCGCAAAAACTGCGGCCTCAACAACAGCGCTCTCTTTGGTAATATAGAAAATCCACGCCGTTATTAGCCATAACAATAGAGTCAGCGTTGGTCGGACAAGGCGTAGTAAGTTTACAACCCATAGGCTTGCAGACCCCGTCATGGCATCCGCCTGAATAGAAGCCGTTAGCCCCTGCCATGACCCCTTTTGCGCCGCCAGTGCTAGCTCCAGCTCAGTTTCCTGTGACTTTGCCTGCATTTGTAGCTCATGGAGTTTATATTCATGTGACCAGCGAGCCTGAGCCTGTTTGAACTCTTGTTGGCGTTCGAAATAACCCGAAATACGCCCAAGCGCAGTTCCTATTATACCAAACAATCCACCAGCCGCCGCGTCCAACCCTAATCCAATTATATCCGCCATTGAGACCTCGTATTTTTTGAACCAAACCAGTGACGCGCACGCCCCAGATCGATATGAAGAAAACTGTGATAAAACCCAAATCCCCTAAAGCCAGCATCTAAACAGGACTTATATAGTCGGGTTCTGTCATGCCCGATCAAGGATATGTCTGCGGCGAGTTTTAAATGTTGGGATAAGGGCGCGCCCCCTATTCGGGCATTATGCAATGAACATCTATGTCCCGAGAGTATATGAAAAGGTTTGCCAATACGTTTTCTGGCCACCGTGAGACGATCTAAAAACTCCGGCCAGATATAAAGCTCTCCGCAATGCCGACAGGCAAACTCTTCAGGACGGAAATAAGTCCAATCCTGACTTTGCCAAATATTCTGGATTTTAGCATTGGAGCTTTTGGTAGGCACACGTGTCATAACCCGAGTTTACAATCAGTTATGACAGTGTGGATTTAAAATAAAAAAACCCGCCAAAGGGCGGGTTTAAAGTTTGCTATTGCAGAATTTTAAGTGACGTAATTAACCGCCAAAAATTCCGAGCTTACCAGCTTTTTTCGCAGCCAGATAATAGAAGGTGACGCGGTTTTTCAAACGCTGGCTCTTCATATCCTGACAAACACCTTTCACAAGGTCCAACTGGCCAGACTTCAGTCCTAATTTCTTAGTGACAAAGCCATTGGCAACACGCTTGACTTCTGCTTCGTCTGAACATGCCACAAGTGAACCATCGCGAGTACGAAGTGCTACACCACAATATTTTACAATATTATCGATAACATCCGTTTTCGCGGAACGATCAAACTTACGCACATTGTCGTAATATTTGGCATTAGCTGAACCAGAGCCAGACTTTTTAGCACCAGATGTTGATTTAGACTTCGTCGACGTCTTCTTGGCTGACGACTTTTTCCCAGCAATCTTAGGAGCGGCTTTCATGGCACGTGGCTTACCGCCTCCGGCCAATACTTTACCTTGCTTGACCCATTCGTCACGCTGAATACGTCCCGGAATTGAGTCGATAACACCTTCAACCATTTTCACATCAGCAGCTTTCCATGCACCAATCTGGCGGAAATAGTAAATGCCTTTTGAATGTAGGTCTTTTTCAAACTTTGGCCCGATACCTTTGATTAATTTCAAATCATCCGGCGCACCATCTGTCGGTCCATCTGTATAGAGGACTTTGACCTTTGGCTTCGCCTTAGCCTTAGGTTTCGGCTTAGGCTTAGCTTTTGCCACAACACGCTTCTTAGGAGTGGCTTTCTTGGCGACAACTCGTTTCTTAGGCGCGGCCTTTTTAGCCTTTGGTGCCTCAGATAAACGACCTTCCAGATACTTAACGCGAGCCGCTAAGTAACGGTTACGCCACTCTAGAGCATAGCTTTCATCATCATCTGATTTAGCTTTAGTTGTAACGGCTGTTGCAGCTGCTGCACCCGCAGCGGCTGTTGCAAGCTTGGCTTTCAGGCCTGAAACTTCTGTATCACGTGTTGATACGCGACCTTCCAGCTCCTGAACACGTGCACGTAAAGCATCAGATTCAGCCCGCAATGCACCTTCACCTTCAGCTGTGAGATCACCTGTATGGCTTCTTTTCCAAATCCACCGGCCGAGTAACAGGCCCAGAAGACCCATTAATAAGAGCGGTATAAGTAAAAAACAGAGTGTATATAAAATTGAGTTACTAATCATTTTGAGATCTCCCTACTCGGATTATTCTGACTGCTTGACGACGAATTCAATCCGACGATTACGCGCCATGCCTTCTGGATTATCATTGCTGGCAATAGGTCTGACTTCACCATAACCCGTTGCAGTCATACTCGACAATTCAACACCATTATCGGCCAGATAAGCCAAGACATTGTTTGCACGTGCTTCTGATAGAAGCTGATTATAATTTTCATTACCATCAGCATCTGTGTGTCCGCCAATATCAATCTTGAAATCAGCGCATTGTACTGCGGCTGAGGCAAGACTGTTTAGCAAATCAAAGCTCTGGGCTCCGCGAATTTCCGCCTTACCGTAAGCAAAATTGATTTTATTGCCGGCTTTCAGATCATTAATCAGGTTCTGACAAACAGAGCCGGACTTAATCTCGCCAACATTTACCGCAGCAACATTCGGAACAGAAATATTCGCCGCACCGCTGTAATTATTTGTGAGGTTATTTATATAGTTATTCACAGAACTACGCGTATCTTCGTCACTGGCTCGACCTGTAATAACAGTCTCGAGATTTTCCATAACGAGTTGACCTTGCTCCAGATTAGATAACTGTTGCAGGTTACCCATAACCCGGTTTGTCCAATCATCATTCGGGGCACCCGCGGCAAGTTTGACCTTGTTGTCTGTTACACGGCCAGAAAATAAATCCTGAGCCCGTTGTAAGACAGCGCTGCGTGCTTCTTCAGAACCGACATAACCAGAAACTGTGACATTACCGGCCTGATCTTTTAGTGCATTAAAGACGTAAGGCGACGCGGTTGGCAGTTCAACGACATTAAAATCGTTCTGAACACCATGCCATGAATTTTTCTTCTTTTTGCACTTTTCGCATTTAGCACCTTGAGCCACTTCAACTGCTCTATCTGCTAAGGCTCTGCTTGGGGCCGTTCCGGTTAATGTCGCGACATTACCACTCATATCCACATTCGTGAATGAATCGAGCCCTTCAGCTTTAAGTGCGGATTTAACGGCGTCACCCATTAAGTTTGTATGCTTTTGACCATTCCATGGACCAAAGATAGATAAGACTAGAGCTACTAAAAATAGAATTAATAGAGCTAGAAACTTACGACTTCCCATATCGTCCCTCCCTATGCATTATGAAAACATTGTCATGTGTTAACGGAAACTAATTCCAATAGCAATGCAGCAATTACAGCCTAATATGAGAATTTACTCCCTAATACGTGAAATAATAGCTCCTAAGAGCTATTTAAGGGGAATAGCGAGGCGAATTTACCCCGCTATTATAATGTAAGAAGAATTTTAAAATAATCCGAAGTTAAATTACGCGGAGAATTTTTTGATTGCGGCTTCATATTCTTTCTTCATCGAATCAACAATTTCTTGAACGCTGGGCGCACTATGTACGCTACCTACGCCTTGGCCTGCGCCCCATATATCCTTCCAGGCTTTTGCATCCGTATTTCCTCCCGATCCAAAATTCATCGCAGTCTTATCAGAGCTGGGCAGATTATCAGGATCCATACCGGCTTTTTCGATAGAGCCTTTGAGGTAATTCCCGTGCACACCTGTAAACAGATTGGAATAGACAATATCCTCACCGGTCGATTCAACAATCTCGTTTTTATACTCCACCGAGGCATTGGCTTCTTTGGACGCAATGAACCGCGTCCCGATATATGCCAGATCGCCGCCCATCGCTTGCGCGGCTGCCACTGAGCCGCCCGTGGCAATAGAACCGGATACAAGCAATGGCCCGTCATGCATTTCACGAAGTTCAGGTATAAGCGCGAAGGGAGAGAGTGTACCGGCATGACCGCCTGCCCCTGCACAAACCGCAATTAATCCATCTGCTCCCATTGAAAGAGCCTTACGTGAATGACGCAGGTTGGTAACATCATGCAAGATTATCCCGCCATAACTATGAGTCGCATCATAAACCATTTTATTGGCCTGAAGACTGGTGATGATAATCGGGACCTCATGTTTGACGCAAACCTGCATGTCATGTTCGAGACGGTTATTTGAGGGATGGCAAATTTGATTGACCGCAAACGGTGCGACCTTCTTGTCCGGATTTTCTTTTTGATACTGCTCAAGCTCTAACTTTATTCTGATGATCCACTTTTCTAACTCCTCAGCAGGTCGGGCATTTAACGCCGGAAAGGATCCGATAATACCTGCCTTACATTGTGCGATGACCAAGTCAGGTCCTGACACTATAAATAAGGGTGCTGCGACAACCGGGAGTTCAAGGTTTTTCAAAATATTCGGGAGAGCCATAAATATATCCATCCATTTTCTATCTGTATATGCAACTATATTCATATATGCAAATGTAAAGGTTAAAACGTCACTAACTGGCATTTATGCAAATTTTTTTAGTCACAAGATTATAACAAAAACCACTGTGCGTCTGGTTGCAAAACCAATGTGCGAGCGCACCACCCTCATATTATAACTGCCTGTACCTTGCTTTACCTAAACCGTGCTTTGCATGTCTCTAGGAAAAGTTATAGTTATAAAATCTATGAAGGACTTAACCGTATGGTTTAAGTCCGCGGAGTGACTTATGCGATTGGCTTTACAAAACCACCTAAACTCATGGCGCCTTTACGTTCTGGCCGTTTTCGCCGCGTTCGCTCAAAGTGGATGTGATACGTTTGAGAGCCAACCCGCTCAAAACATAAAACCACCTATTGCCTCTACGGCTGATATTGGTCGGCGCATTGAACGTCTTGCTTCTGACAGCTTTGAAGGTCGCGAACCCGGAACTAAGGGCGGACAGCTGGCCTCTCAATATATAGCCGATGAAATGAAAGAAGCGGGGCTTGTGCCAATGGGCGATGACGGGACATATTTTCAATCCGTAAAATTAACAGAAAGCTCGGTCTTACCCAGCTCAGATATGAAGATTTCGGCGGGAGACGATATTTTACTTGAAGCTGATCAAGACACAAATGCTGTTTATTGGACGAAACGTTTGAATGAGACTGTTTCTGTGAGCAGCAGCGAAATTGTATTTGTAGGCTATGGTGTTGTCGCGCCGGAATATGGGTGGAATGATTATGCTGGTTTGGACGTTAAAGATAAAACCGTGATTATACTGGTGAACGATCCGGGATTTACCACCCAAGACGATGCCCTCTTCAAAGGTAGCTCAATGACCTATTACGGGCGCTGGACATATAAATTCGAAGAGGCCGGCAGACAAGGCGCTGCCGCGGCCCTCATTGTCCATGAAACAGAGCCAGCCAGCTATGGGTGGCAGGTTGTATCAGGTTCATGGACAGGCGCGAAATATGATCTGGTGCGACCTGATAAAGGGGCTTCTCGTACACAGATTGAAGGCTGGATACATAAAGACACAGCTCAAAGCCTATTTCAGGCGGTCAATATGGACTTTGAAGAGATGAAATCTGCAGCTTTAACCCAAGGCTTTAAACCCGTAGCAATGGGTGAGTTGAACTTATCTGCGACGCTCAACCAGACTATAAAGACAGTTACATCAAATAATATTGCGGGGGGTGTTATAGGGACGGAGCATCCCGACGAATATGTGCTTTATATGGCCCATTGGGATCATCTGGGTATTAAAGCCAATTTGGATGGTGATAATATCTGGAACGGCGCAGTAGATAATGCGACTGGCACTTCGGCTATCATCGAAATAGGTGAAGCCTTTGTTCAGCAAGGGCCACCGAAAAGGTCGGCTTTAATTCTGGCGCTCACAGCCGAAGAGTCAGGCTTGCTAGGCTCGGCCTATTACGCTGAGGATCCGCTCGTCCCGCTAGAAAAAACCGTCGCTGGTATCAATATTGACGCCATGTTGCCCATTGGCAAAACCAAAGATCTTATCGTTATTGGCCACGGTGCTTCCGAGCTAGAGGACCGCCTAGAGAACACACTCAAAAAGCGGGATATGTATATTCAACCCGACCCCAAGCCTGAAGCTGGTTATTATTACCGTTCAGACCATATCAGCCTGGCCAAGAAAGGCGTCCCTATGCTTTATCCCAATACGGGCAATAACCACATCATTAATGGCCGAAATTTCGGTATGAATTTTTCCGAAGAATATGACAAAGAGCGCTATCATAAACCCGAGGACGAATATGATAATAGCTGGGATTTATCGGGTATAAAAGAAACAACTGAAATCCTGTTTGAGCTTGGCTATGATCTGGCTAATAGTTCGGATTGGCCAAACTGGTATGAAGGTACGGAGTTTAGGGTCTTGCGTGATGAGATGCGTGATAAATAGAGACTATCAAACCGAAACTATATCGCTTTCACAATGAGTTGAAATATGTAAAGCAGATTGAAAATTCACGTCAGAATTGAATTTGATATATAAGTATAGCCTTTCCAGTGTAATAAGGCGCATTATACATTATAATGAGACACGAAAATCAATTAGGTAAATTATGAAGTCTTTTCCTAAGGCCATAAGTAAAGCATTAAAGCTCGGGACTATAACTGCCTTTGCGACATTAATCGTTTTATTTCTAAGCTCGCTTGCCTTTGCCGAAGGCCCGGCCGGTAGCGCGACAGATCAGGTCGCAAAATTCCGTCAACTTGGCACCGAACTCCCGACACCAAATATTTTTAGAACAGCTTCCGGTGCGCCGGGGCCTGCCTATTGGCAACAACAAGCTGATTACGTCATTGATGTCAAACTCGATGAAAACAAAAAACGTATTACTGGCCTTGCCGAAATATCTTACACGAATAATTCCCCGGACCCGCTACGTTATATCTGGGTGGCACTAGATCAAAACCGTTTCAAAGACGGCTCACTTGCTCGCACTAGCACAGTCGCTTCTGCCGTTGGGTCGCGGCGCGGAGATGCTAGCGGAGGCAGTGATCGTTTTAGCTACCGCGCGCTTCGTTATCAGCAACATATGGCTGACAAAGAATACGGATTTGAAATCAGTGCTGTAGCGGACGGGGACGATAACCCGCTAGACTATACCATAAATGACACAATGATGCGTATTGATATGCCCGCAGGTCTGGCACCTGATGCAGAGATCAGCTTTTCGATCGCTTGGGAGCATAACATTATTGACGAAGTGACTGTGGGCGGGCGCGGCGGCTATGAGCACTTCCCCGATAGCGACACTTATATCTACGCCCTCGCCCAATGGTTCCCCCGACTAGCAGCTTATACGGATTATACTGGCTGGCAAAACAAACAATTTCTCGGGCGCGGCGAATTTGCGCTCGAATTTGGCGATTACGAGGTCAATATTACGGTACCCGCAGATCACGTGGTTACGGCTACAGGTGTTCTCCAAAACCCAAGACAGGTCTTAAGCGCCAAGCAAAGAAGTCGCCTCGATAAAGCGGGTACAAATAAACCCATTTATATCATCACGCCTGATGAAGCCCGCAAGAACGAAAAAAGCAAATCAAAGGACAGCAAGACATGGCGTTTTAAAGCCGAAAATGTACGAGATTTTGCATGGTCTAGCTCACGGAAATATGTCTGGGACGCCATGCTCTTTGAGCAAGATGATGAAGACGTGCCTGTTGTGACGGCGATGTCTTTTTTCCCAAATGAAGCAGATCCCATATGGTCGCAATATTCCACACAAGCGGTCGTGCATACAATGGATGTGTATAATCGTTTTGCGTTTAACTATCCCTATCCGACCGCACAATCCGTGAATGCGTGGGAAAGTGGTGGGATGGAATATCCAATGATTACCTTTAACGGTTATCGTCCCACAATTGATGAAAAATCAAAAGAAGCTGTGTATTCTCGCCGTATAAAATACGGATTGATCGGCGTTATTATCCACGAAATCGGACATATTTACTTTCCGATGATCGTCAATTCAGATGAGCGTCGTTGGACGTGGATGGATGAAGGCCTCAATACATTTCTGGAATATATGACCGAATATGAGTGGGAAGAAAATTTCCCGATAAGCCGCTGGGGAGAACCAAATCCGCTTGATGATATTTCGCGTTATATGAAAAGCTCCAATCAAGTACCGATCATGACCCAGTCAGATAGTGTTTTGCAATTTGGCCCCAATGCTTACTCTAAACCCGCCGCAGCGCTCATGGTGTTGCGCGAGACAGTAATGGGACGTGAGCTGTTTGACTTTGCTTTTCGTGAATATGCCACAAGGTGGAAGTTTAAACGCCCTACCCCAGCTGATTTTTTTCGGACTATGGAAGATGCCTCTGCGGTTGATCTTGATTGGTTTTGGCGTGGATGGTTTTTTGACACAGATCACGTCGACATCGGCATTTCAGATGTCAGAGCCTATCAAATTTCAACACAAGACCCTGATGAAGAACTGGCGAAAGATCGCAAGGAGTACGCTGCCAAAACACCGGAAAGCATCACACAAGTCCGTAATCGCGACGAAGGCCGTGCACTCCGTATAGACAAGTTCGACAATCTGGAGGATTTCTATAACGAGAATGATAAATTCACGCCGACCAATAAAGACCGCAATAAATATGATAGATTTCTGGAGCACCTCGAGCCTTGGGAGAGAGCGGCATATGATCGGGCTTTAGAAGAAGGCCAAAGCCTGTACTTCATTGATTTTACAAATCACGGCGGCCTGATCAGCCCGCTTCCCCTTACCCTGACCTATGCGGATGGTGAAACAGAAGACCTTCTGATCCCCGCTGAAATCTGGCGTCGCAATAGCAGTTTCGTGACTAAGCTGCTTATTCGCAAATCACCCATTGCTTCTGTTGAACTGGACAGACAACACCAAACTGCGGATGCGGACTATAATAATAATAGCTTCCCGCCCGTCATATCACCCTCAAGATTGGAGCTGTATAATTCCAAGCGCAAAAGAAAAAACCTCATGGCCGATATGCTCGTTGCATTAAAGAATGCAGATAAGGACGATAAAGGCGATCTTGAAATGGATGATAGCAAAGATATTCCGCTAAAACCCAAAGCCATGAAAGATAAAGAGAAGAAAGCGCCTTCAAAGCAAGAACCCACTTCTAAAAAATCCGAAGCTAAAAAACCCAAGGTAAAAAAACTTGAAAAGAAAGATAATGCTGATCCAGTAAAGAAGGATGATACAGACCCAAAACCTGAAACGACTGACAAAAAATCTGATAAAACGCTGCTGGATAAAACCCTCGATCGCTTTTTAAACCGGGAGAAATAATGCACTCAAGGCGTAAGATATTAAAAACCTTGCATAGCTGCATAGTGTTTTCACTTGGGTCGACAGTTTTGGCAACTGCCCTGTCGACGCCTGCATTTGCGCATCGCCAAAAATTGACCCTGACCGATATACGCTGGAAATCTACCAGACCTGAAAAAGATAAAATATATTCTCTCGGGGATACCTCCGGCACATTGGAAATTGTGCACAGCTTTCATATTCACGAGGCAGAAATTGCTTTATCAGAGACTTACGGACTCAAAAATCCAGACCTCACCCGATTGGAAACGCAAGCGAGATTAGCTCTCTATACCCATAAAAACTTTGACCTCGCCTTAATCGACAAAACACCTTTAAAACTAGAATTGATCGGAGCTGACCAAGACAGGCAGACCGTATATGTGTATCAGCAAATATCACTCACGGAACGCCCAGAGGGTTTAATTGTAAATTGCCAATTATTTCGGGACCTTTCTGCCCCCCTAATCAATAATGTCGACGTCCAGATCGCGAAAATGTTACACTCATTGCAATTTAAAGGGGCTGCTGGGCCTAAAAAGATACTTGCCTAATCCAATTTAGCAGATGATAAGCAAATATGCTTACTGTACACCATCTTAATAATTCTCGTTCCCAACGTATACTCTGGCTCCTAGAAGAGCTTGAAGTTGAATATGACATTCGCCACTACAAGCGCGACCCCGACACCAACCGCGCGCCAGCTGAACTAAAGGCCATCCATCCTTTGGGGAAATCTCCTGTTATTACCGATGGGGATGAAGTCGTGGCGGAGACGGGGGCTATTATTGTCTATATTCTGAACAAATACGGCGAAGGTAAATTGCGGCCTGAGCTTGGCTCGCCCAATTACATTAATTACGTCCACTTCCTGCACTTTGCCGAAGGCTCGGCCATGTTGCCTTTATTACTCGCTCTCTATACGGGATTTTTAGGCGAAGCTGCGGCCCCAATCCAGCCTATGATTTTAAACGAGATTAAAGCCATTCTGGACTATTGCGAATACACACTTATTAGTCGGGATTATTTCGCCGGAGATGACTTAACGGGCGCGGATATTCAAATGATCTTTCCGCTCGAAGCCGCCAAAGCGCGCGGTCGCCTAAAGGGCTTTGATGCCTGTAATGAATATGTCGACAAAATTCACAAACGTCCCGCCTATCTCAGAGCTTTGGAACGCGGCGGTGATTATGCCTACGGGCCAAAAGCCTAGCCCCGTCATGAAGATTAGCGGATCATGAACGCCGTTCCGTTTCATCTCGCCTATCCTGTCAAAGATAAAGAAACGACGCGCAAATTTTACGCAGATGTCATGGGGTGCACGCAAGGACGCGAAGACACAACATGGATTGATTTTGACTTTTTTGGGCATCAGCTTAGTTTTCATGTCAAACCCGAAGCCTTTAGCACCCACGAACCGGTAAATGTCGTAGACGGCAAAGATGTGCCTGTTCGGCATTTTGGCGCAATCTTGCCTTGGCAGGAGTGGCACGCTCTTAAAGACCGACTGCTTGCCGCCAATACGGATTTCATTATCGCGCCTTATATCCGCTTTAAAGGCGAGACAGGTGAGCAAGCGACAATGTTTTTCACTGATCCGTCAGGTAATGCCTTAGAATTTAAATCCTTTAAAGACCCTTCTCAAATCTTTGCGGCCTAACCCCAAAACCACCTTACATAATCCCCTTGACCTTTTGGTCCAAATTCCCTTATAGCGGCAGCGGGTCACGTTCCCCCACTGGAACGCACTTTGTAAAACCGTACAAAAACGCGGTTAACGGAGACATCTTATGGCAATAGCTACGACACCGGCCAGCAAGCCGGTTAAAAAACCTGATGATCCGCGCTTTTCTGCGGGCCCTACCAAAAAACGCCCCGGCTGGACATTAGACGCTCTCAAGGACGCTGCTCTTGGACGGTCTCACCGATCCGCTTTAGGCAAAGCAAAACTCAAAGAAGTCATCGACTTGACGCGTGAAGTCCTCGAAGTCCCCGCCGATTATAGAATTGCCATTGTTCCAGCCTCTGATACGGGCGCTGTCGAAATGGCTATGTGGTCTTTACTTGGCCCGCGCGGCGTTGACGTTGCAGCATGGGAAAACTTCGGAAACGCCTGGATTACAGACGCCCAAACACAACTTCCCTTAAAAGATTTACGTATATTAAAAGCTGATTATGGTCACCTCCCCCCCCTTGGTGATTATACGGGCGACCGCGACCTTGTTTTTACATGGAACGGGACGACCGCAGGCGTAAGAGTTCCTAATGCCGACTTCATTCCAGCTGACCGAGAAGGCCTTACAATCTGTGATGCGACCTCTGCGGTCTTCGCCCAGCAAATGGATTGGCCAAAACTGGATGTCGTCACCTATTCATGGCAGAAAAATATGGGCGGTGAAGCCGCCCACGGTATGATCATTCTTTCGCCGCGAGCGGTTGAAAGATTAGAGAGCTACACACCGCCTTGGCCGCTTCCTAAAATTTTCATCATGACCAAAAAGGGAAAGATCAATGAAGCCCTATTTGAAGGCTCGACAATAAACACCCCGTCGCTCCTCGCGGCTGAAGACCATCTTGACGCTCTAAAATGGGTCAAGGCTAATGGCGGACTGCAATTCATGCATGACCGTGCAGATGCCAATGCAAAAGTTCTATGGGACTGGATGGCGAAGACAGACTGGATTGAAAATCTGGCCGATAAAGAAGAAGAACGCTCTAACACTGGCGTGTGTATGAAAATTGTCGATCCACGATTTGAGGCTCTCGACGCTGACGCTCGCAGCAAATTTGCAAAGCGTATCGTCTCGCTCTTGGCAGATGAAAATGTCGCGCTGGATTTCGGCTCTTATCGAACTGCCCCTGCTGGCTTTCGTGTCTGGGCTTCAGGCCTTATCGAAAAGTCAGATCTTGAGGCCCTCACGCCTTGGCTAGATTGGGCATTTGAAACGATCGCAAATGAGACGTTCTCATAATCGTTAAGCCTGCCTTTCACGCATTTTAAATAAATTTCAAAATAGGAGTTCAGCATGCCTAAAGTGTTGATAGCTGATAAAATGTCCGTTGCAGCAACGGAAGTCTTTAAAGCCCGCGGCATTGATGTCGACGTTATTACTGGTTTAGAAAAGGACGAATTGATCAAAATAATTGCAGATTATGATGGCCTTGCGGTCAGATCTTCCACGCGGCCTGATGCCGAAATTATTGCCGCCGCCAAAAGCCTCAAAGTCATTGGACGGGCCGGTATTGGTGTTGATAATATCGACATTAAAGCCGCCACAGATAAAGGCGTCGTCGTAATGAACACGCCTTTTGGTAACGCCATAACAACCGCAGAACATGCTATTGCCATGTTGCTTTCAGCTGCGCGTCAAATTCCGGCGGCTTCGCAACGCACGCAAAATGGCGAATGGCCCAAATCCGATTTTAAAGGCACAGAGCTTTTTAATAAAACTTTGGGATTAGTCGGTTGCGGTAATATTGGCTCACTCGTAGCCGAACGCGCACTTGGTTTGAAAATGAAAGTCATCGCCTATGATCCCTATCTTACAGAAGAACGAGCGATAAAAATCGGCGTTGAAAAGGTCGAACTTGAGGCATTGTTTAAACGTGCAGATGCCATAACATTGCACACACCACTTGTTGAAAGCACGAAAGGCATTGTCTCACGCGAAAGGATCGCAACGACTAAAAAAGGCATTATTATTGTCAATTGCGCCCGCGGTGGTCTTGTTGACGAAGAGGCTCTCAAGGATGCACTTGAGAGCGGTCATGTCAGAGCTGCTGCTCTGGATGTGTTCGAAGTTGAACCGGCCAAAGAAAATCCATTATTTGGAACAAAAAACTTTATTGCCACGCCTCACCTCGGCGCTTCCACCTTAGAAGCTCAAGAGAATGTGGCCGTGCAAGTCGCAGAGCAAATTTCGGATTATCTTTTAACAGGTGCCGTATCAAACGCCCTTAACACGCCGTCTATTTCTGCAGAAGAAGCCCCGCGCTTAAAGCCTTGGGTAGACTTAGCAGATAAAATGGGTCGTATGATGGGACAGCTCTTGCACAACCCAGTTCAAAAAATTGAACTGACTTTTAAGGGGGCTATCACAAAACTCAACACAACCCCCATGAGTGCTGCGGCACTGGCTGGTTTGCTTAAAAGCGCCATGCCTGAAGTCAATATGGTCTCAGCCCCTGTTCTTGCCAAAGAGCGCGGCATTGGATTAACCGAGAGCTATATTGAAGAAGCAGAACGCGCAGAAAGCCTTATTCGTATTACGGTTGAAACCAAGGAGCGTAAATTTGCCATTGTCGGGACAATATATAGAGCAGAGCCTCGAATTGTGCGTCTCTTCGGCGTTCCCATGGATGCCGCTTTTTCAGAAAACATGCTCTATATTCGCAATGATGACCGTCCGGGATTTGTCGGCAAATTGGGCAATCTTCTTGGTGATGCCAATATTAACATCGCGACCTTTTCTATGGGACGTATGGAACAAGGCGGCGAAGCCGTTTGCCTCGTATCAATTGACGAGCAACCCTCTCACTCAGTATGTGCGCAAATTGCCAATATTGATCAGGTCAAAATCGTCGACGCAGTTCAAATTTAATTCTTGTTAAAATGTACTCGCATTTTTAAGCAAACCTCGTTAAAGACTAAAAAAGTCTAAGAATAAGATTCTTTAGGCGCAAGGTGTAAGCCTTGCGCCTTATTTATGGTGAAAATTATGGGTAATGTCGTTGTTGTCGGGTCTCAGTGGGGAGATGAAGGAAAAGGCAAAATTGTCGATTGGCTCTCTAGCCGCGCAGACGTTGTTGTCCGCTTTCAAGGAGGCCATAATGCGGGACATACACTCGTTATTGACGGGGTCACCTACAAGCTCAGCCTGTTGCCTTCAGGCGTTGTACGCGGTGGTAAGCTCTCCGTTATCGGGAATGGTGTTGTGCTTGATCCTTGGGCCTTCTTATCCGAGGTAGAACGCATTAAAGAACAGGGCGTCAAAGTTACACCAGACGATCTTAAAATATCTGAATCTGCGGCTCTTATATTACCCATACATTCTGAACTAGACGGTATTCGCGAAAATCGCGAAGACGGTGTGAAGATCGGTACGACAAAACGCGGCATTGGCCCCGCCTATGAAGACAAGGTCGCTCGCCGCGCGATACGGGTTTGTGACTTGGCTGATGAAGAGCACCTTCTGGCGCGCGTTAAAAACCTGCTCCATCACCACAATGCCCTGCGCAGAGGTCTGGGAAAGCCAGAAACAGATGCCGAAGAGCTCTATAAGAAGCTCATGGATATCGCACCCGACATTCTACCTTTTATGGCACCCGTCTGGCACGTGCTTGATGAAGCTTCACGCGGTGATAAGCGGATATTATTTGAAGGCGCACAAGGGGCTATGCTCGATATTGATCACGGCACTTATCCCTTTGTGACAAGCTCTAACACTGTGGCCGGACAAGGTGCAGCCGGCTCGGGCATGGGACCTGGCTCTCTTAACTACATATTGGGTATTACAAAAGCCTATACAACCCGCGTAGGTGAAGGCCCCTTCCCAACGGAATTATTTGACGACATTGGACACCGCTTGGGTGAGCGCGGACATGAGTTTGGAACAGTTACAGGGCGTCAACGTCGCTGCGGATGGTTTGATGCGGTCATGGTGAAACAAGCGATTATAACGGGCGGGATTACAGGCATAGCCTTGACCAAGCTTGATGTACTGGACGGTCTTGCAGAACTTAATATTTGTACGGGATATAAATTAGGTGGGAAAATTCTGCGCCGACTACCAGCGGGTGCTGCCAATCAAGCGGCTGTAAAACCTATTTATGAAAGCCTGCCCGGATGGCAGGGATCAACGCGCGGAGCGCGCTCATGGGCTGATCTTCCGGCAGAAGCGGTAAAATATGTCCGCCGTGTTGAAGAATTAATCGGTTGCCCTGTTTCTATGGTTTCCACATCGCCAGAGCGCGAAGACGTTATATTGATGCGCGACCCTTTTAAGGTCTAGCTCTAAATATCCTGATTAGGATTAGTCGCCTTCTCTAGAGATTTTAGAAGGTCTTTATGGATGCTGTTCGTATCCCCGCCGCCAAATATAATCGCCCCTGATGTATAGCTCGTACCGAAGGTTTCCGCGGCTGTCACGATCTGGGCAACAGCCGAGAGAAAATCTTTCTGCGTAAGCGAGCTCAGGGGGTGAATAAATACAGACCAGACAATATCATTTGCTAAGGCGTAGCGCGCATCCAGAACCGCGTCGTAATTTGCCTGCATCATGCGGGCCAAAACATCTTCCGTTGCGATTGTGCGCGGCGCGATAGGTGAGAGCAAACGCATCCGGTCCGCCTTTGGGTCATAAACGAGAACAACGTCCCGTTCTTTGACTTTAAAGCTCACCATGTTCTTATTGACCTTAGCGTCTTCATCAAATTTTTGAATAAGAGCGGCCAGATTATCCCCGGTCATTTTTTGAGGAGCTTCTGTGTTTTGAGAACTACAAGCCGCTAGAGTGAGAAACCCAATCCAAAATAAAATGCGTAACGCTCTGACCATATACTCTCCTGCTGAATTTATGTTGGCGTGTATTTTTATCAAAAGCAAGAGAATGCCAGATTATTCTTCTAGTCATTGACCTTATCGATTAAGATTGCCAAGGACATTCATGTCGCAAAGTCTTTCTGATTCTCAACCGCAAAACCAAGTCACACTCTGGGTGGCTTCGCTTGCATTGATTGTGATATGGGGCAGCGCTTTTACGCTTGTTGGCTATGCGGTGGATTATATATCTCCGATATGGATAGTAATTTACCGCCTGTGCATTGGCGGCCTTTTTATGATAGGCTGGACATATTTTCGCGGGGAAAAATTTCCAAAATTCGGTGATAGCAGATGGCTCTGGTATGGGCTTTTAGGCATATTCGGCGGGTCCTTACCCTTTTATCTGATTGCACTGGGACAAGTAAAAATTGATAGCGGCCTATCGGCTATCATTGTCGGCGCAAGCCCGCTCATTACAATATTAATGGCACATTTCTTCACAGATGAACGCCTGAGCTTTATCAAATTCATCGGATTTATCATTGGTTTTATCGGCATTATCATCTTGTTCTTACCTGATGATTTCAGCTTTAATCTCATAGAAAACTGGGCCTCACAATTAATCGTACTACTCGCCGCCATCTCTTATTCTGGCGGAACCATTATCGCTAAGCGAGCGCCTGAAACTTCTGCCAGTGTCGGTTCCACAATCATGATGATCTCCGGCAGTCTCACAGCCTTGGCCTTTGGTTTTTATACAGGCATCCCCGAATCTTTCCCGCCCATAAACGCCCTTATCGCTGTCACAGTTTTGGGCGTTGTCAGCACGGCTATCGCCTTCTTGCTGTTTATCTGGGTGATAGACCAGACAGGGCCGACCTATATTGCCAAGGTCAATTATTTTGTCCCTGCCGCCTCCGTCATATTTGGCGTGCTGTTATTAGGCGAGATCATTACATGGCGTATCGCCCTTGCCCTCGGGATTATTGTGCTGGGCGTGATCATTGCGAGAATGGGACCTGAACCCAAAGCAAAGACGGTCTAATTACAAATCTTTCAAAACTGAAAATGGGTTTGACGCGTTCTGCGTATCAGAACTTTGCGCTTCGTCACCCAAGCTAAGAAGCCCGTGATTAAGCGGCCCGTTTCCTTGGCCCAGCTTAGGGGCTCTTCGGATGGCTTCATAGACAAATTCTCGCGCGGATAACACGGCTTCCTCAAGTGGTGTATCTAAAGCCAGCCCTGCTGCAAGTGCGCTGGCCAAGGTACAGCCCGTGCCGTGCGTATGGCGCGTTCTAATACGAGGGCCGCTCATCATATTCGCCCCTTCTTCAGTAACCAGAACATCAACAACCGTATTGCCTTCCAGGTGCCCGCCTTTCATCAAGACTGCATAAAGCCCCATTTTGAGCAAGTCTTGCCCTGCCTCAGTCAGACTATCGACATCTTCAATATCGCGTCCCGTCAAAATTTTCGCCTCGGGCACATTCGGGGTCAACACATCTACCACAGGGATAAGACGAGACTTCAACACATCAACAGCGTCATCGCTCAGAAGCGCATCGCCAGAGGTTGCGACCATAACAGGATCAAGCACAATGAAGGCCTCGTTGTCTTCTATTTCATCTGCTACTGCCTCTATAATGGCTTTATTGCCCAACATACCGATCTTGATAATATCAGCGCCTATATCAGAGAGGCAGGCCCGAATTTGTGCTCGCACCAGATCAGGCGACATAAGTTCGACTTGCTCCACGCCCTGCGTGTTTTGCACGGTGATGGCCGTAACCGCCGTCATGGCATACGCGCCAAAGGCCGCACATGTTTTTATATCGGCCTGCAATCCAGCACCGCCGGAGCTATCGGAGCCTGCAATGATAAGGACTCGGCCTGTTGCGGGTTTATCCACCAATCTCTATCGCCTCCCATACTTTCAAGGCCTGAACTGTCTCAGACACATCATGTACGCGAAGTATAGAGGCCCCGGCTTGTGCTGACCAGAGCGCGGCGGCAATCGAGCCTCCGAGGCGGTCATCGGCCGCGCTACCATCTATGCGGCCTATAAAGCTCTTACGTGATGCTCCCATGAGGAGCGGACATCCCAAATCTTTAAAACTGCCGAGCTGATTGAAAATAGCAAGATTGTCTTCTTGACGTTTGCCAAACCCGATACCGGGGTCGATCGTAATCATATCGCGCTCGATACCCGCAAATTCACACGCATCAATACGCTTTGACAGCCAATCCTTTATCTCGCTTACCGTATGCTCATATAAGGGGTTATCCTGCATATTTTCAGGGCTGCCTTGGGCGTGCATTAAAATAAGAGGACAGGCCAGATCAGCGGCTACCGCTTCTGATCGCTTATCAAAGGTCAGGGCTGAAACATCATTCCAGATGTCCGCCCCTGCCAGCACCGCCGCTTCAGCGACTTCGGGCTTACGCGTATCAATGGAAATGACCGGGCCTATATCAAAATCCCGCGTCGCATCACGCAACTCTATTATAACAGGTACGGTTCGGCGTACTTCTTCCTTGACGCTGATTTGCTCTGCTCCGGGGCGCGTACTCTCTCCTCCAATATCTAGAATATCCGCGCCAGCATCTATGAGTTCCAAGCCCTGCTTAACGGCCAAATCGAGCGTGTCATATCTTCCCCCGTCAGAAAAACTATCGGGGGTGACATTTAAAATGCCCATGACTTTTGGACGTTTAAACATAGGAACTGCCAAACCGAGCCAAGAGCCTGCGAGAAACGAGGTTAGGCCTCAGGCTGCGTATCTCCGATCGGGCGGGGCTTGCCAGTCTTGGGTACAGCAGAGACCGTAGGCTTGTTTGCAGCATCCGGGCGCTTAGGCTTGATACCGTCAGAGAGCAGTACTGTAATCTCATCACCGGATAAGGTTTCATATTCCAGTAAGGCCTCGGCCAAAGCGACCCAATCTTTCTTTTTCTTTTTCAGAATTTTTGTCGCCGTATCATGGGCGTCTGTGACAAACCGCTTAATCTCCGACTCGATCAGTTTCGCCGTTTCCGGGGATATAGACGAGCCTCTACCAATACCGGGATGGAAGCTCTGTTGATCTGTGTTTTTATAAGCAATCGGTCCTATCTCATCAGACAAGCCCCATTCTGTGACCATAGCTGTTGCGATACGCGTGACTTGTTCAATATCTGAACTGGCCCCAGAGGTGACTTTATCATATCCGAATTTAATTTCTTCAGCGGCCCGTCCACCCATAGCCATAGCCATACGGGCTATCATTTCTTGACGGCTTTGCGAAATCTGATCACGTTCCGGCATATATTGCACCATGCCTAATGCCCGACCGCGCGGAATAATCGTCGCTTTATGGATTGGCAGAGAGCCCTCCATATTCAAGCCGACAATGGCATGTCCGGCTTCGTGATAGGCCGTCATTGCTTTCTCTTCGTCTGACATTGCCAAGGTACGGCGCTCAGCACCCATCATGACCTTGTCCCGCGCATCTTCAAATTCGCGCGAAGTGATTTTCAGCTTATTGCGGCGCGCAGATAAAAGCGCGGCTTCATTGACCAGATTTGCCAGATCAGCACCGGAAAAACCGGGCGTGCCACGGGCAATATATTGCACATCTACATCTGCCCCAATAGGCTTGCTGCGCATATGAACTTCAAGAATTTTCTCACGGCCCTGAATATCAGGATATGGGACTTCAATCTGACGGTCAAAACGCCCCGGACGCAAAAGCGCTTTGTCCAGAACATCAGGACGGTTCGTAGCCGCAATAATGATAATACCTTCTTTGCCGTCAAAGCCGTCCATCTCGACTAGGAGCTGGTTTAAGGTCTGTTCGCGTTCCTCATGGCCACCAGATGTCCCAACACCGCGGTGGCGTCCAACGGCATCAATCTCGTCAATAAAGATGATACAAGGGGCATTTTTACGCGCATCCGCAAACATATCACGCACGCGTGAAGCCCCGACACCGACAAACATTTCAACAAAATCGGAACCAGAAATCGTAAAGAACGGTACACCTGCCTCGCCAGCAATGGCACGCGCCAGCAAGGTTTTACCTGTTCCCGGAGGGCCTATCAGCAAAGCCCCCGTCGGGATTTTAGCGCCTAAGCGTGTAAACTTTGTCGGGTCTTGTAAGAACTCAACCACTTCCTTGAGATCTTCCTTGGCGCTTTGTACGCCAGCTACATCGTCAAATGTGACTTTACCTTGGGTTTCGGTGAGTAATTTCGCGCGGGATTTGCCGAAACTCATGGCGCCGCCACGCCCGCCAGACTGCATAGAGCGCATAAAGAGCAAGGCAATGCCGATTATCAAAATCATCGGGATCAAACTACCCAGAATATTTACCAGTGGGCTTGTGCGCTTTAATTCTTTAAATGAATAAGGAACATTTCCTTCTTCAAACAGTTCTGCTGGCTTATCGCTATAGCGCGCGCCAACAACCCGAAACGGATCACCATTAGACAATTTACCCACTATAACACCGCTATCAGAATCGATTTCAGCAGATGTAATTGCCCCGCCCTGCACTTCTTTAGTCAATTCGGAATAAGTCATCACGCTGTTTTGCGTCGGCTGTAGTGAATTTTGCGACACAGAGATCATAACAAGAAACATTGTTACGATAAGGGTCCAAATAGCGAGGTTGCGCATAGATATATTCATAGTCTTATTCCAAATTCGGGCGTCAGAGATTTCTTTTACTAT
The DNA here is from genome assembly GCA_964571595.1 of uncultured Caulobacterales bacterium. Classification (GTDB taxonomy): domain Bacteria; phylum Pseudomonadota; class Alphaproteobacteria; order Caulobacterales; family Maricaulaceae; genus CALCKU01. The sequence goes on along the minus strand of CAZNCJ010000016.1, from coordinate 12,827 downwards.
ATAGGTAATACCTATACAAAAGGTAAGCCCCTCTCACATAAATAATAAATCTTTATCCAGCTCTAGACGAATAACATGTCCGTGAGGCGCTGGGACAATAGAGATTTAAAAACGAAATCAGGTTCTTCAACATCTCCAAATGCCAAAATTTTACCCGAGCTGTGATAATGTAGAGGCAGAGATGACCTTACATTGGTAGGCAAAGAGCTCATATCCAATTGTTTCCGCAAGTCCTTTTTCAATCTTTTAAAATATGGGGTCTGGGTAAATTCCTCCACGACATATGGCAAAGCGCATATGGCTATAGTTTGCCATTCAGCATGCGTGGCTCTGACTAAAAAGCGATTATCCCAAATCCAGCGTTCCCCCTGACCCATTGCGCAAAAAGCGAACGGATCATAAGGTTTTACATCCCTTTCAATGGGTACACCGTGTTTTATAATCAAGCGCGGCGAAAAACGCATATCCCGAAAAATAAAATATTCTTCGCCCTCTCTTATTATGCGACACCCACCCAAAGTCGCACCCGAAAAATCTTGAGACCTCATGAGGCTTTTTAAACGTGATATTTTATCACGCGATATATGGTCGGCCTGACCACTCACACACAACAAAAGCAGATAAAGCAGCCTATTGGGCGGCAATACAGAAAAGCTCACATATCCGTTTGGATTTATATTCAAATGTGTTTCCACCCATTCGCGCATCATATCTTTCTCAAGATTAATCGCTTTGCGTAGATCTGCCACAGGTTCCAATAATATGGATTTCATATCTGGACGCGTTTTAAGATATTGCCTTGCGGCTATACGCGTAAAAGCCGCATTTTCATTGGAAGGGTCATCTATATAGGGGCAGTTATGGGCGCGGTTATGATCTCGCAAACTCTGTCGGGATATATCCAGCATAGGCCTGATAAGAGAGATATTTGCAAGCTCTGGCCACAAACTATGACGCGAAACAGGCGCCATGACGGCAGCGCCGCGCCAATCCGTTTTGCGTTCATAGCGCATAAAGGCCGTTTCGGCCTGATCATCCTGCGTATGCCCCGTCAGCAAATAGGCTATATTTGCAGCGCGACATGCCTGTCCGATAAGGCCGTAACGGGCCTTGCGGGCCTTTTCTTGCAAACCTGTTTTCAAGCCTTTGGGAGTTTTCCATTTGAGAATACGGGCATCCAGCCCCAGAGACTTTGCATAGCTTTGGGCTTGTGCAGCTTCATGCGCTGAGGCTTTACGCAGGCCGTGGTCCACAATGAGAACTAATTTTAAGGCAGGATGATCTTTGAGAGCATGTAAAAGCGCCGTACTGTCCCCGCCTCCAGAATATGCAATCGCAAAACCTTCACTCGCCCCTTTATCAGGGCATAAAGACACAAGCCTCTGATTTAAATAAGCACTAAGATCTTGAGTTAGCATCCGGCACGGGTGTTTTCGACCCGCACCTTATCGCGCAGGGCCTCATTAGCACTTGGAAATTGCGAAGGAAAACTCGCCAATGTCTGACAGGCCTCTTTTTGATTACCAAGCTGGTTAAGCGAGGCCGCCAATTTTATCATAGCGTCGGGCGCTTTGAGGCCTGAGGGATCTTTCCGCATAGACGTGATATAAGCATCAGCCGCATCCGTATATCCGCCGCGTACATAATATGTCTCACCCAGCCAAAAACTCACCTCGCCTATATCAGGTGCTTCGGGGTTAAACTCCAAATATTGTTTAAAAGCGGTTTGCGCTCCCGCGAAATCCCCTTCCGCCAACTTTTGCTTGCCTGACGTAGGTAATTCCGAGAGGTCCGTATAGGACTGCTGAACAGCAATTGTAGACTCACGAAATACAGGCGCACTCGGAACACCACTCAGCTGCGTCGTTTCTCCGCCAGAATACTGTGTATAGCTATCTGAATATGTCGGTGAAGTCGAATATGAAGGCGTGGATGTCACCCCGCCTCCGACTATTGCGCCGCTATAACTTTGCGTGCCACCATAAGTGCGGCTCGCCGTTCTAGACGCTTGTTCTGCATTGACAAGATCAACTGCGTCCAAATGAATTTTCATGCGGTCTGCAAGTTCTTGTAAGGCGCTTAAATCTTCTTGTAGGGCTGTGTTTTCAGAGCCAAGGCTATCTCTCTCATAGCGCAAACGCTCCACCTCGCCTGTTAAGTTTCGTATCGAGGTTTCAAGACCGTCCATGCGTTGCATAAGGCGCTCTGCGGCAGGATCTCCGGTTAATAAGCGACTTTCTAAAACATCTATGCGCTCACCAAGTGCCAGGTTTTGAGCTGCAAGCTCTTTTTTACTTTGAGCGTAAACTGGACTCGCCACCAAAAAAGATGTCGTTGTTAGGAATAAAGCAAATACGCGCATAAGGTCTCCAATATACACCAAATAAAAAGTCAGACTACAGACATCTCATCTGTTTAGCCTGACTATAATGGTGAAAATAGGGCGGATTGCATTAAAAGGCGGTTAACAAACACATAACCTCGCCCATTATCTACAGCTCCGTTTTATCGGTTGAGTACTTACCCAATCGTCCCGGAGACAAGGTTTGTATAGCTATTACGATTGCGCGCCCATCCATCTTCACTCGAGCGGCCATCAATCGGACGCTCTTTTCCGTAAGATACTGTAATCAGACGATTGGGCTTAACCCCAAGACTGACGAGATAGTCCTTAACGCTATTTGCACGACGTGCGCCTAATGCCAGATTATACTCACGTGTTCCGCGCTCATCTGCATTACCTTCCACAACAACTCTGACCCGGTCATATTGCTTGAGCCAGTCTGCTTGCTTGGTAAGCGTACTGCGCGCCTGAGAGTTTAAGTCATATCTATTATAGTCAAAATAAACGCGGTCATCGCCGGCTTGATAGGCAAAGTCGGCCTCAGAGCCTGCTACGGGAATATTTACATTGCTAACGGGTGCAACAATTGGTGCCTGCGTTACACGCTCTACAGGCGCGGCTTGTACAAATACAGGTTCTGGCGTTGTTTCAGCTTGCGGAGCTTGCGCCACAACGGGCTCCACAACGGGTTCAGGCGTTGACGCACAGGCGCTTAGAGAGATGATTGATAGTGTCACTGCTAGGGTTTTGAGTCTCATATAATACCTCATTTTTATATTTATACTTTTTCAGGAGTAGTAAACTACCCCATGCGCCTTCAATCAAGCCAAAAAATGCTCACCATGTCGTGAGAGCAAACTTAATAAGACAATAAGTAGAAATATTTGTCGAATAAGACAAAATTAGGGCAAAATTGGGGACCAAGCGGGATCAGAGGCTGATCCGGGCGTTGGCATTTTACGTAAGTTCCGCCCTGAGAGATCAATTGACCACACTTCATTATTGGCATTTCTACCCCGAGATTCACGGCTAAATAAAATAACCCGTCCGTTTGGAGACCAAGTCGGGGCTTCATCCAGATAGCTGGTTGTTAAAATACGTTCACCCGACCCGTCGGTTTTCATAACGCCAATTGAAAATTGACCGTTCAGACTCTTCACGAAAGCGATGAGATCGCCCCGCGGAGACCAAACAGGGGCCGAATATCTTCCTTTACCAAAGCTAATACGTTTTACACCACTGCCATCAGCTTTCATGGTGTAAAGCTGCGGAGAGCCGCCACGATCAGAATTAAAGACGATCTCACGACCTGACGGCTCGTAACTTGCCGAGACATCAATGGCTGGGTCTGTTGTTAAACGTGTTGTCGATCTCGAAGATAAATCCATAACATATATATCGCTATTGCCTCTTCGCGACAAAGTCATGATCACCTTATCACCATTAGGCGAGAAATGCGGCGCAAATGTCATCCCGGGGAAGTTACCCAAAATTTCACGTCGTCCTGTTTCAATATCCAGCAAATAAACCTGAGGCACAGCACTCTCATAAGACATGAAAGTGATTTTTTGGGCGTTTGGCGAGAAGCGCGGCGTTATAACTGTCCGCGAACCAGATAACAGCATTTGAGCATTGGCCCCGTCCTGATCCATAATAGCCAGACGCTTGCGGCGATCAGTCTTGGGGCCAGTTTCATCAATAAAGACTATACGGCTATCAAAATAGCCCGCCTCTCCTGTCAGTTTTTCATAGATCGCATCGGAAACCTTATGTGCGATACGACGCCAATTATCTGTTGTGGTCGCAAATCGCAGTCCCGCTAATTGCTGGCCAGCAAATACATCCCACAAACGAAATTCCACACGCAAGCGCTGGTCTGATTCCATGACAATACGGCCTGAGACAAGAGCTTCTGCTTTGATAACGCGCCAATCGGCGAATGTGGGTTGATAATTTATGTCGGATTGGCGTTCGATAAATGAGGCCGGATCAAGCGCTTTAAACAGACCGGATCGTTCCAGATCCGCCCTAACAACACCTGCTAAGTCCTTACCGATTTGGGCGACACGTGCATCAGTTGTTATAAATTCAGGAATAGCGATGGGTGTCGGATCAAGATTACCCTTTGTGATATCGACTTGTAACTGCGCCTGTGCCTGCGTCGGATTGAACGCAATGAACGCTGTCAGAAACACAATGATATAGGTAAAAATACGTTGCAACATAGTTTCCTTTAAAGGGCCATAAGCCACTTGAGTTTATACATCTGGACGGAAACTTAATTCCATATCCTTCCAAACACCATATTTTTCAGCAGGTAAAAAATCATATGGTGCACATTTTGAAACAGCCCGTAAGGCCCTTTGGGCGGCTATTTTTAAATATTCATTCCGTGAGGTATTAATGCGCACTTTATCCAAGAGAGAGGCATCTTTAACAGTTCCGTTTTCATTCAGCAGAACCCGCACTCTAACATGCAACTCTTCAGGATTTACCGCGTCCGCGGAAATACGCCAGCACTGATACATACGCGACCGTAATGCATCCACCTCGCTAGAGGTCAACTTCGTTCCCAAACCCGCACCTGCGCGTGCAACCTTGGCAAAGGCATAACGGTTTTTCTCTGATTCAAGGGCGACTTGTTGATTTTTTTCTGGCTGAGACTGACGAGAATGGTCAATAAGGCTGGCAATATCATTTAGATTAAACGCAGGCGCCTCTGGCGCGTCCTCCCCCTCCTCATCTGGAACCTCTTCCGTCTCCTGATCAATTTTATCATCTAACGGGGTTGGAAGTGCGGCCTCGGCAGTCTTTACCGGTAAAGGCTCCGCCTGTTTTAACTGATCTTCAGGGCCTTTTTCCTGCGCGTTTTCTAACGGCGTTTCAAGCTCTAATGGCTCTTCAGCCTCTTTGATCTGTTCTGGCGTTTTAGCCTTTATCGCCGCACTAATATTTGTTTCCTCAGCCACAGAAATAATCTCGACCGGAATAATTTTACCTTCCGCTACTGGCGGGATATTTTTAGAAAACACGAACAAACCGGCAAAAATGATGCTGCCATGCAAAATAAGGGATATCGGTAAACCGTACATCATAAAACTATTGTTGTATCGGGTCCGTCACTAATCCGAGATTTGAAAACCCAGCTTGATTTACCCGCGCCATAACTTTCATAACAGCCCCGTAATCACTTGCTTCATCTGCGCGCAAATAAATACGCTCATCATAGCCATTAGCAGAAATCGCCACGAGCCGCGATGCCAGATCATCCAGATCAACCTCTGTGTCCTGCAGAAAAATTCCGCCGGCCTGGTTCACAGTTATCGTGATAGGTTCTTGCTTGGAAGGTAAGGATTTCGCATCCGTCTTGGGAAGCTCCACCGGAACACCTACAGATAAAAGCGGCGCAGCGATCATAAAGACGATAAGCAATACCAACATCACATCCACCAAAGGTGTGACATTGATCTCTGCATTAAGCTTATTACGCCGTGTGCGACCAGAACGCCTTGAATTTCCTAAACTTAAGCCCAAAACTTAAGCTCCTTTGCTTATTTTACGAGACAAAATAGCCGATAACTCATCAGCATAACCTTCCAAACGACCCGCATATTTGTCTACGTCATTTGAGAACTTGTTATAGAAAATAACCGCCGGAATAGCGGCGATCAAACCAAGTGCAGTCGCAAAGAGGGCTTCTGCAATACCGGGAGCAACTACAGAGAGGTTTGTGTTTTGTGAGACCGCAATGGCCCTAAAGGCATTCATAATACCCCAAACTGTGCCAAACAGGCCAATAAAGACCGAGGCTGACCCGACAGTGGCCAAGACCGATAAACCACTTTCCGCCTTAGATATTTCGCGGTTGACGACCAAAGACATTACGCGGTCTATACGCTCGCGCGTCGATAAGATAGCCGCGTCACTTTTTGGATTCTTTTTGCTTTCATTCCATTCGCGCATAGCCGCAGCAAAAACGCGCGCCATAGGATCTTTAGCATCCCCCGCCAATCCGCTTTCTAACTGATCCAATGTCCGGCCAGACCAAAATGTTTCCTCAAAATTCTCAGCACGTTTTTTGAGCGATCTAAATGTCATGATTTTTTCAATCGCGATGGCCCATGACCACAGAGATGCCATAAGCAGAATAATCATAACGGCCTTAACAACCCAGTCCGCCCGTAAAAACAATGAGAAAAAAGAAAAATCACCTGCACTTGCAGGAGCAAGGCTTGCAGATTGGGTCATGAATTCGATTAACATGTATAACGGTCTTTCTGTGTGCGCCATATAGATTCGGTTTTAATATATAAAGCCATATGCCAGTTATCTACCAATTAACAGCTTGTAAGATAGCATTAGAAACAAATTCTTAACTATAGACTTATATCTCGCAATCACTGCTATTTACCCGATTTTTGAGGTGAAATTTCATGCTGCAGTCACATTTATACCATATTATGGGCTATAATGTTCTGCATAAAAGGAGAATCTCATGACTATCAAGCACCTAACTGTATTATTGACACTACCGATTCTCTTAGCCGCGTGTGAAACGACGCCAGAGCCACTGCCCGCACCTGTCGTGATAAATCAAGCCCCCATAATCATCTGCGAGCCTGTCTCGGCACTCAAACAAGTCATTATTCCTGCTGAAACAAAAATACAATTTGCCATCACCCAGATTGATAACCCGCCTTATGAGCCGATTGAGCGCAAAGTAAAACAAGTCAAAGTCGTCAAACAAGCGCAAATCACCTATGAAGATAGTCAAGGCAATCAAGTTTTAGACATTTGTGAAGATGTACCCATTGGCCCAACAGGCCCCGGTATTGGCGAGATTATACCTGACCCTTAAGCCTGCTGAAATGTCTTAGACATAAAAGTAAGTTTCAAGCACTTTATCCAAACGCCTGCGCACAAGGGCTGTCAGTTTCTGTAATCCGTAATGATCCAACACGGCACGGTAAATATCCTCGCGCCCCATAAATTCGTCTTGTGCTCTGATCTCTAAAGCCAGAGCAGCCAGCTCACTCATCGGGATTTCTGAAAACCCACGATCACCCAGACTACGGAGTATGACTGCAGTCTGATCAGGCAGTCGTACAATCCACCCCACACTATCCTCAGGCCCGTCAATTTCACTATCGTCTTCGCGCTCCATCACGATATGGCCAGCTTTCACGCCTTCCAGCAAAGCTCTCTCACAACGCTTACGCACGCTTGCGACAATTTTCATAACGCCGCTGGCTTTTGCATAAGTCTGGAACAGGGCCAAAGCCTGCATCGGGCCTTCGCTCTCCAGTATTTCGGTCATACCGTGCATATATTGTGCTTGTGAGGCGCGGCGAACATCCGCAGTAGGACGCTCTGGCCAATGTGTATATTCTGTGTGCGCAACTTTTATCATAAGACACCTTTCTCATCTTATTTTGATCTAAACCCCGACAGAATAAACCTATGGCGCGAAGGTTAATCCTTTCATAAACACAGCACGAACATCACTACGATCCCAGCCTTTATACAAAATACTTTGTAGCCATCTTCAACACCTGATAGGATGAGCTGGATAGAATAACATCCAACAAAGTGAATAGTTTTATGACCAGTGATCGGGATAAAATGACCAAGAGCGCAACAAAGCCAGCAATGAACATATTGGGCACATTTGAAGGCCGTACACATTTATACCCCGTACATATTTTTTATGAAGACACGGATTTTTCAGGTGTTGTCTATCACGCCAATTATCTCAGTTTTTTGGAACGCGCGCGCTCTTCTTTTTTAAACCTCATCGGGGTTACCCATGCTAATTTATGGGATGAACACGACATGGCATTTACCATTAAAGGCATAGCGATTGAGTATAAATCCCCTGCCCGCGTCGATGATGATCTCTTGATATATACAACCTATGACAAGCTCAAAGGGGCGAGATTACTCATCACGCAATCCTGCTACCGTGGTGACACATTGATTGTAAAAGCAGATATCGAAGCCGCCTGTATCACGGCTAGTGGTCGCCCCGTCAGAAGTCCTGACTTTTTGAAAGCCGGATTAAAACCCTATCTGCTGGATTGAACCTAAATTTTAAGACTGTGAGCCTAGCTTGGTTCGGCAAGTTATATGCCGCACTACTTGGTGCGAATGTCTTCTGGAGCACACCTGTCATCTCCAAAAGATTGAGCTTTTCACGCTCCAGATCAAACTCATTATTGATGCGCCGCAAACCAGCCTGCTCATATTGCAGGCGAATATCAATAATATCGCTCAGTGTTTTTGTTCCAATAACCTCTTCTCTTTGCGCGGATTCAAACTGAACAAACATCTGTTCTTCAATGATTTTTAATTGCGGGATTTGCGCCTCTAATGAACGTATGCGCTTGAGTGTGATTTTAATGAGTTCTTCCAGTTCTCTTTCCGCCCGGTTCTTCTCCGCGCGAGAGACATTCAATCTCGCCGAAGCGCGCTGCGTACTCGACCTAAACGTGCCGCCTATCAAAGGCACTGAAACATCCAAGCCCACACGATTGTTAAAGTCGAAATTATCAAAGCCGTCAAATGACGAGTATGAAGATGTCCCGACCACCTCTAAGACTGGTAGGCGATCACGTTTTTGGCGCTCATTCAGGGCATCAAGATTTTCAATTCGTTTCTCTAACGCTTTTAACGAAGGATTATTCGCTATCGCAGTATCAACCGCTGTGCCTTCGGCGAAAATAGATAAGCTATTGGGGACCAATTTTTCTATACTTAATTTATGCTCACAAATCGGAATATTTGACTGAATATCACTTTGAATTTCAGTTTCTGCGCGCTCTTTCTGAAATTTAAGTTCAAGATTAAACGCATCAGTTTCGGCAAGCCTTGAGGCGATATTTGCAATTTCTGTTATTGTCGCCCCGCCCTCATTGAGCAGCTTATTTGAGGCCTCATATTGTTGGGCAAAAAAGTTACGACGTGCATAAGTCAATTCTTGCTGTGCTGAAACTTGCTGGAGTTGTAAAATCGCGAGCGCGGTTTGCACAATGGCAGAATTTGCTTCGCGGTCTGCCTCATATTCACGCGCCTCTATATCAGAGCGAGCCGCTAACCTCGCATATTTAGCATCGCCAAAATCAAATAATCTCTGCGACGCCCGCGCACCTAACTGGTTTGAAACCCCGGTATCTACAATGCTTGTATTACCCGCACCCGAGCGACCAAAGCCAGTCACACGCGGCCTAAAAAGGGATTCCGCTTCGCTAAAATCAGCCTCAGACTCTCCAATACGCGCAGTTGCGATTTGCACACCCGGCGCACCACTTGCGGCACGCTTAAAGGCCTCTCCAATGCTGATACAGGCTTCGCTTTCAAACTGCCCCCCTATTTGCCCCCATGACGGCGCACTCACGCTCAACGCCAATAATAGCGCTGCAGGAAGTCCGTATTTCATTTTGAAGATTGCCATAGCTGTCTCAGCACCCAACTTAAGAGCGTCTTAAGCCTCGGTAAAGTGATGAGCGCAGTGGTTCAAAAATATAGTCCATCAAGGTACGGCTTTTGCCTGAAAAAATAAAAACATCAACAGGAATACCCGGTAAAATATCTATACCTTCAGCGCGCGCGATTTCTGATTTCGGCACTCTGACTTTAGCTTCATAGTAACTCAGAGACGTTATTGGATCGACTTTCAAATCGGCACTAATATCAATAATTTCACCTTCGAGGCGCGGCGCTTGCCAGCCCTTATAGGAGGTAAACTGGGTACGCGCCAATTGGCCTTCCTGAACATTTGATCTGTCAACGGCAGCGATTTGCACGGCCGCTGTAACCTCTCCAATATCAGGGACGATTTCCATTATCACATCCGCAGGTCTGACAACCGCCCCGATAGTCGCAAAGGACATGTTTAGAACCTCGCCTGTCACTGGCGCGATAATATCTGATCGGTTCAAAATATCTTGGGCGGCATTTAATTGTTCTTCGGCAGCCAGCAGGTTAGCATTTGTGTCGAGTAGGTCTTCCGCGATTTCACGCGCTGCGCGGGCTTTCGCCTGTGATATCTGGGCGCGGTTATCAAGAATAACGGCTTGGGCGTCATCGCGATCACTGCGAAGGCGCGCAATATCGCCTTCAAGATTGGCCACGAGGCGTTCAGCTGATGTAACGCGGTCCTTACGCGCAAGCTTCTGGGCGAAGACCTCCCGAATGACCTCGCCTTCATTAACCGCCGCATCTAGGGCCTTTTGTGCAATACTCATTTGGGTAGTACGTGAAATTTTTGTCTGCTCAGCTGCATTAATCCGCGCCTGCAGAACCGCTATATCGGCATTAAGTGCATTTTTTTGCTGATCATATAATTCGTTTTCACGGCGGATAATATTCGCTTTTTCACCCTCACCTAAATCGAGCCCGTCCAGTGCTGAAAAATCCGGTTTGGACGACCCTTCTTGCAAGGCCCGCAAACGCGCTACACTCGCCGCACGTGCGCCGTACTCTTGGACGACTTGGTCGCGATTAGACAAGGCTGCGGTCTTTTCGAGAACCAGTTAAATGTCACCTTGATTAACCAACTGACCCTCACGTACATTTATCTCGCGTACAATACCGCCCTCAAGATGTTGAACAACTTGGCGGTTATCTTCAACCACGACTTGCCCACTGGCGGCGATGCCTTCCTCAAGAGGCGCAACACTTCCCCAAGCCATAAAGCCGCCAAACCCAATAAGGCAGGCAAGTGCCATATTTCGTGTCAATTTATCTTTGAGAGGCTTATAAGCCATTACGTTTCACCCTTGCGGTTTATATTAGTGACAACACTGGCAAGTTTAGCCTGACGGTTCTGTTCTTGCGAGGCTGCGAGATATTTTTTTGTATCTGCAGTCAGTACGCCCCCTTTCTTGATAAGCATAATCGAACGCGTTTCGGCAATCAGCGCATTATCATGCGTGGCGGCTATGATAATACACCCAGCTTCGGCGGCTTGTTTTAATTTGGCAATAATTTCGCGCGCTTTTGTTGGGTCCAGATTGGCCGTAGGTTCATCCAAAATTACCAATACGGGGTCCCCAAAGAAGGCGCGCGCCAGTCCTATTAACTGCTTCTGATCTGCCTAGAGCCCGCTCGCGCCCGTTTCGGATATTTCTGTCTCATAGCCTTTTGGCAGAGCTAAAATCGTTTCATGCGCCCCGACACGTTGAGCGGCTTGAATAATCTCCTCTGGTGCAGCCTCGCTCATACGGGCAATGTTTTCCGCCACTGTCCCCGGTAAGAGCTCTACGTTTTGGGGCACATATTCCATATATTGCCCCCGGTCTTCGGCGTGCCATTTATGCAAGTCACGTCCGCCTAGTAAAACCTCACCAGAATGAGGACGCCACGCACCGGAAATTGTTTGCAATAATGTACTTTTCCCGCAGCCATTCGCCCCCATAACGGCGATAATCTGCTCCCCTTCCACATTTACACTAAAGGGGCGAATAAGGGCAGTTTCTTGTTTGGGGACAGCGACACATAAACGCTCAAGCCCGACAGAAGCGGCAGGCCTTGGAAGCGGGGTGTAATCATCAACATGATCAACATCTGCTATCCTTTTATCGAGTTGGCTCCACGCCATACGTGCAGCCGTTATATTGCGCCAACTCCCCACTAATTGATCAATCGGCCCAAGCGCCCGAGACATAATGATAGAGCCCGCGACAATCGCACCAGCAGAAACTTGCTGGGTAATAGCCAAGGCCCCGCCGGCCCCTAAAATCAGGATTTGCAAAGTCTGGCGACCTGCCCGCGTCGCGGATGAAAAACTATTCTCACGCGCGCCCGCCTTAAGCGTGAAATCCTTTACCTGATTTTTAGTAGCCCGCCATTTCTTCAAGGCATTTTTCGTTAACCCCATAGAGACAATGGCGGAACGTTGACGGCTCAACCCGCTTGCTAACATAAAGGCTTTGGAGTTGCCGGCTGTTGCGATCTGATTGGTGTTGCGCGTTGAAAATTCTGCAGCAATCGCGACAATCATCAGGATCAATCCGCCCGCCACGCCAATGAACCCGATAATCGGATGGATTATGAACATGGCGATTAAAAAGAACGGCGCGAAGGGTAAGTCAAAAAATGGCAAAATGGTCTGGTTTTGAAATAGCCCCCGTACACGCGCCAAAACGCGTAAATCATTTGGCAAGTTCGGCGCTGCGTCATGATGGTTGTCAAAATTTTCAAACACTTTATCTGAAATCATGGCGTCCAGATCTTCGGCAGCCATAGAACAAATGCGCCTGCGCCCGGTTTCAGCCGCGCCGTAAATAAACATCAAGAATACGGCTATCACCGTTATCCAGATCAATGTGTCTTGAGAGCCTGATATGAGGATGCGGTCATAGACCTGCAACATATATAACGGGGAAACTAAGAGAAGAATATTGCATACGAGGCTAAAGCCCAAAATCGGCCAAAAATAACCCGGCAATTGTCGCTTCATCGCCAATAGCCATGTTAGCAGGCC
>CAZNCJ010000015.1:0-45104 GCA_964571595.1 uncultured Caulobacterales bacterium | reverse complement strand
TTTCCACTTCTTGGCGCATATTTTTACAATAATTCATGACGCGTACGGCTTTATTTGTCGGGTCAAGCCCGTGCTGCAGGCGTTTATTATGGGTGGTAATGCCTGTCGGGCAGGTATTCTCATTACATTTCAAAGCTTGAATACAGCCAAGGGCAAACATAAAGCCCCGCGCGGAATTAACAAAATCAGCGCCGACACAAAAAGCCCATGCCATTTCGGCTGGCGTTATTAATTTACCGCTCGCTATTAGCGCGATATGATCGCGCAGGCCTTCTTCGCGTAAGAGATCATCAATCACAGGCAAGCTCTCTCTAATGGTCAGGCCGACATTATCAAGCAGAGGTAAGGGCGCAGCCCCGGTGCCGCCGTCACCACCGTCTATGGCCATATAATTCGGAGCGCTAGAAACCCCGCGGGCTTTTATTTCTTTTATAAGCTCTCTTATCGGGGCCAGATTACCGACAACAAATTTAATGCCCACAGGACGACCTGATGTTTCGCGCACAGTATGGATGAGATCCAGCAGTTCACTTGGATTACTAACATCGACATGGCGGTTGGGCGATATAGCGGCCTGACCAACAGGAATGCCGCGTATCTCTGCGATTTCTTGCGTGACTTTGGCCGCAGGGAGTATACCGCCTTTGCCGGGTTTAGCCCCTTGCGAGAGTTTGATTTCTATCATTTTGACATTGGGGTTTTCGCAGACCTTCTTTAATTTTTCTGTGTTTAAGGTCGCATCGTCATTACGAACGCCGAATTTCGCCGTTCCCATTTGGAAGATAATATCGCAATCCCCTTCAGCATGATAAGGCGAGACACCCCCTTCGCCCGTATTGAGCCAACACCCTGCGAGTTGCGCGCCGTGAGACAAAGCCAATACGGCGGGCCGTGATAATGATCCATAACTCATGGCGGAGATATTAAAAAAGCTATTGGGGGTATAGGGGTTGCGCGTATTGGGTCCGATAACAAAACCTGGTTTTGGAATATGTTCACCTTCAAGTTTTGGAAACATACCATTTGCAAATATAGCCGTACCGGGGGTTAGAACGCGGGTTGAACCAAAGGGGGCTGTATCTTTACCGTGCTCGGCCACGTCATAAATCCAATCTCGCTCGGCCCGGTTAAACGGCATTTCTTCGCGGTCCATGGCAAAGAAATATTGACGAAAAAACTCGCCCAAAGTTGAGAACATGCCGCGAAACCGTCCTATTACGGGATAATTGCGTCTTACACTGTCTTTGGTTTGGCGGATATCGATGAAAAACAAGACTATAAGCACGAGCAGTAAGAGACCCATGAGAAACAAAAAGAGCGAGCCTAGAAAATCAATCCCGATCAGTGCTGTACCGGTGATCTCTTCCATAGAATCTGATCCGTAGGATTTATTTGCAAAAATCATGTTTTGTCCTCATCTGATTTGCAGTTCATTTAACACGGCCAAGCTTTAGCGCAAATAACGCTTGTGTCATGGACAAATTATGCGTCATTCTGTTTGCAGACTTTCAGTTTAGGGAGAGCAAAATGACCTTACGAAATTTATTTATCCTTTTATGTGGCCTTTCTCTTTTTGGGGCCTGTCAAAATGAAGGTCGAACGACAGCAAGTTCGGCGCAACAGCCCCACTCTCAAAACGACGCCAATGTCGAGGTCAGCGATACGGTCAAGGCCTCACATGATAAGGTGCGCCGATTTCTCGATTTTTCAGATGAAGCGGATATTGAACGCGCGGATCGTGGGTTTATTACCAGCTTTGAGGCCGAGCCGATAACTGCAGATAATGGCGAGGTCGTTTATGATTACGCTGCCTATGATTTTCTCAAATCCGCACCTGCTGATACGGTCAACCCTAGCCTCTGGCGTCAAAGCCAGCTTAATGCCAAGCACGGTCTTTATAAGGTTGTAGACGGAATTTATCAGGTTCGCGGTTTTGATCTTTCCAACATCACCTTTATTCGCGGAAAAACGGGATGGATTGTTGTCGACCCGCTCATTTCGCGCGAAACGGCCAAGCGGGCTAAAGCCTTAATCGACCGCGAGCTCGGCCCATTAGCGGTAAGCGCCGTTATTTTTACACACTCCCATATTGATCATTTTGGCGGGGTGAGGGGTTTGATCTCGGAAGAGGACTTAGACGCCGGTGTGCAATTAGCCGCCCCGACGGGTTTTGTGCGCGAAAGCATAAGTGAAAACATACTGGCCGGAAATGCTATGGCGCGGCGGGCCAGCTATATGTTTGGGTCTTTATTGGCCAAAGACCCCGCCCAGCAAGTAGGCGTGGGATTGGGTCAAGCGATTTCGACTGGCACGCCAGGCCTGCTTTATCCGAATGTAGATGTAACACATACGGGTCAGAAAATTGTACTGGACGGCATTGAGATGGATATCATTTTAGCGCTTGAATCAGAAGCGCCGTCCGAATTTATGTTTTACATGCCGGAATATAAGGCTTTTTGTCAGGCCGAAGTTATCAATCACACATTTCATAATATGTATACGCCGCGCGGAGCCAAGGTGCGCGATGGGCGTTTATGGAGTCGGTATATAGATGAAGCGATATATATGTTTGGTGATAAAACCGACGTGTCCTTTGGCTCTCATCATTGGCCTGTTTGGGGTCAAGGCGAGATTGTGGAATTTTGGCAAGGCCAGCGCGATCTTTATCGTTATGTACATGACCAGACAGTGCGTTTGGCAAATCAAGGTTTGACCATGCACGAAATTCCAGCCCGTCTTGATCTACCAGACGGTATTGCCAAAAGTTTTGCCAATCGGGATTATTACGGCACGGTGAGTCATAACGCCAAGGCGCAATACCAGCTCTATTTTGGCTATTTTGACGGCAATCCCGCCAATCTCGACCCGCTACCACCCGTCGAAGAGGCGCGAAAATTCGTCGCTTATATGGGCGGGGCGGAGGCTATACTGGAAAAGGCAAGAGAAGATTACGGCAAAGGGGAATTTCGCTTTGTCGCGACCGTCTTAAACAAGCTGGTCTTTGCTGCCCCAGATAATCAAGAGGCTGCCGACCTTTTGGCCAAAACTTATGCGCAAATGGCTTATATGGCGGAATCAGGTTCTTGGCGAAATTTCTATCTTACGGGTGCGCAGGAATTACGCACGGGTATGCAAAAAGCCGAAGTCACCAATACGTCAAGTCCGGATATGGTAAAAGCCATCCCGTTGGATATTTATTTTGACCTTTTAGCCGTGCGTCTTGACGGGCCTAAAGCCGCCAAAAAAGATAGGGATGTCAATTTCATTATAACAGATACGGACCAGAAGGCGCATTTGCTTATTCGTAATGGGACGCTGCATCACAGAATGGGCCAGCAAAAAGACGGGGCGCCGACCGTGCGTTTGACACGTGAGGCCCTAGACCGGTTAAATCTTAAAACCG
The DNA here is from genome assembly GCA_964571595.1 of uncultured Caulobacterales bacterium. GTDB lineage: Bacteria > Pseudomonadota > Alphaproteobacteria > Caulobacterales > Maricaulaceae > CALCKU01. The sequence goes on along the minus strand of CAZNCJ010000015.1, from coordinate 41,701 downwards.
CCAGCTTCGGTGAGCTGGTCAAGGAGGGCGTAGCAGAAATTAATGGAAATCCCTTGGCTATCCGCAGTTTCTTTAACCTCATTGAAGAACCTGAATTCTGGTTTGAAATTGTCAGGCCATAGTCGCTGGACGGTAAGTTTTCAAAAGTCTTGCTCTTGGGCTAAAAACATTCATAATGTGGTATTATGAAATGGTTTATACGTATAACCGGGGCCATAATATTCTTGTTTATAGGCTTATGCGTCATTGGCTTTTTCATGCCTTCGCAACAGACGACTGAACGCTCAATAAATATTGATGCTGCGCCGGATGATGTCTTTCATTATATTACCGACCTGCGCGAACATACACATTGGTCTAACTTGCATGTGAATAATCCCGATCTGCAAATTGCTTATGGCGGGGCTGAATACGGGGTTGGGCAAACGGCGGCTTGGCAAACTGAAACCCCGCAAACCTCCACAGGTATACAGGAAATCATAGAAAGCAGGCCACCTGAATTTGTCCGTACCATATTAAATATAGACGGTTTGGAAGGCTCGGCAACCTTTGCGATAACGCCGACTGATGATGAAAGCTCCGTCTCCGTTTTAATGCGCGAGGAAATTGCTCTGGGTGGTTTCCCTTTCATCCAGCGCCTCACCGCGCGTCTGGGACAAGCCAAGATCAATACGGATTTTGATGCTTCACTAGAGCGCCTCAAAACCGTGGTTGAGGCCGAAATTACCGAATCCGAATAAGGGCTGGCGAAATCCGCTTAGGACGCATAGGCGTTTACTAAGGCTCCGATGGTAGAAGGATAGGTTGGTCTTCCCACGGATTGTCTACATCATCTTTGAACAGATCACTTAAAGCTCTGCCCTGACCTGCAGGCTGTGTGTTGGGTCCATTGCCAAAATTGGCATCATCCAAGACCGTGGTGGAGGGACCTCCGGCATTAATGCTGTTATCGCCCAGACTACTATTCCAGGGGTTCGTCGCTTGAGGTCCGCGTCTGCTGGTGCTTGCGGCTGTCGTCCCGCTTCTGCCAGGGGCTTTGGAACCTGAATTTTGGTGTGGGGTGAAGCTCTCAAACCCGCTTGCACTCCGACCGCTAAACCTCTTGAGATATTCTGGGCAGTCTTCATGTGTGCGACCCGCTTCGCGGCATCTAATATCAAGGGTAAGCCCTTTATAGCCTGTCCCAAGATTTGTTCCACCTGGACTGGCCAAATTCCAACCACCCGCACCGGGCGTTGTACGCCGGCGTGTTCCGCCAGGCAGAGCATCACTAGTAGAACGCCGCTCGAGCGGGGCACTGCCAGTGCCGCCAGACCTTGATGGGTTGCCTAAGCCCGTGGCGGGTCGACCTTGCCCCGCCTGTCTGCGCGGGGGGGTAAGGGTTCGTACTGGTGCGGCCTGCGATTGCGGAATAGCTTTTTCCGCTTCTTCCAATGTGGTGGGGGCGTCCGGTGAGGCCAGAATTTTCGGCGCAGTTGTAATTACGAGTTCCTCTTCTTTGGGCGTCTCCTCTGGCGGTAAAGTTTCAGGGGGTGTGGGCGTGACAATTTCAGGCTCGATTATGACGGGTTCAGGTGTGACGGGGATTGGTTTTTCCGGTTCGATAATTTTAGGGGGTATGATCTCCGTTGGAACGGGTGGCAGGGTTTCAAGTTCAGGTAGGTCTGGTAGTTCTTCCACGACGCCGGGTTGAGGGGGTAACTCTTTGGCTTGTGGGGGTATATAAGGTCGCCATTCTCCGGGAGGTTCCTGCGAATAAATCGGCTCAGGCAAAGGCTCAGGTTCTGGCAAAGGCTCTGGCTCAGGCTCTGGCTCAGGCAAAGGCTCGGGTTCAGGCAGAGGTTCCGGCAAAGGCTCGGGTTCAGGCAAAGGTTCCGGCAAAGGCTCAGGCTCAAAAATTTCAATAATAGGCTGCGGCGGTTCCGGTACGGGTTCAGGCTCTGCTTGGGGCGGCACATATGGACGCCACTCTCCGGGGGGCTCTTGGGAGTAAATATTCGGATCTGAAAAAAGCTCAGGTAGTGGTTCAGGCTGGCGTAGAGGTTTTGGAGCGGGTATAGCCTCCGGCACAATCTGTTCTTGGGCGAGAATTTCCGGCGGTGGCGGCGGGGGAGGTATATAAACAGGTTCAGGTTCCGGTTCCGGCGCGACTTCAGGCGGTGGCGGCGGTGGGACTGGGCGAGGCGGGGGTGTTGGTTTGGGTTTTGGTCGCACAGCTGGCGGGGGTGCTATAGCCGGTGTCACGACTTCAGGCGGCGGTGCAGGTGCTGGTTCTGGCTCTGCAGCAGGGGGAGGCGCTGGTGGTTCGAATGAAACGATTTCTACATTAATGGCTTCAGGTGGCTCATCAATAAGGTCAGGTACGACGAAATTAGGCTGTATTATTAAAAACAGAATAAGATGTACACAAAAGGCGACAATGATGGCCGTTGTGTAACGTCGTGCGAAATCGTCAAAATATTCGGCCCAGGGTTCAGGGTCGAGATAGGGTGAAAACGCATCTTGCACTGTAGTCGAAAAGACCAAATGAATGTTCTCTTATAAATGAATCACCGGCCCATCCGGTGCTTGACATTACCCTAAGGCCTCACAAGGCTAAGGCCAAGAGGGGGTATTAGAACAAAGGGGCTTGAAAGTCAGGCTTTAGGATTAAATTTGGGATAGTTAAGGGCTTTTGGCTAAAACTTAAGTGTTTAAGTCCTATTTCTTGGGTTGGAACCGCCAAGTTTTGATATAAACCCGACAAAGTGTAAAATTAGATCGCGATGTTCTTTGCAGGTTTCGGGCCTGCGCGATTATTGCGCCATAAGATCAATCCAACACCCATGAGGGTTAAAACTGCGCCGATAAATAAGGTGCCTGTGAAGGGCTCTTTGAGCAATATAATAGCACCGCTCATCCCAAAAACAGAGGTGAGTAAGCCGGATGTTGCGACGACATATATCGGTAGGCGTTGTAAGAGCCAGTAATAAAGGCCGTGTGCGAGAATAGATACGAGCAAGGCTGAGTAAATCAAACCGAGTAAGAAATTTATTCGGTTCTCTTCTGAGAAGGCTTCGAACTGATTATCTTCAAGGATAAAGGATAAAGGCCAGAGCACGAAACTGCCGACTAGCGAAAACCAAGCCAGTAATTGAAGCGGATTTAAACCAGAGATGAGTTTGATACAATTTGCTCCGACGGCTTCGCTCATAGCTGCACCAGCTATCATTAAAACGCCCAGCCAAAAATAGGGGCCGGCGGCTTCTTGTGGGCCAGCCAAGGCAATGATACCCACACCTAAAAGCGCAAGTAATATACCACCGCCTCGTATCAGGCCTATTCTATCCTTAAAGATGAAAATGGATAAGATGATGGAAAAGGGTACAAAAAGCTCAATTGTAATGGCCGCCGCGGAAGCAGTCGTTAGGCGCAGGGCGGGAAACATGAAAGCGTAATTAAGTCCACCATATGCCAGTGATGCGATGAGGAGGGGGCGCATTTGACCTGTATGCCATCTTAATTTGGGCATGAGGATAAGCGCGACTATGGATATACGCATAGCCGAATAAAATAAGGGCTCGCTGACTCCATTGACAATGAGCTTAATGACAACAAAATGTAGTCCCCAAATCATGCAGACTATCAATAAGGCGCAAAATTCTTTTATAGACATTTCAACCCCCTCATGGTTTGGCTATGACAGTTGATAAAGGTAAAATCTATGGCAAATTTTGAAAAATTGTCTGACAATCTTTCTCGCATCGCGCCTTCGGCCACAACTGTCGTGACGCAAAAAGCGCGTGTTCTGAAAAGTGCAGGTAAAGATGTGATAAGTCTAAGTGTGGGAGAGTCAGATTTTGATACGCCTGAGCATATTCAGCTGGCCGCTATTGAGGCCTTAAAACAAGGCAAGACACGTTATACCAATGTTGACGGGATTCCGGAATTAAAGGCGGCGATTTCTAATAAGTTTATGCGCGAGAACGGGCTGGATTATAGACCGTCGCAAATTAATGTTTCACCAGGCGGTAAAGCCGTCTTGTTTAATGCGCTGCTTGCAAGCTTAAACAAGGATGATGAGGTTATCATTCCGACACCCTGCTGGGTATCTTATCCGGAAATGGTGAAATTATGTGGCGGAACGCCCAAAATGATTATGTGCGATATGCAAAGCGGATTTAAACTCACGCCCGCGCAATTAGCAAAGGCGATAACACCGCGCACGCGTTGGCTCATTTTAAACTCACCCTCAAACCCTACGGGTGCGGCCTATAGCCGAGACGAATTCAGGGCCTTGGCAGATATACTCATCAAACATCCCCGTATTATGATATTGACCGATGATATTTATGAGCATCTCATTTACGACGATTTTGAATTCACGACACTCGCCCAGATCGCGCCAGAATTATATGGGCGTACGCTCACCATGAACGGCGTGTCTAAATCCTATGCTATGACGGGATGGCGTATTGGCTATGCGGGCGGGCCGGAATGGCTTATCTCGGGCATGGCAAAAATTATGGGTCAGTCTACTTCTAATCCGACCTCTCTAAGCCAATATGCGGCAATTGCAGCCCTAGAAGGTCCGCAGGATTTTATTCAAACGCGCAATGCAGCTTTTAAAAAGAGGCGCGATTTTGTGGTTGAAAAACTTAATGACGCCGGCTTGACATGCGAGACACCCCAAGGGGCTTTTTATGTCTTTGCCTCCTGTGCATCGGTTTTAGGAAAGAGGTCTTCTGGCGGCGCTTTAATCAAAACGGATCTGGATTTTTGTGAGCATTTATTAGATGAGGCCTTAGTTGCGCTCGTCCCGGGGACGGCCTTTCATAGCCCGTCATTTTTCCGTCTGTCCTATGCTGCGAGCTTGGCGCAATTGGAGCAGGCCTGCGCACGTATTGCGGAGTTTTGCGAGAACTGTCACTAAGCCTTTAGTTTCTTAGCTAAGCAAATTTCTTTCTCTGGGCCATATCGGATTGGGTGAATGTGTCCAGTTTTTCCAAAAGCGCTTTCAAATCAACAGGCTTGGCTAAAAAGTCGTCCATACCCGCATCTTTGCAGGATTGCTGGTCACGCGGCAATGTGTGGGCGGTCAAGGCTATAATAGGTGTGCGGGGCAAATTATTTTGAGCTTCGTGGCTTCGGATAGCGCGCGTTGAAGCCAAACCATCCATGATCGGCATGGAGACATCCATAACGACCAGTTCGTATTTATCAGGGGTGTTTTTGTATTCTTTAAAGGCAATAACCCCGTTTTCCGCGAATGTGGGAATATAATTTGTTTCCAATAATATGAGGCGAATAACTTCGCGGTTAAGCTGGAAATCTTCAGCGACAAGAATGTGCTTTTTATTGATATCCTTTTCCGCAGTCATCTCTTGCTCTGTGGCTTTGGGGCCAGCTATTTGTGACTCTAAACCGCGGTTCTGCGTAGAGGGATTAGGGTTGATTAGGTTTATATTTGTATCCGGTATACTTTTTTCTTGTATATTTGTTTCTAGCGCACGGCTTTGAGCTGGCGCGATAGGCACAGATTGTTTCTGGGCATTTGGCGGCATATCGATTTTGGTGTTATCCAGTTTTAATGGAATAGAGACACTAAAGATCGAGCCCTTACCGACTTCACTTTGCACCTGAATTCGCCCTGACATTAATTCGACAATATGTTTTGACAGGCTTAACCCTAACCCCAAACCGCCATGTTCTCTTTTCGAGCTTCCATCTACTTGTGTCGCTCTATTGAAAATAGATGTTATCTTTTCTGCAGGGATACCGATGCCTGTATCTTTGAATTTTAGCGTTAAAATAGTTCTGTTCTGTCGGGACTTTGAGGTGAGAACATCAATCTGGATAAATCCCTTTGGGGTAAATTTAATAGCATTGCCCAGCAGGTTCTTTATCAGCTGATAGATATATGTTTCATCGCCAATAAGGTTTTTTTCAAAGTGATCCGGATAGTTTAAAGAGACTTTCAAATTCTTTTTCTTGGCATCACCCATATACTGATTTATGGCCCGGTGAAGTGTTTCACGTAGATCAAATGGACGGTTATCCAGATTCATAGTGCCTGATTCGATTTTAGAAAAATCTAAAATGTCATTTATGACTGACAGTAAAGATTGGGCTGATTTATTGATAACATTTATATATTCGGCTTGATCATCCGAGATATCCGTTTTTGCTAAGAGCTCGGTCATCCCGATAATGCCATTCATAGGTGTACGGATTTCATGGCTCATATTTGCAAAGAACTCTGATTTCGCGCGCGAGGCAGCAATCGCTATATCTTTGGCTTTCTCAAGCTCTATGGCTTGTAGGCGTTCTTTGTGTACGTTTTTAACAAATGCCTGTAATTTATTCCAGCGACCTAAACTGTCTTTTGATCCAATAGCCGAAACACGCACCCACTCATAATTATCCTTATGATTGATAGAGCGCACAGTAATGTCAAACTTACCAGTATTTGGGAAATTTTCTAATGCGGAGTCAACGATATGGATTTCGTTTGGGTGAACCGTATTCGTAATGCCGTTATCATATAGGTTTTGTAGATTTTTAGGGCCTAAAAATGCCTGCATGGTGGGGTTGATATCATATTGTTGCGTTTGGAAATTATACGTCCAGAAAGCTGCATCGCCCACAGCCAAGGCTTGGTTAAGCAAGGTTTCTTTTTCAACTATATGTGTGACATCAAGCCCTAAAGTCACCATTTTTTTGCCGGGCAACAGCATACGTGTGATTTTGTGGGTTTCTCCGGAACTCGTATTTAGGAGCTGGGACCGTTGCGCGTCTTTTAAACTCAACTCAAGACGTTTTTCAGGATTAAGATTGTTCTGATCAATGAAGTCTTGAGTGATCAGGCCTTTTTTGATCATTATTTCATGACCATGTTGAAGTGTATCACCGAGTTTTAAATCGTCTTCGGAAAGTCCAATAGCTTTGTAAAAGTTTTTGCCAATATATGTATATTTTAAATTTTCATCCAAGACGCTTACACAAATATCAAAAGCAGAGTCGAGAGCTTCGAAAACTGTGAAATCCGGATCCAGTTTTGGACCGTAATTCAAAATAGCTTCTTGCAGCTTGTCTGTGGACTTTGATGGGGGCATTTAGTCTTCAATTTTTATTATAGAACAGGCCCCACAATCCTATCTGTGCTTAGTAGCGTGTTTTCATTAAATCCAAGTTAAAAAAAACCGAGCCCAGACATAGTCTGGCTCGGTTATAGTCTTCGCTATTCTCTTCGGGGAGGAATTGAATGCGGTAACACAGAACAAAAAGGGGAGGATGTGTCCTGCGATGATCTTAATTTAAGAATATTTGCATAAAAAAGAAGTGATGTTCACGCAGTGTAGCTATGCATAAATGCAGGGCTAGGGGCTCGAAATGCTTTAAATTGCAATGTTTTTACCAGTTTTTGGTAATACGCAGCAAAAATTCGCGAAAAACCTTGGCTTTAACAGAACCGCGCAGTTCTTCGGGATAGACGAAATAGACATCAAAAGGCTCACCTTTTACTTGCGGGAGCACACGCACGAGTCGGCGGGACATGGCGATCATATAATCGGGAAGGCCCGCTATACCGATACCGGCTTCGGCGGCCCGCATGATACCGTGCAGATTATTGACCGATAAGGTGGGGCGACGGGGATTATTGGGATCTCTGCCCGTTTTAAGCAACCAATTTGTACTGTGCATGCGGTTGGGTATCAGATTTCCAAAAGCCACAATCCTGTGGTTATCCAGATCCTCAATAGATGTCGGGGCCCCGTGTTTGGCCAGATAGGCGTTTGAGGCATAGACACTTTGAGAAATTGTCCCGATTTTACGTTCGATCACATCTCCTTGGGTGGACGGCCATGGCCTGAGCGCGCAATCCACGTCAAAGGCTGATAAATCATGTTCCTCATCTTCCATAATCAACTGCACATCAATTTCAGGATAGGCGGTTAGAAATTCCGGTAAGACGGAGGTGAGCCAATTTGATCCCAGCGAAATGGGCGTTGATATTTTAAGCACACCTTGGGGCTTACTCCGGCTATCCAAGACGGCGGCTTGGGCAAGGGCGGCCCTATGGGCCATTTCATGGGCAGCCGAGTAAAGAATATGGCCTTGCTCGGTTAAGGTCAGCCCGCGTGCGTGACGGTGAAAAAGTGGCGTGTTAAGCTTGTCTTCAAGGGCAGAGATTTGTCGACTGACAGCAGATTGTGAAATCAGAAGTTTTTCGGCTGCAGCTGTGAGCGAACCGGTTTCAGCAGCGGCGTGAAATGTCTTTAATTTATCCCAATCAATTGTGTCGGCCATTACTCAGCAGCTTGGGCTAAATCCTCTTGCTCTGTCAACCAGCGTTCAGCTTCAAGTGCGCTCATACAGCCAAATCCAGCCGCGGTGACCGCCTGACGGTAAAGCTCGTCTGTGACGTCACCGGCAGCAAAGACACCGGGAATATTTGTGACCGTGCTATCTGGTGCTGTAAAGATATACCCGCCATCATTCATGTCCACATGACCTTTGAACACTTCAGTTGATGGTTTGTGACCAATGGCAATAAAGACACCATCAGCAGCCCTGTCATAAACCTTACCGGTTTTGACCTCTTTGAGTTTAACGGCCGTCACGGATTTCGGGTTTTCATCACCCAAAATTTCTTCCAGCGTTGTATCCCACAAAATCTCGACCTTTTCGTTTTTAAACAGACGGTTTTGGAGAATTTTTTCGGCCCGCAGACTATCGCGGCGATGCACGAGCGTGACGCGTGAGGCAAAGTTCGTCAAGAACAGAGCTTCCTCAACGGCGGTATTGCCGCCGCCCACAACAACAACTTCCTTACCGCGATAGAAAAATCCATCACATGTCGCGCAGGCCGAAACCCCGAAGCCTTGAAAATGATCTTCTGATGGCAGGCCAAGCCATTTGGCTTGCGCGCCCGTTGCGATGATGACAGCATCTGCTGTATAAAGCGTGCCGCTATCGCCTTTCATCTCGAAAGGGCGTTTGGTAAAATCGACATCGGTTATCATGTCTTCGTGAAAGGTCGTGCCGAATTTCAAAGCATGGGTTTTGAAATGCTCCATGAGCTCGGGGCCTTGAATTTCGGGAAAGCCCGGATAGTTCTCAACCTCTGTCGTAATGGTCAATTGCCCGCCCGGCTGCATACCCGCGACAATGCCGGGCTCTAACATAGCACGCGCGGCGTAAACGGCCGCCGTATAACCTGCCGGGCCAGAGCCGATAATAAGCACGCGGTGATGAATAGTTTCAGACATAATCAGACCTCAATTTATTATAATTACACATAGGCATAATGAGAGAGATTCGCAATATGGCCTGATCATATGTTTGTGAGTGTTTTGGGATTTTAGTGCTGTCTACCGCCAGCTGCAAAAGCTGAGGGTGGATTTAAGCCTTCAAGAAAAACTCATAAGCGATATTATCGGTTTCAGCCTGCATAGGATATCCGATTTTTGACAGGCTGGCCTCGAGGTCCCGCCGATCATTTTTAGGGATTTGAAATCCGCATAAAACATGTCCGGTAGAGTGCCCGTGATTGCGGTAATGAAAGAGCGATATATTCCAGCGCGCATCCAGATTTACCAGAAATTGCGTGAGGGCGCCGGGACGTTCGGGAAATTCAAAACGGTAGATCACCTCATCAATGTCCGGGCTGGCACGACCGCCGACCATATGGCGTAGATGTCGCTTAGCGAGACGATCTTCCGATAAATCCGTAACGGATATGTCGCGCGCGTTAAGACTGGTGATTATATCTTCACGTTCGCGCGCTTCCCCGATTTTGATGCCCACAAGGACATAGGCACTTTCAGTGTCACCATATCGGTAATTAAATTCCGTCACCGCCCTATTTTCCAAGGCCTGTATAAAGCTTAAAAAGGCGCCGGGGCGTTCCGGAATACTGGCAGCAAAAAGCATTTCCTCACCAGCGCCAAGTTCAGCGCGTTCAACAATATGACCGATCCGGTCAAAATTGACATTGGCCCCTGATATAGTGACGACACAATCTCCCTCAGGCGCCGTGCCTTGGCGGGCTTGTTTTATCACACCGGCCAGAGCCACAGCTCCCGCAGGTTCCACAACTGTGCGTGTGGCCTCAAAAATATCTTTCACAGCCGCGCAAATCTCGTCATTTGTGACAGTGATACATTCGTCAACAACGGACTTGCATATATCTAATGTATTTGTCCCGATCAGCTTAACCGCGACCCCGTCGGCAAAGCCGTCCACCTTATTAAGCGGGGTAGGTGTTCCGGCCTTCAGAGATGTCTGGAGTGTCGCAGCCCCTTCGGGCTCCACGGCGATGATTTTAGTCTCAGGTGAGATAGATTTAACCCAAGCGCCAATGCCAGACACCAAACCTCCACCACCCGTGCAGACATAAATTGCAGCAGGCGGCTTTGGCATTTGCTCGAGTATTTCTTTACCGACCGTGCCTTGTCCGGCGATCACGGACAGCTCGTCAAAGGGATGGATAAAGATCGCCCCGCTTTCCTTGGCATAATCAAGAGCGGCTTCACAGGCGGCGTCATAATTATCCCCGACAAGGCGGGTCTGTGCGCCTCTGGCTTGCACGGCATTGACCTTAATCATGGGCGTTGTCACCGGCATGAAGATAACGGCTTTGGTTTTGTAATGCGCGGCGGCGGCGGCCATGCCTTGGGCGTGATTTCCCGCACTTGCGGCGCACACACCTTTGGCTTTTTGTTCAGCGCTTAGTTCTGAAATACGGTTAGCAGCCCCGCGAATTTTAAAAGAAAACACATCTTGGAGATCTTCTCGCTTAAGCCAGATATTCCGCCCATGCTCAGCTGAGAGCTTAGGAGCAATCTGACAAGGTGTACGTTTGGCCAGCGCGTAAATATCTGCGCTGTCGATACGGTCCTTTAGCTCTGTGAGATTAACCTTGGGCATGATTGGTTTGGATATGATTGGCTATCCAGTCTCCGACCTCTGTGGTTGTTAGATTGCCGCCGAGATCGCCAGTCACGGCGCCTTTATCCAGTGCGGCTTCTATGGCGCTCTCAATCGCGGCGGCTTCTGCGCTCAGGCCAAATGAGAGGTTAAGCATCCAGCTTGCTGATAAAATCATCGCCAAAGGATTGGCTTTACCCTGACCTGCAATATCGGGCGCGCTGCCGTGAATAGGTTCATACATACCTACTTTGCCGTCCGAAATTGACGCGGACGGAATAACGCCCATCGATCCGGCCAGCACAGAGGCTTCATCAGTGAGTATATCACCGAACATATTTTCAGTCAGGATGACATCAAAACTTTGAGCTTTAGTGAGCATATGCATGGTCATGGCATCGACCAGTAAGTGCTCTAGTTCAACTTCTGGATAGCGCACGGCAATTTTATTGACTGTTTCACGCCAGAGGCGCGACGTTTCCAGCACGTTAGATTTGTCCACACTGGTGACTTTTTTGCGGCGCGTCATTGCAAGATCAAAAGCCTTGATCGCAATACGTTCAATCTCTGCCTCAGAGTAGCGGCACTCATCATAAGCGCCCAATTTATCGCGTCCTTTATGGCCGAAATAAATCCCGCCTGTCAGCTCTCGCATGACAATAAAATCTGTGCCCTCAAGACGTTCGCGCTTTAAGGGGGCGTGATCAATCAGGGCAGGGTAGGGTTTGCAGGGTCGGATATTGGCATAAAGATTTAGGTTTTTACGCAAAGGTAATAACGAGCCTAATTCAGGGCGATCAGATCCTTTTAGGTGATCCCATTTCGGCCCGCCAACTGCGCCCAGTAATATCGCGCCTGTTTTCTCACAAGAGGCATAAGTCTCGTCTGGCAAGGGCGTGCCCTTCTCATCAATCGCAGCCCCGCCGATTAAGTGAAATTCAGGCTCCAAAGTGTGGCCAAATATATTGGCGACGGCATTGAGAACATTCACGGCCGCTTCGCCGACTTCAGGACCAATCCCGTCTCCGGGTAGATAGGTGAAATTTATGTTCATTTTGAACTTTCATATGCGGCAATAGCGTCGTCTTGATTTTGGAGGTAGCCCATTTCGTCCACCCCTTCCATCAGGCAGTGACGCGAAAAGGCATCCACCTCGAAACTATACGTCCCGCCATTACGCGGCAGACGTACTTCGCAAGACTTAAGATCAACGGTAATTTCCTCGCCCGGATTATCCAGCAGCCATTGATGGGCGCGCTTGTCTATCACGATAGGAAGTAGGCCGTTCTTAAGGGAGTTATTGCGGAAGATATCAGCAATTTCCGAACTGATCACGACACGAAAGCCGTAATCGGTTAGGCCCCAAGGGGCATGTTCGCGCGATGAGCCGCAGCCAAAATTATGGCCCGCGACAAGGATTTCCGATGCCTTTCCAGCCTCAGAGTTTAATTCATGGTCTGTTGGCCCACCGTTCGCGTCAAAACGTAAATTGGCAAAGACATGCTCACCCAGTCCTGCCTTTGTTGTCATTGACAAAAACTTAGCCGGCATAATCTGGTCCGTATCAATATTGGTCATAGGCAGCACGACCGTGCGCGAGGTTACTGTGTTTAAGGGTTCGAAACTCATGCCCCGACCTCCTCTAGAGTTGTCCCCACGCTTCGCGGGTCGGTAATCACACCAGCTATGGCTGTTGCTGCGGCTGTTTCAGGTGAGGCGAGAACAGTGCGCACGCCCGGGCCTTGGCGGCCCATGAAATTCCGGTTCGACGTTGAGACAACGAGATCGCCCGGTGCGCCTATATCGCCGTTCATTCCCAGACACATAGAACATCCGGCCTCGCGCCATTCTGCGCCCGCCGCCGTGAAAATCTTGTCCAGACCTTCTTCTTCTGCCTGATATTTCGTGATGCCGGAACCAGGCACGATAATGGTCGTGAGTGCGACTTTCTTACCGTCTAAAATCGAAGCCGCCGCGCGGAGATCTTGGAGGCGCGAATTGGTACAAGAGCCGATAAAGACTTTATCGACCTTGGTGCCAGAAATTGCCTGACCTGCGCTTAGCCCCATATATTCTAAGGCCTTTTCATCGGCCTCATTATTAGCTTGTGGGATAAGGCTGTCTACTGAGATGCCCATGCCGGGATGTGTACCGTAAGTGACCATAGGTTTGATATCTTCGGCTTTGATATTGACCTCTTTGTCAAAGACGGCCCCAGCATCTGTGCGTAATGACAGCCAGTCTTCACAGGCGGCCTCAAAAGCGCCGCTCTTTACATCAGGGGCGTGTTTACGTCCTTTGATATAATCAAATGTGGTTTGGTCAGGGCCGATCATGCCGCAGCGCGCACCCGCCTCGATAGACATATTACACACCGTCATGCGGCCATGCATGCTCATCTCTTCAAAGACATTACCGCGATATTCTAGGGCGTAACCTGTCCCGCCGCCAATGCCGATTTTGGCAATGATCGCGAGTATCACATCCTTAGGCGTCACGCCTTTGCCGAGCTTGCCATTGACATTAATCGCCATAGTTTTTGGCTTGCGCATTAAAAGAGATTGGTTAGCCAGCACATGACTGACCTGCGTGGTGCCAATCCCGAAAGCGATCGCGCCAAAAGCGCCGTGCGTGCTGGTATGACTATCACCGCAGACAATCGTCATGCCGGGCTGGGTTGCGCCCAGCTCTGGGCCCATGACGTGGACAATACCGCGGTTCTCGCTCTCCCAGCTATGGGTTTCAATCCCGTGGGTTTTGGTGTTTTCCAGCAAGGTTGCCACCTGATCTTTGGCCGCTTGGGTGTGATAAGCTGGCGCGCCGTCCGCATTTCGGCGTGTGGGTGTTGAATGATCAATCGTGGCCAGTGTGCGGTCCGGGCGGCGCACTTTTAGCCCGCGCTCGCGCAGTACGGTAAAGGCTTGCGGCGTTGTCACCTCATGTATGAGGTGCAGATCAATATAAAAGGTCGCCGGATGATCCGGTGTTTCAGGCACGACAATGTGGCGTTCCCAGACTTTATCGAATAGGGTTTTAGACATGTTAATGCTGCGCCGCGATAGAGGCTTGCCTCACTGCGCGCCTTTCAATTCTGTTGATGACGTCCAAATAGGCTTGGGCACTGGCAAGAACTGTATCCGTACTGGCCCCGCGACCCTGATAACTTTCAAATTCAGTCGACACGCGGACAGTGGCCTCGGCCATAGCATCTTTGCCGCCCGAGACAGATTGCACGCCGAAATGATCGAGCGTCATGGGCGTTTCCGTGATTTGTGATATGGCGTCAAAAACGGCATTCATAGGCCCAGAGGCTTGGGAGACCTGTTCGCGCTCACGGCCATCTTCATGAACAAGACGGATCGTGGCTTGGGGTTCTCTATTATCATCAGAGCCAGCCGAGACATAAAGCGATTCTATCTTCCACGGCCCTTGCGTGCCAACGGCTTCGCCTAAAATAAGGGCTTCAAGGTCCGCATCGAAGACTTCCTTTTTCGCGTCAGCTAGTTCTTTAAATGCGACAAAAACCGATTGCAGCTGATTGTCAGATAATTCAAAACCCAGCTTTGAAGCCCGGCTTTTAAGGGCGGCGCGCCCTGAATGTTTGCCTAAAATAAGATTATCTGTCGAGACACCCACATCTTCTGGCTTCATGATTTCATAGGTTTCGCGGTTGGCCAAAACACCGTGCTGGTGAATACCGCTTTCATGGGCAAAAGCGTTTTTACCGACAATGGCTTTATTGCGCGGCACGGGATTACCCGTCAGTGTCGCCAGTAATTTAGAGGCTGCATATATGCCTTCGGTTTTTATATTTGTGGTCAGCCCAAAAAAGTCTTTCCGAGTGCTTAGCGCCATGACGACTTCTTCTGTGGCGCAATTTCCTGCGCGTTCGCCAATACCGTTTAGCGCACATTCCACTTGCCGCGCCCCGCCGCGCACAGCCGCCAAGGAATTGGCAACGGCCAAGCCCAGATCATCGTGGCAATGCACCGAGAAAATGGCCTCGTCAGCGCCTTCGATTTCAGTTGTTAAAAACTGGAATAAATCCTGAATTTCCTCGGGCGTGGTATAGCCAACCGTATCGGGAATATTGATTGTATTGGCGCCGGCTTTAATCGCGGCTTCGACCACGCGCTTGAGGTAATCGCGTTCCGTTCTTATCGCGTCTTCGCAAGAAAACTCGACATCATCTGTGTAAGTGCGGGCCAGTTCTATGCCGTCTACCGCACGGCGCACAATTTCGTCCTTGGACATTTTCAGTTTGAATTCGCGGTGCAGCGGGCTGGTCGCGATAAAAGTATGAATACGGCCAGAGCGGGCGGGTTTAATCGCCTCACCACTGGCACGGATATCGCCTTCATTACAGCGCGCAAGCGAACATATTGTGCTGTCTTTCACCGTTTCGGCGATAGTTTTAATCGCCTCGAAATCTCCGGGGGAGGCGGCGGCAAAACCGGCCTCTATCACGTCCACGCCTAAGCCTTCTAAGGCTTCGGCCATAGCCAGTTTCTGACCGGAGGTCATGGAAAAGCCCGGGGCCTGTTCGCCGTCGCGCAATGTTGTATCAAATATTTTTATATGGTTTTTCATCTTTAATCTCATTTCTAAATTTTATGGAAATGAGGGATGACCGCTAGGCCCGTTCCGCTCTTTTACGTCGTCCCACTTTTTCGGCTGAGACGACGTTGTAAAGTCGTTCGAGTTGTTTGCACAGCGTATCCAGATTGCTCGGCCCGCCCGTATCTTCAATATGGACCAGCAAGTCGAAATCACCATCCACGCGCTGCGTACAATGGACATCGCGGTAATCATAACCGCGCCGCTCGATCGTGCCGAGCGCACGTATGAGCGTGCCCGACACATCGTGGAGGACAATTTTCAATTTACCCGAAATGCCCGAAGGCTCGAAAGTTTTATCGCGTTGTAATTCAGTCATTGTCTTTCCTTTATGACTCTATTTTTGTCGCAGCAAATAGACATAATAAGCCAATCGCCATTCGGCTTATCAGTTGATAAATACTGCCCAGCTCAATTCTTATTTTCATCCAGACTGATCCAATAGTTGAGCTGTTAAACCCTAACCCAAGATTGAGAAGCCATAAAATTATGGCCAAAATAATAGTCGACCAACCGAAAATATTCAGGGCGTTTTTTAACATCCCTACCGCTCCATCATATCGGCATAGGCATCGACACTGCGCCGTTCAAAAGTTTTATCGCGTTGAAGTTCAGTCATTTTAAAGTCCTTGGAACAATTTATTATACTCTTTTGTCAATCTCAGATGAGATCGAGCTACGTGGAAGCCAAGAAAAAAGAACATTGACACAAAAATAGACGTACCGACTGTTATTTGTGATAGCATTTCAGGTCTAGTTATTCGTATAAATATCATTGTAATTATTATTCCAAAAAATGAAACCCCACCATAAATTGCAGCGATATAAATCAACCAAATATTCTTGGTTATTGCGATTGGGCTTAAATTAGACTTGGACTTCAAGTAGCTTGTTTCTTTTTTCAGATAATCGAATTTTTTTTTCAGATTCAGGTGTGAGAATGCTATTGCGGCATTTAACCCAATCATACTGTATGAAAGAAGAAAAAGAGGGGAGGTTCGCAGGAATTGAAAGCTAGTCACAAACAAAGTTCCATTTAGAAACAATGACGTTCTTACAAGCCAAGACCTATCAATAATCTCCACCCCTACCGCTCCATCATATCGGCGTTAGAGCGCCCTGGCGGGACAAGCGGCCAGACATTTTCAGATGGGTCGATTTTGACATGCATCAAGATCGGGCCTTTAGCAGCCAACAATTTATCAATACCTGCATCGACCTCGTCGCGTGTGTTCACGGTAAAGGCGTCGATTTGGAAGGCTTTGGCGACAAGGGCGAAATCGGGATTGTCGTCAAGGTTCACTTCGGAATAGTTCTTTTCGAAAAACACTTCCTGCCATTGGCGCACCATGCCCAGCGCGGAGTTATCCAGCAGCACGATTTTAAGCGGAATGTCATAACGGAACAATGTCGCCAGCTCTTGAATATTCATCATGATGGAGCCGTCACCCGAGACGGTAATCACGGTCCGGTCCGGCGCGCCTAGTTTCGCTCCAAGACCCGCGGGTAAGCCAAAACCCATTGTCCCCAGACCACCAGATGTGATGTGGTCTTTAGGGTCATCAAAATAGCAATGCTGGGCGACCCACATTTGGTGCTGGCCGACATCACAGGTAAAGATGGCACTATCGGGGGCGCGGCGCGACAAATCATGCAATAATTTGGGCGCGTAGACCCCTTTGCCGGGCGCATTATAGTCCCACTCATGTTCCGTGCGGCGGCCATAGCATAATTTACGCCAGTCCTCGCAGTCTGATTTTCCGGGATTAAGAGCTGCCAGATTTTTCTTTAAAGACCCGTCTAGATAGACATCGGTTTGGCGTAGCTTATTGATCTCGGCAATATCAATATCCATATGGATGACTTTGGCATTGGGCGCGAAAGTATCGAGCTTGCCTGTCGCGCGGTCATCAAAACGTGCGCCTGCCACGATTAAGAGGTCACATTCTTGGACGGCGTAATTGGCCGCTTTCAGCCCGTGCATTCCTAACATACCCAGAAATTGCGGGTGATCAGAGGGCAGGGAACCCAGCCCTTTAAGGGTCGAGACAACCGGAATATCTGTACGTTCAACAAGATCGCGCAGTTCCTTGACGCCGTCGCCTTGGGCGATACCGCCGCCAATATAAAAGAGGGGTTTCTTGGCTTCTTTGATCAGGCCCTCAGCTTTTGAGAAGTAATCTGATTGGCCCATTTCCGGCTTTACCTTAGGATATGGCCGCCATTTATGACGGTCTGTGGTTAAGGCGTTAGCCACGTCTTTGGGAAGGTCGATTAAGACAGGGCCGGGGCGACCTTCAGCGGCGATAAAATAAGCCTCGGCTACCATGCCCGGAATATCTGCCGGGTCGCGCGCAATATAGCTATGTTTGACAATCGGCAAGGTTATGCCGAAAATATCTACCTCTTGGAAAGCATCGGTTCCCATCAGATCAGATGTAACCTGCCCCGTGACAAAGACAACAGGAACGCTATCAAGATAGGCATCCGCAATAGCGGTGACAAGATTGGTTGCGCCGGGGCCAGATGTGGCAAAGGCCGTTCCGACCTTGCCAGTTGCGCGCGCATATCCAATAGCCGCCATGCCGCATCCTTGTTCATGGCGACATAGGATATGGTTTAAGCTCTTGATTTTAGGCAAGACGTCATAGACAGGCATGATCGCCCCGCCGGGATAGCCAAAGATTGTGTCCACGCCTTGGGCCGCTATAGACTCGAGTAAGAGCTGTGCCCCAGATTTCGGCTCGCGGTTTGCGAGGATTTCCGTTTGCTGGCGTTCAAATTGTGTCGCTGTGGTCATGGACATTTTCCTTGAGGTCAAATTTATCGAGAAAGATTAGTTCTTGTCTTTGTCGACAATTTTATTCGCGGCAATCCACGGCATCATTTCGCGAAGCTGTCCGCCGATTTGCTCGATTTGGTGGGCTTCCATATTCCGGCGACGGGCTGTCATAGATGGATAGCCAAGCGCGCCTTCCTGGATGAAGGATTTGGCATAGTCACCGTTTTGAATGTTCTTAAGGGCTGTGCGCATGGCTTCGCGCGAGCTGTCATTTACAACCGCTTCGCCTGTAACATATTCCCCGTATTCCGCATTATTAGAAATCGAGTAATTCATATTCGCGATACCGCCTTCATAGATCAGATCCACGATGAGCTTGGTTTCGTGCAAACATTCAAAATAGGCAAGCTCGGCTGGATAACCGGCTTCGACAAGCGTCTCAAAACCCATTTTAATCAACTCAACCACACCGCCGCAAAGCACAGCTTGTTCGCCGAACAAATCTGTCTCTGTTTCATCTTTGAAAGTTGTGTGAATGATGGCTGTGCGTCCGCCGCCAATGGCAGAGGCGTAAGACTTGGCCAGTTCTAGCGCAAAGCCCGAATTGGCGTCTTGCGCGATGGCAATAAGGTCTGGAATACCGCGCCCATTTTCAAATTCATTGCGTACAGTATGACCTGGTGCTTTTGGGGCGATCATAATCACGTCAAGATCGCGGCGCGGCGCGATTTGTCCGTAATGAATGGCAAATCCGTGACCAAAGGCTAATGCGGCGCCGTCTTTGATATTAGGTTCAATATCTTCGCGGTAAATTTTGGCTTGTAATTCGTCAGGCGTGAGCACCATGACAACATCCGCCCCTTTAACAGCATCGGCTGTTGCTTTGCATTTCAGGCCATCAGCTTTGACCTTCTTGTTTGTGGCGCTATCTGGACGCAGTCCGACAACGACATCTACGCCGCTATCGTTTAAATTAAGTGCATGGGCGCGGCCTTGTGAGCCATAGCCAAGAATAGCGACTTTCTTTTTCTTTATAATCGAGAGATCGCAATCTTTATCGTAATAAATATCAAGTGATGACATGAGAGTGTTCCTTAACTTCTGAGTTTATTTGGCAAATGGGAATGAAGTGACAGCACCTTTAGAAGCACTGCCGACGAGTTTAGCATATTTGGCATAAGCGCCAGATGGATATTTAGGTTTGGGCGCCTGCCAGTCTTTTGCGCGAGCTTTAAGATCGGCATCGACATTAATCGTACGCGCTTCGACATCAATAGTGATTTTATCGCCGTCCTTTACAAAAGCGATTGGCCCGCCATGTGCAGATTCTGGTGCGACATGGCCGATAACAAAGCCGTAGCTTGCCCCCGAAAAGCGGCCATCGGTAATTAAGGCGACATGATCGGCCAAGTCTTGTCCGACAAGGGCGGCTGTTACGCCGAGCATTTCGCGCATACCCGGCCCGCCGCACGGGCCTTCACCGCGAATAATGACAACATCGCCTTTTTTAATACCGCCCGTTTGCACAACCTCGAAACAGGCTTCTTCTGACTCGAAGACACGGGCTGTGCCTTCAAAGAAGAGCGCGCCGTGTCCAGCCAGTTTTACCACACAGCCTTCTGGGGCCATATCGCCGTAAAGTATACCGTAACCGCCGCGTGATTTAACCGGATCATTAAACTGACGTACCACATCTTGGCCTTCCGCCTCTTTAGCATCCGAAATTTCAGAAAACAGCGAACGCCCAGTCACAGTCGGGCTGTCTTTAATACGGCCGTCAGCAACGAGCCTTTGTCCGATAAGGCCTGACCCGCCAGCGGCGTAAAGGTCATAGGCCATATATTTGCCGCCGGGTTTAAGGTCCCCAATTACAGGTGTTGAGCGCGATATTTCGTCAAAGGCATCAATGTTAAAGCCTGTGATTTCGGCCTCTGAGGCAATAGCAAGTAAGTGCAAGATAGCATTGGTTGAAGCCGCTGTCGCCGATAAGGCAATCGCGGCATTCATCAAAGATGTATGGGTGATAATATCGCGCGGCAGGCGATTTTCTTTTACGCACTCCACAACGATTTGTCCGGCTTTGAAAGCGCTATCATTTTTATCCTCTGATATAGCGGGCACGTCATTGGCTCCCATTGGCGAGAGGCCAAGAAATGTCATGGCCATAGCCATAGAGTTCGCGGTAAACTGACCCCCACAAGCCCCAGCGCCCGGACAGGCCGCTTTTTCTATTTCTTTGAGTTCGGCATCATCAATAATGCCGGCTGCGCAGGCCCCGACAGCTTCGAAAACATCTTGGACAGAAAGGTCCTTGCCTTTATGATTGCCGGGCATGATAGAGCCGCCGTAAAGCACAACACCGGGAATGTTCATACGGGCCAGAGCCATGCCTGCGGCAGGTATCGTTTTGTCGCAAGCTACCAGAATAATCACCCCGTCAAGAGAATGTCCTTTGACAGCCAGTTCAATTGAGTCGGCTATGACTTCGCGGCTCATGAGGCTTGCACGCATGCCTTCTGAGCCCATTGTGATCCCGTCTGAAACCGCGATAGAATTAAAATCAACAGGCGTTCCGCCCGCAGCGCGAATACCTGCGCGAACCGGAACGGCGAGCTTATCAAGGTCCATATTACACGGGCCCATATTGGTCCATGTATTAAACAGGGCAATCATAGGCCCTTCAAAATTTTCATCATCCATGCCGGTAGCGCGTAACATAGCGCGGGCTGCGGCCCGACTTGGCCCTTTGACAATTGCATCAGATCGTTTGCTCATGACGTACTCATTTTCTCATCATTCTAGTTCCATAAAAAAAACCCGCTCGGTTTGGAGCGGGTGTGTTATGGGTTTTCGTTAAAACCTATATCCCGCTCATAGCTCCGTTAATCAGGAGCACCACCACCACAAGAAGAAGGACAAGACCGAGTACAGAGATAGCTAAAGTGTCAGCCTGTGCAGGGCTGGCAACTTTTGCGATGACTTTGACGTCTTCGGACTTATTTAGCTTGGGATGTTGCATAAATATGTTATCTATATTCCTTATCGGGGGTCTTTTGACAAAAAACCCGCGATTAAACAAGCAAAAAATCGCAAATATGCAAATCTTCTGCAAAGCCTTTAAATATTCCCGCCCAAAATTATGCCAATGATTATATCTCACATTATGAGAGCGTTAAAACCTGTTGAAGTTCATCAATTAAATCTTGGCTGCTCTCCAAACCAACAGAGATACGAATAAGCGTGTCTTTAATGCCCGCAATTTCGCGCGCATCAGCTTCCATACCGCGGTGGGTCATGGTCGCGGGATGGCATATCAGGCTCTCAACCCCGCCCAGACTTTCCGCCAGTTGAAACAGGGATGTGTTGTCTAATACGGCCTTGGCAGCATTGCGCCCGCCCTTGATTTCAAAAGACAGCATTGCCCCCGGGCCTGATTGCTGTGTTTGCATCAGTTTATGACCAGGGTCAGACTTTAAGCCCGGATAATAAACATGTTCTACAGCTTTATGTGTGTTTAGGAACTTTGCCAGAGTAACAGCATTGGCTTCGGCTATATCCATGCGGGCATGCAGTGTGCGCATTCCGCGTAAGGTCATAAAACTATCAAAGGGCGCCCCTGTAACTCCCGTACAATTTGCCCACCATGCCAGTTGTTCAGTATGGGCTTGCGTTTTAGCAACTATACAGCCGCCTACGACATCACTATGTCCGTTGAGATATTTTGTCGTTGAGTGAATGACAAAATCTGCGCCCAAGGATAGAGGCGTTTGGCGGGCAGGCGATAAGAAGGTATTATCCACGGCCACGAGCGCGCCGATTTTACGTGCGGCCTTGCAAATCGCGGAAATATCAACCAGTCGCATAAGCGGGTTTGACGGTGTTTCGATTAAAATAAGGGCGGGTTTTTTCTCAAGCGCGGCCTTAAGAGCGACAGGGTCGGTTTGATCGACAAATTCTGTACGAAAACGTCCCTGTTTGTGTCGGTGGGTTAAAAGTCGGTGCGTGCCGCCGTAACAATCATGGGGCGCGACTATCAGCGCGTCTGAGCCCACAAGATTGGTGACAAGGTCAATAGCGGCCATGCCCGAAGCCGTCACAACACCGCCAAGTGTTTCTGATACATAACCGCCTTCAAGCTGTGAAATTGCCCGTCCCAAGGCGTCTCGATTAGGATTTCCGCTGCGGCCATAATCATATTGGCCCATATCCTCAAAACCGTTAAAGCCATAGGTCGAGGAGAGATAAAGCGGTGGGCTAACAGCCTTATAGTTTTTATCCGTGCCAATATCGGCTTGAACGATTTGGGTGCGTTTATCGGTCATTTTAGCAATCCCTTGCAAAACTCGATTAATTTCGGGCTCATAGCGTCATATTCTTTTAAGAACGCGTCATGTCCAAAAAGTGAGGTAAATGTATAAAGCTCTGATGGTCCCGCCAGCCTATCGCGCAGCTCACGCATATCACTTAAGGGGGCAAGCTGGTCTGAAATGGCACTCATCAGTAATGTCGGTGTGCTAATCTCTTCAGGTTCAACACGGTGTAAATCAATAGATTCCGATAGAGCTAGAAAGCGCTCTGCGTCCATAAGTTCGGCAAAGGCGTCTCCGCGAGAGCCCAGATAATCACAAATATCGAATTTTGAGGGCGAGCTTGCTGTCTCTGCCAACTCGAAACGGTGGGCAAATTCTTCAGCAGTACGGTAGGTCGTCATGGCCAGCTCGCGCGCCAATTTCATACCTTCCTTTGGCCGTCCGGCCTCTATGCCAAGGCGCACGGCTCGTCTTTGGATGCCCCGCCATGCCACGCCAATAGGATAAGGCCTATGGGCCGCGCCGATAATACATAAATTGTTGACGCGCTCTGGATAGGCTTGCGCGAAGGCCAGCCCGACCATGCCGCCATAAGACGAGCCTATAACGGCGCTTAATTTGTCTATATTTAAGGAATCTATCAGGGCCTTTAGCCGTGCGGCCTGATCAAATGTGGTAATAGAATCAGGACGGTTCTGGCTCTCTACGCCGGGGGCGAAATCCATGCCTAACACTTGAAAATGGTTTGTATCTATAGGGCCGCTGTCTCGCACCAGAGTTGACCACCAACCCCGCCCATTATTACGCGCAGTTTCCACTTCTGCATCCGCGATAAAGCGCGAGGCTGAAATGCCGCCCATAACAACAATCACAGGCGTGTTGGGTGTGCCGTAAAGCCTGCCCTTTACAATATCATTTTTGAGCACATATCCGCGCTCCAAGGTATTATCACCGAGTTTGACTTCAACGTCCTGCGGCATTGGTCACTCCATAATATGTGTCAAATCTGCATGGAAGTCATAGCGGCGACTTGGCGCCGTATCATCTTCCAACCCGGTAAGGGGTCGCAGGATTTGGCACCGTTTGCTTATTCACAAGGTTGCCCCGACGTCAAAAGGCCTGTCCTTCAGTCGGTCTTGATGAGTTGGGCTCATATGGGCTAGAGAAAGCCCAACGTCAAGTAAAACTATTAATCTGCAATCATTTGAAAGCCTCATGACTGAAACACATATACTGCCAGCCGCCTCGCGCGTTAGGGCGCTTATTATGATAGATTGGCAGAAAGCCTTGTCTAAATCAGATCCCTATTGGGGCGGTGCGCGTAATAATCCTGATGCCGAAGCTCACGGCCAAAAACTGCTGGCCCATTGGCGCAGTCATGACTGGCCTGTTTTTCATATTTGTCATCACAGCACGACCCCAAATAGCCCGTTACGAGCCAGTGCGCCTGGCGCGGCTTTCATAGACGGGTTTGAACCCCGCGGCGATGAAGCTGTTATTGCCAAGGGCGTCAATAGTTGTTTTATCGGTACGAATTTGGACGAGATATTAAAATCCCAAGGTTTGAACCATGTCGTAATCTGCGGCTTAACGACAAATCATTGTGTCTCGACCTCTGTGCGTATGGCGGGAAATCTGGGGTTTGATGTGATCTTAGCAGGTCAGGCCTGTGCGACTTTTGACCGACGGGGTTGGGACGGTACGCTTTATCCCGCCCAAACGATACATGATATTAGTTTGGCCAATATTCACGGCGAGTTTTGCGAGGTTAAATCGACAGAGGAGATTTTAGCGCTTTAAAAACGGCAAGTCTTTATGATGTTGGTGCATTCGTCACCCAGATAAGGGCAATAAATATTCCCTTCATGCGGGGTAATAAGATAAGCGAAAGCACGAGTGCCAAGCCCATTAAAATGGCCATAGGTGCCCATGATGGCAAATCAGGCTTGAAGATAAGATAGTGCAGAACCGGGGCGAGTAAATGCCCAACAACCAGCATTGTTGCCCAAGCTGGCCCGTCATCAGCCCTGACCTTACTCCATTGTTTTGAGCATGAACTGCATCCATCCACAGCTTTAAGATAGGATTTAAACAAAGGTGCTGAGGCGCAATTTGGACACACACCTTTAAAGCCGCGCATCATGGCTGTCTTTTTCGGGAGGCGTTGGGCGGTTTCGGTCATTTGGGGGCCTTGCGTGCACGCTGCGGTATAAACTATCTATATTTATAGAGGCTTTTATAAAAACCGCACCGTGGGGTATCGCCGCATGTTTAGCGGACTGATTGAGTTGACTTTATTCTGTCAGCTGCTTAGTCAGTTTTTCTTTCAGATACGCTCTAACCCTAAGGGCGCTAGACATATTAAGGTGAGTGCATGCCGGTTCCCGTCATAGTCTTAAATTTTGGCCATAGCGTTTTGAGGTCGCTGGACGATTACAGCAATGCCGCCAGTGAAATTTATCGCCATTATCGTCAAGGTTATAATGTTGTGGCGGTGACTTCGGCCCAAGGCGATCAAAGTGATGTGCTTATGGCAGAGGCGCGCCAGATCGGCCCCGAAGGCGAAGCAGAAAACCTCGCCGAGCTTTTACAATTAGGTGAACGCCGTTCAGCTGCTTTACTCGCATTGGCTCTAGAACGGGTTGGCGCACCAGCCTTTGTCCGTCAGGCGCGCGATCTGGGTTTGCAAGCTCGCGGAAATTTTACACAGGCCGAGCTGGTTGATCTGGATGTTGAACAATTACGCTCTGATCTAAAAACACATGATATTGTTGTTATGCCCGGATATGTTGCCATTGGCGAAGATGACAGGCCGGTCTTGCTGGGCCAAGGCGGAGCAGATTTAAGCGCACTTTATGTTGCCCACCGATTGGATGTTAAGGCGCTTTTGCTCAAAGACGTGGACGGTGTTTATGAACGTGATCCAAAAGAAGCCGGACCCGCGCCTTTACGCTATGACGAAATTTCATGGGATGATGCCAAAACCCAAGCCAGTGTCCTCATCCAGCCTAAGGCATTGGCCTTTGCCAAAGACAAGTCCGTCACATTTAATATCGGACGTCCAGGCGTGCCGCTTTATACCTCTATAGGCCCTAAAACATCTGCGCCTAAAGCTCCGCCTTTTGTCAAGAAATTGCGCGTGGCCATGATGGGATGCGGCATAGTCGGCGGGGGTGTTTACCGCAGAATAGCGGCCTGTCCTGACAAATTTGAAATCGTCAAAATAATGGTACGCAATAAGAAGAAATATATCGACCAAGGCTATAAGGCGGATGAGCTGACAACTGATTTTGATGATATTAAGGCCGCCAAGCCGGACATTTTTATTGATGTATCCGGCCCGATTGAGCCTGCTTTGGGCTATATGCACGAAATGCTTAGCGCTGGCGTACATATTGTTAGTGCCAATAAGCAGGCGATTGCAGCAGGCGGACAAGCCCTTATTGATCATGCCAAACCCCAAAAAACCCAGCTGGCTTTTTCCAGCGCGGCAGGCGGGGGCATGCCTGTGCTAGAAATGTGTTTACGCGAATCTGGGCGCATATCGCGCGTCGAAGCCCTACTTAACGGGACGACAAATTATATGCTCGATGAGATCAGCGCAGGTAAAACCTATGCAGAGGCGCTTAAAGAAGCCCAAGAAAAGGGCTTTGCTGAAGCCGACCCGACAGCGGATGTTGGCGGTGCTGACGCGGCTGCGAAAATCCGGCTTGTATCTCTCTTGGCCTTTGGCCACACAATGGCCTTAGAAGATATAGAGCGCGATACTATAGAAAATTTTGTCAAACCTGCGAATATGAACGGGGCAATGAAACGTGTCTCTATTTGTACAAATCAGGACGGTGCCGTGACAGGCTCTCTTGAGCTTAAAGCATTACCTTTGGATGATTTTATTGCACAAGCGCGCGGCGAAGCTGCCCATGCGGTCTTTACCTTTACGGATGGTGAGATTTACAAAATCCGCGGTAAAGGGGCCGGGCGTTGGCCGACAACGGAATCTGTCATGGCCGATCTGTTTGATATTTCCGCAAGCTATTTTTACAGATAGAGATGGATGTCAGAGCTGCAGCAAATTGCGACACGTAACACGCCTATCATTGTTTGGTTTCGCCGCGATTTAAGACTGGCCGATAATCCGGCTTTATCGCAAGCGGCAAAAACAGGCCAGCCGCTCATTGCGCTTTATATATATGAAACCAAACCCCACCGTCCCTATGGCGGGGCTTCGAATTGGTGGCTGCATCATAGCCTGACCTCACTGGAAAAAGACCTAAAGGCGTTGGGGGTGCATTTGGTTATAGGGCGCGGTGCGGCAGGCGAAATTATAGATGAGATAATCGAGCAGACAGGGGCGCGTGATATATTCTGGAACAGGCGTTACGCGCAAACGGCCCGCCAAACAGATAAGGCGGTGATGGATAAGCTCAAATCGCAAGGGCTTAATGTGCAAAGTTTTCGAGCCAATTTACTCTCAGAACCGTGGGAGTTTAAAACCAAAACCGGAGGCTATTATAAGGTGTTTACGCCTTATTGGCGCAAGGTCGTCTCAGACGCGATCATCCATCCCCCATTGCCGAAACCCAAGGCGCTTAAAGCTTATAACGAAAGCGAAGAGCTAGGTGGGCTTACACTTAAGACCTTAGAGCTACTACCCGAACACCGTGAAAACACTCCGGATTGGGGGTCGAAATTAAAACCTCATTGGCAGATAGGAGAGGCGGGCGCGAATAAGGCTTTAGAGGCGTTTTTAGACGGGCCTGTCGAGAACTATGCGGAACAAAGAAACCGCCCGGATGATGAAAACGGAACGTCGAAATTATCCCCGCACCTTGCTTTTGGTGAAATATCCCCGCGTCAGATATGGCAGGCGGCACAAAAGCTGGGTGGTAAAAGCGCGAAATTTCTCTCGGAAATTGGCTGGCGTGAATTTTCCTATACGCTGCTTTATTTTAATCCAGACCTCGCAAGTAAAAATTTCAAACCCGCCTTTGATGGATTTGAGTGGGACAATAACCCTAAAAACCTGAAAGCATGGCAGGTCGGGCAAACAGGCTATCCTTTTGTCGATGCCGGTATGCGTCAACTCTGGCAGACGGGCTGGCAACATAACCGTGTGCGCATGGTTACGGCCAGTTTTTTGATCAAGCACCTTTTGATTGATTGGCGATTGGGCGAAGACTGGTTTCACGATACATTAGTGGATGCTGACCCGGCGAGTAATGCCGCGAGCTGGCAATGGGTGGCCGGAAGCGGGGCGGACGCCTCGCCTTATTTCAGGATATTTAATCCTTTCAGTCAAGGCGAGAAATTTGACCCAGACGGGATTTATGTGCGCAAATATGTGCCTGAATTATCCGCCATGCCAGATAAATATATACACCGCCCTTGGGAGGCCCCGAAGCATGTTTTGGAAAAGGCGGGCATAGAGTTAGGAGTTGACTATCCTTTTCCGATTGTGGAGCATAAATTTGCCCGCGAACGGGCTTTGGCGCGTCTTAAAGCCAGTCGGGAATAGGGGAGTTTGATAGCGGTTAAATCGCAGTTTTGTGATTAGAATATCAAGACCAAACCCTATAGGAGGGCTTGAAATCAGGAGCATGTTACATGATAAAATATCAGGCAAATAATTTTCTAATGGGCTTGGCTGTTCTAGGCTTGATGGCTTGTACATCGGCGGAAACCAATGAAGTCAGCACATCTGAAATTCGTATTAAAGCTCCGCCGACGACCCCGCAGCTTGCAGAGGGCACAGATACAGCCATCCTAGCAGGAGGATGTTTCTGGTGTATCGAGAAGGATTTTGAAGATTTAGACGGCGTTGTCTCTGTCGTATCCGGCTATACGGGCGGGGAGACAATTAACCCGACTTACAAACAGGTTACATTTGCCGAGACAGGGCATTACGAGGCCGTGAAAGTGACCTATAAAACGGACGCACTTAGCTATAATGATATTTTGACCCATTTTTGGCACCATATTGACCCCACTGATCCTTACGGACAATTTTGTGATAAAGGCTCTAGCTACCGGACTGCGATATTTGCCCGTGATGATCAGATTGAAACCGCGCAAAAGTCTAAATCCGAAATTGAAAACACCAAGCCGTTTAAGGCTGATATTGTTACGCCTGTTTTAAAAGCGGCGGAATTTTTCGACGCCGAGGAATATCATCAGGACTTTTACAAGAAAAACCCGGCTCATTATAATCGTTACCGCAAAGGCTGTCGCCGTGATGCGCGCGTCAACGCCTTATGGGGCGGAGGTGATGCGGGATCTGTCACTGATACGGCAGGCTATGGTAGCGGGAAGTAAAACGCTGCAAAATCATAAAGCTTAGTCTTGTTTGTGGTGTGGGCTAAATCTGCTCTGCCATAAAACCAACTTATTTTGAGAATATAAAGGTGTCGGGATAATCACTAACACTTTTGTAACGCTCCTTGGTCATACAGGCTTATGGCTCACGCTCTTATTTTTGATTCCGGTGTTGGCGGACTATCTGTTGTGCGCGAAATTCGCGACCGATTGCCTAGGCTCAAGCTAACTTATGTTGCCGATGATGCCTTTCGGCCTTACGGCGATAAAAGCCCGGCACAGCTGCGCGCGCGCTTGCCTGAATTGCTCAGTATTTTGGTTGATATGGTCAAACCAGATATTGTGGTCATTGCCTGCAATACGGCTTCCACCACGGCTTTGGCCTCTATACGCAGCGCTTTAAATGTTCCGGTCATTGGTGTAGTGCCAGCCATTAAGCCCGCCGCCCAAATGTCCAAAACGAAAACTATTGCAGTTCTGGGAACACCAGGCACAGTCAAGCGACGCTATGTCGATGATCTGATTAAGGACTTCGCCAAAGGGTGTGAGGTGAAATTGCACGGCTCGGTCAATCTTGTGCAAATGGCGGAAGATAAATTAGCGGACGGCTCGGTGAGTTCCGCACGCCTCAAAGCCGAAATCGCGCCTTTGTTTGAAGGCAAGGGCGGTGCGGATATTGATATTGTTGTCTTGGCCTGCACGCATTTTCCTTTATTGGCGGAGGAATTATCTGCCAATGGGCCAGCTTCGATAAAATGGATAGATAGCGGAGAGGCGATTGCGCGCCGGGTAGACACAGTTCTAGATGCGCAGGGTTTATGTACCCAGGCCGTTACACAGTCGCCTGATATAGCTTTATTAGTCGGGCCAAAGACGGATAACCGCCGCATTCAGGCTTTCAAAGCATTTGGATTTGAGCACGTTATTGGCCTGCTGGGTTAGGGCCGCTTAATGGGGGTGGGTATATTTCCACAAAGCCCAGAGCGCGCAGACAAGCACGACAAAGCCAGTCGTAAACAGAGCCAGATGCTTTTTGATAATCGTTTCTGCCTGCTCCCCAAATTTCCAGACCAATCCTGCAATGATATAGAATTGCGCAAAGCGTGAGACGAGACTGGCAATGATAAAGACGGGCAAGCTTAATTTTAGCGCACCGCTAAGAATTGTAATCACCTTATAGGGAAAAGGGGTGAGCCCGCCTGCAAATACGGCCATGGCCCCGTACTCATTGGCCATATCTTTATAATTTTCCACCTTTTCCATTTTACCGAGATTTTCTAGAATGGGTTGGGCCAGACTTTCATAGGCAAACCAGCCCAGCGCATAGCCAAACAGTCCGCCAATCACGGAGAATATGGAGCAGATAAAAGCATAGCGCCATGCTTTATGCGGCGAAGACTGGACCATTGCGACAAGCAGGACAGCTGTCGGTATAGGAAAGATAATACTCTCAGCAAAGGAGATGAAGGCCATGAAAGGCTCTGCCCGTTTATGGCGGGCGAGATTTTTAACTTGTTCAACCCAGCGGTCAAAAAATGGAAAGTTAGATTTCATGGCGCTTACCTATCAGATAAAGCCTTAAGGTGGGGTTTAAAATACAGCGCTTTGACGTTTAAAAAAGGGCGATTACTAGATAAATAGCCCTATTTGAATAATTGACGGGTCATTTTGTAAAAGGCGCAAATTATCCTTTTCATATTTCGTCATTATGAGGATATATTCGAATATAAAGAAAGACGCTTAAGTGATTTTATCGAGTCTGAAAGAAAATTTGCGTGTGATTGTCATCGGGGCAAGTGGGGGCATTGGTCGTGCCTTGGTTGATATTTTTGCAAGCTCAGACCAAGTTGAACAGGTTTATGCTTTATCGAGAAGTCAGCAGAGCCATAGCTCCAGTAAAGTCACACATATTGAGCTTGATATTACTTCGGATGATAGTCTCAAATCCGTTATAGAGACACTTAAGCCCCATGCGCCGTTCGATCTTATACTCCTCGCCACGGGCATATTGAACGGGCAGGGCATTACGCCCGAAAAATCGATGGGTGCCATATCTTTTAAGGGGTTTGAAACAAGCTTTGCTATCAATGCAATAGGACCAGCTAATCTTGCGAAATATGTCTTACCATTGCTGCGGACCGACCATAAAGCCGTCTTTGCCGCCCTTTCTGCTAGAGTGGGGAGTATTTCTGATAACCGTATTGGGGGGTGGTATGCTTATCGAGCCTCAAAAGCGGCTTTAAATATGATAATAAAAACACTCGCTATTGAACATGCTAGACGGTGTAAGAAAGCGATTATTGTAAGTCTCCATCCCGGGACAGTCGATACGAAACTCTCAAAACCCTATCAAGGTAATGTTAAAGCCGGTAAATTATTTACGCCCGCATATTCAGCCCAAAAACTCATTGAGGTTATTGATACCTTAAATCCTTCAGACACAGGTGGTTTTTTTGATTGGGCCGGTAAGTCGGTCGACTATTAGAGCTTTAATCATAAATGACATCTGCTTGCGTTTTTGCCTTGATCTCTTCAAGGCTCACATCAGGCGCAAGTTCACTTAAGCGGAAACGGTCTGCTCCTGCCGCGCGTTCAAAGACGCCCAGATCGGTTATCACCATATGAATACAGTTCTGTCCTGTAAGTGGCAGTGTGCAGGCTTTTAGAAACTTGCTCTCTCCGCGTTTATTGGTGTGATCAAACAAGGCAATGCAGCGTTTCACACCAGCCACAAGATCCATGGCTCCGCCCATGCCCTTGACCATTTTACCCGGTATCATCCAATTGGCGATATCGCCATTTTCTGAGACTTCCATAGCCCCC
The DNA here is from genome assembly GCA_964571595.1 of uncultured Caulobacterales bacterium. Lineage (GTDB taxonomy): Bacteria > Pseudomonadota > Alphaproteobacteria > Caulobacterales > Maricaulaceae > CALCKU01. The sequence goes on along the minus strand of CAZNCJ010000015.1, from coordinate 9,946 downwards.
AAAATAGACAGGTCAATATGGCCGCCGCGGATCATGGCAAAGCTGGTCGCACTATCAAAAAAGCTCGATTTTGGCAGGGTTGTAATGGTCTGTTTGCCAGCATTAATCAGATCAGCATCCTCTTCGCCCGCATAAGGAAATGGCCCCATGCCGAGCATGCCGTTTTCTGATTGCAAGGTCACGTCAACGCCGTCCGGGATATGGTTGGCGACAAGGGTAGGAATGCCAATACCAAGATTGACATAAAAACCATCACGTAGTTCCTGTGCGGCGCGGGCCGCCATCTCGTCTCTTGTCCAGCTCATGACGCCGTCTCCCGCGTTGTTAATTGTTCAATACGTTTTTCGCATTTGGCTTCAATAATACGCTGGACAAAAATGCCCGGCGTGTGAATGAAATTGGGGTCGAGCGCGCCGACGGGGACTATCTCGTCAACTTCCGCGACTGTGACTTTTCCAGCCATAGCCATCATCGGCGAGAAGTTACGGGCTGTAGCTTTGAAGGTGAGATTGCCCTCAGCGTCACCTTTCCATGCTTTGATAATAGAGAGGTCTGCTTTGAGACCCGTTTCCATGATATAGCTCTCGCCATTAAACTCTTTTTTTTCCTTACCTTCGGCAATGATCGTTCCCACGCCCGTTTTGGTATAAAAGCCGGGTATGCCCGCCCCGCCAGCGCGGATACGCTCGGCCAGTGTACCTTGGGGGTTAAATTCAAGCTCTAATTCTCCGCCCAAATATTGGCGTTCAAATTCTTTATTCTCGCCAACATAAGAGCTGATCATTTTCTTGATTTGGCGGGTTTCTAGGAGTTGTCCGAGCCCAAAACCATCAACGCCAGCATTATTGGAAATGACTGTCAGGCTATTGGCTTTACTATCGCGCAGAGCTGCAATCAGGTTCTCAGGAATGCCGCATAGCCCAAAGCCGCCGCTCATCACGGTCATATTCTCATGACAAAGCCCCGCTAAGGCCGCCTCTGCTGTGTTGTAAACTTTACTCATAGCTTTCCTTAATATCAGGCCGCGATGCCTGCTCTCATTTGTGATCCAAAATGTTGGGCAATATCAGCCCCTTTTAATGGGCCGGAAGCATCATACCAGGCATTTAACCAGTTCAAGGCCCCCATAAAATAAAAGACAATCAAACGTGGATCGCCAGCACGGATAGAGCCGTCCTTGTGACCTTGTTTTACGATACGCGTGATTTTCTGTTCGATCTTTTTACGACGCTCAAGGACCAGCGCTTTATTCGTATCCGTCAGGCTATTCACATCCGTCAGTAAGGACACGCCAGAATGGGTTAATAATTCGACAAAGGCGGTATAGAGGCCTTGCAGATAATCCAGCATTGTCTCTTCGGGAGAAGGTTTCGTCTTTAATATCTCATCCATAGCATCATAGGCCATGAGGTGACATTCATATAAAACTTCTTCTTTGTTTTTAACGTAATAATAGAGTGCCGCTTTGGTCAGTCCCAGACTTGTCGCTATCTCGCGCATGGATGTGTTGTGATAGCCGCGCCGTCGAAAAGCCTGTCCCGCAGCATGGATAAGCGCGCTGCGTTTGGCAGCAAATTGCTTGTCCCGGTCAAAAGCATCTTTCACGATAGGTTTCATAAGGTCTTCACTCTAGCACTTAAATAAATTTGACTCAAGGGTCAAATTTATTTATATTAAGTCAAATTAATATTTAATGTTGGACCGCATGCCTAAAATCGTGAGTAAAATAAACCCTGAATCAGCAGAGTTCCGCGTCAATGCCGACGCAATGCAGGCCCTTATTGATGATCTTCGAGAGAAGGTCGCCAAGATTGCATTAGGGGGATCGGAACGCGCGCGCGAGCGCCATCTCGGGCGCGGAAAACTTCTGCCCCGCGAGCGGGTAGAGCGGCTTCTTGATCCGGGAACACCGTTTTTAGAATTGTCTCAAATGGCGGCTTATGAGTGTTATGATGATGATGTGCCTTCGGCGGGTATTATTACAGGTATTGGCCGTGTTGCTGGTCGTGAAGTTATGATCCTTTGTAATGACGCGACTGTTAAAGGCGGCACTTATTTTCCAATCACATGTAAAAAACAGACGCGTGCGCAGGAAATAGCAAGAGAAAATCGTCTGCCCTGTATTTATCTGGTTGATAGTGGGGGGGGGAACTTGCCACACCAAGCCGAAATCTTTCCTGACAAAGACATGTTTGGGCGCTGTTTTTATAATGAAGCCACAATGTCGGCCGATGGTATTCCGCAAATCGCGATTGTCATGGGCTCATGTACGGCGGGCGGAGCTTATGTGCCGGCTATGGCCGATGAAAACGTCATTGTGGCCAATCAAGGTACGATTTTTCTGGGCGGCCCGCCGCTTGTTAAGGCTGCGACGAATGAAGAGATTAGCGCGGAAGACCTTGGCGGCGGTCTACTGCATACATCTGTTTCAGGTGTGGCCGATCATCTGGCTAGTAATGATGCCCATGCCTTACAAATTGGGCGCGATATCGTCAAAAATCTGGGTCCTGCTAATTATAGCTACACGCCACAAGACGCCGAGCCGCCAGCTTATGACGAAGACGAGCTTAACGGTATTGTCCCGACTGATTTGCGCAAGCCCTATGATTGCCGCGAGATCATTGCACGCATAGTTGATGGTTCGCAATTTGATGAGTTCAAGAAACTTTACGGCGAGACATTGGTCACGGGTTTTGCCAAAATCCACGGCTATCAGGTCGGCATACTGGGTAATAATGGCGTGCTGTTTTCTGAGAGCGCTATGAAGGGCGCGCATTTTATCGAGCTTTGCGCCCAGCGTAAAATCCCGCTTGTCTTCCTTCAAAATATTACGGGCTTTATGGTGGGCTCGAAGGCTGAAGCTGGCGGTATTGCCAAGCACGGCGCAAAAATGGTGCATGCTGTTGCAAATGCCAAAGTACCCAAATTCACGGTCTTGGTGGGTGGTTCTTACGGGGCAGGGAATTACGGCATGTGCGGGCGGGCCTATTCGCCGCGCTTGATGTTTATGTGGCCTAATGCCCGCATATCAGTCATGGGCGGGGAGCAAGCGGCCATGGTGCTGGCATCTGTCCATCGGGACCGAGACAAATGGAGCGAGGCAGACCGCGAGGCTTTCATGGCGCCTATACGCGAAAAATATGAACGCGAAGGCCACCCTTATTATGCCAGTGCCCGTATCTGGGATGACGGTATTATCGCGCCCACAGATACAAGGCGGGTCTTAGGATTAAGCCTCGCTATGGCCGCCAATGCCCCGCTTGAAGAGTCTAAATTCGGCGTGTTTAGGATGTAATCATGGCCAAAGCGATAAAGACAAAGAAAATCAAGAAAATCCTGATTGCCAATCGCGGTGAAATTGCCTGCCGTGTGATAAAAACAGCCCGCAAAATGGGTGTTGCAACGGTGGCGGTCTACTCTGATGCTGACCGCAAAGCCCTTCATGTGCGTATGGCGGACGAGGCGGTCCATATTGGTCCGTCCCCCGCGATAGAGAGCTATCTGGTGATTGATAAAATCATCCAAGCGGCCAAGGATACTGGCGCGGATGCTATCCATCCCGGTTATGGGTTTTTGTCTGAAAATCCTGATTTCGTACGGGCCTGCCAGAAGGCGGGCATTACGTTTATCGGGCCAGCGGCTGAAAGCATGGAAGCGATGGGTCTCAAGGACGCTGCTAAAAAGCTCATGGATGAGGCGGGTGTGCCAATTACGCCGGGCTATCACGGTGCGGACCAATCGCCCAAATTACTTAAAACCAAGGCCGGTGAAATCGGTTATCCTGTCCTGATTAAGGCGGTTGCTGGCGGCGGCGGCAAGGGTATGCGCAAGGTCGAGGCAGCAGCTGATTTCGAGGCCGCCCTTGCGTCCTGTCAGCGTGAAGCGAAATCCAGCTTTAATAATGATGATGTCTTGATTGAAAAATATATCCAAAGCCCGCGCCATATCGAGGTGCAGGTCTTTGGCGATGCACATGGCAATGTCGTGCATATGTTTGAGCGCGATTGCTCACTCCAGCGCCGCCACCAGAAAGTTATCGAAGAAGCCCCAGCTCCGGGCATGACAGACGCTGTGCGTAAAGCCATGACCGATGCTGCTATCATGGCTGCCAAGGCGGTTAATTATGTCGGCGCGGGAACGGTGGAATTTATTGTTGACGGGTCAGGCAAGCTAAAAAAAGACGGCTTCTGGTTCATGGAAATGAATACAAGACTGCAAGTCGAACATCCCGTCACGGAAATGATTACAGGGCTTGATCTCGTCGAGCTACAAATACGCGTCGCGCAAGGTGAGAAACTCCCGAAACAAAAAGACATCAAGATGGAAGGCCATGCGGTTGAAGCAAGGCTTTATGCGGAAGACCCGGCGAATGATTTTTTGCCAAGTGTGGGGCGGATTGACACTCTTTATTTAGGTTTAGAAAATCGCGTAGATAGCGCCTACGAAAGCTATGATAGAATTGATACAATCAAGGTTGAACGCGTTAGTCAATTCTATGACCCGATGATTGCGAAAGTTATTACACATGCTGATGCGCGCAAAAAAGCTATAGGTGAACTTGCTGTTCATTTATATTCACTCGCAGTGGAACCAATTAACACTAATACGGCTTATCTTTACCGAGTTTGTCAGATTGACGATTTTTTACAGGGTAAGGTTTCAACAGCTTTTTTAACTAATCATCACGCATCAATAATTGAGACCATAAAAGCTAGACAAGAACAACGTGATTTAGACGTTATTATGGGAGCAACCGTCAAAGATTTAGACAAGTTTTATGATAATCATAAAGCTTATGGTGGCTTTGCTTCGGCAGACCATAAATATAAAATTGCTTGGCGGCTAAATTCATCACCATCAACCACGCTTGGGTACTATGTTGACGGAAGACCATATGAAGTCAAAGTCACTCAAACAGCACGTAATTGGACCTATTTAATTAACGGATTAAAGCTCCGCGAAAGCCACTTGGAGGATGCTACCACTCTAGATGATTTAGTTTATCAAGGTGAGGACGCAGTCAGCTGGAGTGGGATAGATCAAAACGGTGTTCGTGCAGTGGAAGGCGTAACGCTTAAACTCACTAAATCTCCACCATTGGAATTGAGTTCTGCATCCGCTAACGCCCTCACAGCTCCTATGCCGGGCAAAATCATTGCTGTGAATGCTAAGGCTGGCGACGCGGTCAAAGCCGGCGATCCGCTTATCATTATGGAAGCGATGAAAATGGAGATGACGCTGGAGGCCCCGCGTGACGGGGTCGTGGCTGAGGTCACAACCATAATGGACGCGCTCGTCACAGACGGGGAAATGTTACTCTCTTTAGAGGAAGAAAATGAATGACCACATCATACCCAACACTTCAATTCGGCCATTCAGAAGAAACGCAAATGATCCGCGAAAGCGTTTATGCGTTTGCTCAAGAACATATTGCGCCGATTGCGGCTGAGGTTGACCGCGACAATAAATTTCCGCGCCATCTCTGGCCGATGATGGGGGAGCTGGGCTTGCACGGTATTACGGTTCCTGAAGAAGACGGCGGGACAGGTCTGGGATATCTCCAGCACACAATCGCGCTGGAAGAAATTAGCCGAGCCTCGGCATCTGTAGGTCTGTCATATGGCGCACATTCTAACCTGTGTATCAATCAGCTTCGTCGTTGGGGCAATGCCGCGCAAAAGGCGACATATCTGCCTAAACTAATCAGCGGGGAGCATGTGGGATCGCTGGCCATGAGTGAACCGAGCGCTGGCTCCGATGTTGTGTCGATGAAACTGCGCGCCGATAGCGCCCAAGGTGGCTATCTGCTCAATGGTAATAAAATGTGGATTACAAATGCCCCCGAAGCCGACGCGCTCTTTGTTTATGCCAAGACCGACCCCAATGGCGGTTCTAAGGGTATTACCGCCTTTATCATCACACCCGATATGGAAGGCTTCTCGACAGCGCAAAAACTCGACAAGCTCGGCATGCGCGGATCGGATACGTGCGAGCTTGTTTTCGAAGATTGTTTTGTCGGCGAGGACAATGTCGTGGGCGAGCTTGGGCAAGGCGCGGAAATCCTGATGAGCGGTCTGGATTATGAGCGTGTCGTGCTCTCAGGCCTGAGTGTCGGGATTATGCAGGCCTGTCTGGATGTGGTCCTGCCTTATATCCATGAGCGTAAGCAATTTGGCAAACCCATTGGCACGTTCCAACTTATGCAAGGTAAGCTCGCCGATATGTATGTCACCCTCTCAACGGCGCGGTCTTATGTATATGCAGTTGCGGCCGCCTGTGACCGCGGCGAGACAACTCGTAAAGATGCAGCAGGCTGTATTTTATATGCGGCTGAAAAAGCAACACTTATGGCGTCTGACGCGATACAAATGCTCGGCGGTATGGGCTATATGAATGAAAGTCCAACCGGACGTCTTTGGCGGGATGCCAAACTTATGGAGATCGGGGCTGGCACGTCTGAAATCCGGCGCTGGCTGATCGGGCGTGAATTATTCGGGGAAACGACATAATGTCGGCTGACAGAATTGTCGGGGGGGAGTGGTTTGACGAATTAGAAGTCGGTCAGGTTTTCAAACATCCCATTCGCCGGACACTCACCGAGACAGACAATATACTGTTTACGAGCCTGACGCATAATCCTGCACAATTGCATTTGGATGCCGATTATTGTGCCAAGGAAACCGAATTTGGCAGGCCTTTAATTAATAGCTATTTCACGCTTGGTCTTGTTGTAGGCATATCAGTGGGCGAGACAACGCAAGGCACAGCTGTTGCCAATCTGGGAACAGATAAGGTGCGATTTCCCCATCCCTTATTCCCTGGTGATACAATACGGGTTGAAACCGAAATTCTGGCGCTGCGCGAAAGCAAATCCCGCCCATCTCAAGGCATTGTAACCTTTGAGCACCGGGCCTTTAATCAAGACGATAAACTTGTCTGCATATGTGAGCGCACAGGCTTGCAACATAAAAAGCCCGTCTGATTACTCACCCATTGGTAGTGGGTCAGTTTGAAATACTGCGTTTCTTATAAGGCCCACGCTTTTTTGAAACTTTTGCCTCTTCAGCTTCGATCATAGCAACAACGTCTGTCATTTCCCATAGCTTAGTTGTGACGCCTGCCGCCATTGCAGGAGAGCATTTGAGCGTCTTGTGCATTTTCACAAAGTTATAATACATGAAGTGAAGCGCGATTGATGCCTCATGGTTTTCAACCTTCTTAGAGAAGGCATTTGTAAGGCGCGTAAAGCGACGATTATGCATCCGCATGGTTAGGTTCTGGCGTTCAACATATGATGTGCTGACCTTATTTATATCAGGCTCACCCTCTATTTTCATTTTACGAATGCCAGTGCATGATGCAGGGCTATAATGCCCCTTGGCGCTTTCTGGTGCACTGCCATACATTTTAACTAGCTGGGCATAATCCACATCGGCACCGAAAGCCTCTTCTACGGCCTCTAGATATGACTTATGCCCGTCACTAGTAAGCTGGACGCGATTAGCAAGGCGAGACTTTAAATCATCCATAAATGACAGGGCATATTCACCATCACGACCGCCCACAAGCCATGACATAACAAGCTTGCTATCGGCGTCTATTGCTGTCCATGTCCAAATGTCACCAGCGCCCTCTGGAGCATCCTTAGCAGTCGCTACATTCTTTTTCTTGGCATAAACGAAAGACCAGATTTCGTCGACTTCAACACGGCGTGTATCGAGATTGCGAAAATGTTCGTCCTGATAGGCACTACAAACCTTACCCGCATCCGCAAGAAGCTTTGAAATTGTGTTTTTGCTTTTGCCAGTAATTCGAGCCACAGCGCGTATTGCCATGCCTTCACAAAGCATTTGAAGAATTTGAGCGCGTTCCTTTGTGTCTAATCTGTTCATGCATATTTCATACTGACCTTTATTATATTTGTCAAGCATATTTGGAGTAAAATCGCTGAAACGGTACCTCTTAGTTAGCTTTATATCGCTTTTTATAGCGGTAAGAGCGTGTGTTTGTCTATATTAATTTTTCTGTTGACAAATTAATGGCACCTTTCTATGCCTTTGCAAACTTGAGTGAGACATTTTAGGCTCGCTCAATCATTACAACGGAGCGACTTATGGCAATTAGTAATGAAATGCGCCGCCTGAAAACCAAATGGAACACGGGCAATGCGTGGCCGAAAAGAATAAACTGGTTAGAAATTCAAAAAATCAGGGGTTGGAGTGGTGAGAGAATCCCGTTTGATTTTCCTATTGTCGCAATAGTCGGAGAAAACGGCTCAGGAAAAAGCACAATACTGCAATCCGCAGCATGTGTTTATAAAAACTTGTCTCCTAAAAAGTCAGCATCATTTTTTCCTAGTGAGTTTTTCCCTGAAACCGCGTGGGATACGTTGAATGATGTAAGCCTTAGGTTTGGTTACCAAGAAGGAACGGATCATAAAACTTCCTCGGTTAGAAAGCCTACAACCCGCTGGTTGGGACAGCCTGAGCGACCAATTAGAACAGTTTCATACACAGATTTAAGTAGATTACAGCCCGTTGGGACGCGCGTAGGGTATGCGAGGATTGCAAAAAACAAGCACGAAGAGCACTCATCAATTCATTTTGATAATGATAAAGTCGAACGTCTTTCGTCAATTATGGGGAGAGACTATGATTATGCAAAAATGGCAAAAGCGAGCATAGATGAAAATAGAGAAATACCTGTTTTGTCAAAGTTTGACCAAGCCTACTCTGGGTTTCACCAAGGTTCAGGAGAAACCACTATTGCCGAATTACTCCAAGTTGATTTTCCTAAATATGGATTAGTTATTATAGATGAAATTGAATCTTCGCTGCACCCACGCGCCCAACGAAGACTTATCCGCGACTTAGCAAATGTCGCGAGATTGAAGGAATGTCAGATAATTATAAGTACTCATTCTCCCTATATCCTAGAAGAACTTCCATTGGAGGCAAGGAATTACATATTGGAGACAGATGGCCATAAAGAAATAGCAAAAGGAGTTAGCCCTCAATTTGCCATGTCTAAGATGGATGATGAAAACCATACTGAATGCGAACTATATGTAGAAGACAATCGCGCGGCAATATGGCTTTCTGAAATATTAAGTCGGTTTGCCAGAAACGAGTTTATGAGAAGTGAGATTGTGCCTTATGGGGCCGCTAACCTAGGAGTTGCACTTGGACAATTAGTTAAGTCTAACCGCTTCCCTAGGCCCACTAGGGTGTTTTTAGATGGTGACCAAGGTGATGCTGAGGGTTGCACTAGGCTGCCCGGTGATGACGCTCCTGAGAGAGTTGTATTCAACGATCTGCGCGATAGAAACTGGGAAAATGTTTGGGTTCGTATTGGTCGAAATACAGCAACTGTTACTGATGAATGCCAAAGAGCAATGACTCTAGAAAATCACCATGAATGGGTTAACCAAGCTGCTACAAACTTAATGTGCGGCGGTGATGTATTGTGGCATGCGATGTGTAGCGAATGGGTACAAACTAAGTCACAGGAGGATGTGCAATATATTATTGATGAGGTAACAGACGCTTTAAATTAGAAAAGTCATGTTTTCCATCTGGCCTTTGCCGCCTTTTCAGCTATTTCTTTCCTGCGTTCAGGCGATAGATTATTCGCTCTAGCCCTTCCACCTGCTAAACCTCCAGCCCTACCTTTTGGTTGGGGTTTTTTCAAAGAAGTATCGTCCTGACCCGTAGCAATATCCACAATAGACTTTGCTAGCTTGTTCATATCAGTGGGGCGTTTTGGTTTTTGATCTGCCATATATCCAATATAAGCGGAAATAAGTTATTTGCTAGGGGTTAATTTCAAACTGACCCACTACCCACCCATTTGTTATTTCGCAATTTTACGAAATTTGTGATATGTCGGCCTTAAGGCTATTTGATCTCGGGAGGCGTATATGTTCGTAAAACAGTTTTTAACACTG
>CAZNCJ010000014.1:0-48850 GCA_964571595.1 uncultured Caulobacterales bacterium | reverse complement strand
GCGACCGTTTTAACATTAAAGGTCTGGGCCAAATCCACCATCATGCGCACAAAGGTTTGCTTATGGGGCGTGGCGGCGAGATCCTGAATAAAGGAGCCATCAATTTTTATCGTATCGGCTTCAATGGCCATGAGGTTCTGGAAGGTCGTATAGCCAGAGCCAAAATCATCAATGGCAAATTGCGTGCCGAGTTGGCGAGCCTCAACGCAGAACCTATTGGCTTTGGCGGGATCGTCCAGCGCGACCGTCTCTGTGAGCTCCAAAGTCACTCGCTGCGCAGCTGGCCCCAAGGCTTTTAAGGCTTCAAGATAGGCATTGGCGGCTTTAATATTTTTCACCGTGCCCGCAGAGAGGTTCAAGGCCAGTTGAATATCCGGATCATTGCGCAATGTCTCAGAGGCCAGCGCTAAGGCCCGACGATCAAGGAAATGCACAAGGTCAAGGTCTTCGGCAGCCATGATGATCTGACCGGCGGAAATAATCTCGCCATTATCGCGGCGCAAACGCAAGAGACATTCATAATGGTGAAGCTCGCGGGTTTTAGCATCGACTATCGGCTGATAGGCCAGAGAAATCCGGCGATCATTCAAGGCTGATAATATCGCCTCTGCCGTGATAGGATTGCTTTTCTTTGTCGACGCGTCTTGGAGCGCCCCGCCCGTAAAGGCGGCATATGTCCCCGGGCGTTGCGTATTTTGCAAAGCCGTCTGGCATTGCAAGAACGCCTCATCGGCGGTGCGTGCAAAATGTAAATCGCTTTGCACGTCTTCGCCGTCTTGTTCAGCTAATTCTGGTTCTGCTAATTCTGGGTCAGCTAATAATGTACCGCCAGCGCAAAGCTCGGCATAAAGCTCCCCGTGGGGGCTGGGGTAAGGAGTATCGGATAAATCTTCGAGCAGGCTTTCGGCCAAGGCTTTCAAGCTCTGCGGGTCTGCGCGAAATACGCCAATACCAAATCCCGTCTCGCCGAGGCGGGCAAGAATATCCGGCGCGCTAATCAGACGGGACAAACGAGTCCCGACAGCTTTGAGCAATCGCTCGCCTGTCTCATAGCCGTAAGTCGTGTTTACGTCGGAAAGATTTGTGACGTTTAAGCGTAACAAACCGGACGGCTTATTTTCGCGGGCCGATATAGACAGCAGATAGGTCAATCCCCGATAAAGACGTTCCGGGCTCCATAATCCCGTAAGCGGATCGTAATTCGTATTATAGACGGCTTTTTCATGGGCCTGTTTCTGGACATCAATATTGCGTAAGACCGCTAGAATATCCTGCGGGGTCTGGCCCTTGCCCGATAAACGCTTACCCCGTTCTTCCAGCCAGATTTTTTGACCATCAAATGTCTGGACCGGATAGGACATCACATATTGGGCGCCGTCCCATGTTAATTGCTTTATGGCTTTATTGCGTTCAAAAATCGTGGCCTCGGATAAAAGCCGCTCATAGGATTTACGGTTTTCGGGCAAATGTGGAACCTGACCGCGAAACAGGCTGGCGGCGCTGACAGGATCAAGCCAGTCATGAGTGTTTTTACCGTCCCAGCGAAAACTCGCCATCTTGTTTAACATATGGGTCTGTTGAAACAGCATAGCCAGATCATGGGCGTTGCTATCTTCCACCGCCTGCCCTGTTTTATTTTTATGCGGCTTATATGGCTCGCTCATGCTTTACTGTCTCACTTATTCCATAATGTGATATAGACGTATAACGCGAAAGATTTAATAAATTACACTCAATAGTTGTATTATATAAATTTAATCGCCGAAACTCTCTGTCACCCCGAAATCCCGCCTGGCGCTGGCAATTGTCACCATAAATCCGGCCATCACATCTAACAGGCACATCAGGGTAATTAAAAAGAACACAGATGTGGCAAAGGCGTTGAACATTAAAAATTCAACCAGACAGATAATAAACAAAACCATAGAAAAGGCATGGTTCATAATGGCCGCCCGCCCAAAGCCCGTTGATTTTAACAGCTCAAAAAACAATAAAAGCAGGCTGAGCATGATCAGGGCATGGCCCGGTGTTATCGACCAATTTGCCCCAGACGCCATAGAAATACTCAAAAGCTCAGAATCCATCTGAGCGCGCACATTTGCCGCTGTAGAGAAAGTCGCACCGCCCCATGCCACGACATTATATATAATCACAGGCACGGTCAGCAGAGGTATTATCGTAAATATGCGCATCAAAAACCCGAAAAAACGAATCAATATGCCCTAAACTAACACTAAAGGCTTGCAATAGGTTAACGCGCGTTAGGAAATTCGCGATTATCTCAGTTGCACTTTAAATATTACAAATGTGTCATAAATGCAGGATTTTACCTTTTCACCCGTTTGGGTTTATGAGTAACACGAAAGGACTTCCCCCATGTCAAATATGTTTAAAAAATCAACTTTGCTCAAAACAGTCACACTTACCGCCTTTGGTCTTGCCGGGCTTTCCACAGTCGCTATTGCCAAGCCTAAAGCAGATATCGACCAGAACGGTGAGATTAGCCAAGCAGAATTTATCGCCCATGCTAATCAAAAATTTAGCGATACAGACACCAATTTTGACGGCGTCTTAAGCCAAGACGAAATCAAAGCCCACCGCGAGGCCAAGCGCGCAGAACGCCGCGATAAGAAATTTGGCAAGCTCGATGGCAATAATGACGGTTTCATTTCGCAAAACGAGTATGGAAGTGCCGGTGCTGATAAAAAAGCAAAACGCGAAGCCAGACGTCTGGAAAAAGCCGACAGCAATAAAGACGGCGTGATTGACGAAGCTGAAAAGGCGGCAATGCAAGCCAAGCGAGCTGAAAAACGCGCCGAACGAGAAGCTAAGCGTGGTGATAAGCCTCGCGGGAAAAACCGGGTCAAGCGCGATGCCAATGGTGACGGCTTTGTCACACAGGCCGAGCATGAAGAGGCCGTGCTGGCTATCTTTGCCCGCCTTGATGCCAATGGCGACGGGGTCTTGACCAAAGGTGAAGGCAAAAAGCGCCGCTGGAAGAAAGGTCGCTAAGATCAAGCCTACCAGCCTTGATAAACCCGCAATGGGCGCGCAGGACACAGTTACTGATCCTGATGCGGATATTCTCCCCGGTCTTATGGCCGGGGCTGAAGGGGCGTTAAAAGCTTTAATGGATCGGCACATGCATAAATTACACGCACATGCAGCCTATATGTTAGGCGATCAGATCATGGCCGAAGATGTCTGCCAAACGGTTTTCCTAAAAACTTGGAAAATGGCGCCCAATTGGGAGTCTGGCAAAGCCAAGCTGATCACATGGATGCGCCGGGCTACAACAAATGCCTGTCTGGATATCCTTAGAAAGCACAGCCCGTCTTTCACAGATAACCCACCCGAGCAGGCCGATAGTTCTGCCAATGCCGTTGACGGATTACTGGCAGAAGAGACCGCATACCAGATTAAGCAAGCCCTCTCGGAAATACAGCCGCGCCAACGCACAGCCATTGTGCTGAGTTTCTATGACGAGGTCAGCCAGAAAGAAGGCGCGCAAATTATGGAAATTACAGAAAGTGCTTACGAATCTCTGCTTATGCGCGGCAAAAAAGCCCTCAAAGCAAAACTCAGTGCCAAGCCAATCGCCTCTGTTGGCGGCATAACGCAAAACCCGGAAGGTCTCACATCATGACTACGCCAAAAGATAAGACGCCAGATAATGCCCGTCAGATGAGCGATCAGGATTTACAGGCGAGGCTGCAATCTTACAGCCCCGCAGGCCCGTCTGATCTGTTAAAGGCTCGTATTTTGAAAATGGCCGAACAAACCCCGCAAGATCAGGGGCAGCAAGACGCCGCGATCAATACCCAGCCCATTGCGCAAAATGACCATACACCCCGAGAGGGCAGGTCTTTTGGAAAGATGAAATGGGCAGCAGGCCTGGTTTGCGCTTTCAGTCTGGGGATTATGGCCCTCACACAAATTGGCACAAACCAAGCAGATGAGAGCGATATCTGGCAGGAAGCTGCCTTAGAGCTTGGTGTCTCAGATATTTATGATTGGGTAGAAAACGAAAATTAGGTCCGGCTCCCCCCTCCAGTGCCGCCTAATCAGGGCTATTATAGTGACTAACCCCTTACAATATAATAGCCGAAACCGGGGCCCGTTAAGGGCTCCGGTTTTATTTTAAACAGGCCTGTAACGGCCAAAGTAAAAGACTTCGTCGTGCTTAAGCGCGCTTGCGTAAGGCCTTTTCGGCTTTATCAGCCATTTGGCGAGCACGGAGGCGCTCAAAACTATCAAGCATATCCATCGCATCTCTTAATTCAGACGCCAGATCCGTGTGCTGCACGGCCACATCTTCCAAAGAGGAGCGAATATTGTCTTTGCGCGTTATAACTGATTGAGCATAAGACCCATAAGCAACATAGCCTTCGCGTTGCTCTTTCGGATCGACACTATCCTCAGGCACACTTTCATTAAGTTTACGAATTTGTTTCTCGAGATCCTGCCGTGTGGCCTCTAAAACTGATATGCGTCTCTGTAAGTCCTCAATCGCAAAACGCGTTTGCCGGACCGATTTTTCCATTGAATGGTTCATAATTGTTCACCTAACCCAAAATTTGACGGTATTTTTCCGTTCTTGAGGCTGGTTTTACGCGATTATGCTTACGGTCCCGTAAAGATTTGAAAAAAAAACGTTCATTTCGGGTCCAAATCATGAAAACAATTAAAAAACGCGAATTATTGTTAACATTTGATTTACGGGATTCACGTAAGCCATAAGTTCCGTTAACTATATTTCGTTAGCTACGGGATAATGATTCGCCTAGGAGGGGATTATATGCGTGTTCTTCTGATCGAGGACGATAGTGCTACAGCGCAAGGCATCGAATTGATGCTTAAGTCTGAAGGTTTTAATGTTTATACCACCGATTTAGGTGAAGAAGGTGTCGATTTAGGCAAGCTCTATGATTATGACATCATATTGCTGGACCTAAACTTACCGGATATGCCGGGATTTGAGGTCCTAAAAATGTTGCGATTGGCGAAAGTCAATACGCCCATCTTCATTTTATCCGGTACGTCGGATATTGAAACTAAAGTCAGAGGGCTGGGAACCGGCGCTGATGACTATATGACCAAGCCATTTCATAAGGACGAACTTGTCGCGCGTATCCACGCCGTAGTGCGTCGCTCGAAAGGTCATTCACAATCTATCATCACAACTGGCGACATTGCCGTCAATTTGGATGCTAAAACTGTTGAAGTCGCAGAGCACCGTGTACATCTGACAGGTAAAGAATACCAAATGCTAGAGCTTTTATCCCTTCGCAAAGGCTCTACATTGACCAAGGAAATGTTCCTAAACCATCTTTACGGCGGTATGGACGAACCTGAACTTAAAATTATCGATGTCTTTATTTGTAAGCTGCGTAAGAAATTGGCCGCCGCTACAGGTGGTGAGCACTATATCGAAACCGTCTGGGGACGTGGATATGTCCTACGCGAACCGGCTCGAGATAAATTAACGGCCTAAGCTCTTAAGCCAGATCGAAGAATAAAAACCCCTCTCAAGTCCGACTTGGGAGGGGTTTTTCTTTGCGCAATCCCCCTAAATTGTATAGAGGACGCCAAACCCCCAAATCAAATTGGGGCAATATGCATCCAAAGGAAATTTTATGCGCCCTCAAAATCGTGCCACGGACCAACTTCGCCCTGTTAGCTTTGACGCCGGGGCTTCCAAATATGCTGAAGGGTCCTGTCTGGTTAAATTTGGCGACACACATGTTTTATGCACGGCCAGTATTGATGAAAATGTCCCGCGCTGGATGAAAGGCTCGGGCAAGGGCTGGGTCACGGCTGAATATGGCATGCTGCCCCGTTCGACCCATTCACGCAATAATCGCGAGGCCGCGCGCGGCAAACAAGGCGGACGTACGGTTGAAATTCAACGCCTGATCGGGCGGTCCTTACGTGCCGTTATCGATCTTGAAGCCTTAGGGGAACGGCAAATCATTATTGATTGCGATGTTATGCAAGCCAACGGGGGCACGCGCACGGCCAGTATTTCAGGGGCGTGGGTCGCGCTTAATCAGGCCTGCGAAGAACTGGTCAAACAAGGCAAGATTACGAAAAATCCGGTCACAGATAAGATGGCGGCTGTCTCTTGCGGAATTGTGGAAGGCGAGTGCCGTCTTGATCTGGAATATGTCGAGGACAGCGCCGCACAAGCCGATGCCAATTTCGTCCTTACCGAGACGGGCGGGGTTATCGAAGTCCAAGCCAGCGCCGAGGACACACCTTTTAGCCCCGAGCAAATGGCCGAGCTTATGCGCTTGGCAGGCGCAGGGATTAAGCAAATTTGCGACTTACAAGCCCAAGCCTTAAAGAGCTAGCAAGGCCAGGTTTTATGCCCGATTTTCTACAAACAGGATCTGCTCTTAAAGGCTTTTCTACCCTTGTCGTCGCCTCTCATAATCAGGGTAAGGTACGCGAAATCCGGGACTTGTTAACCCCCTACGGCTTTGAGACAATAAGCGCGGCGGAACTAAATTT
The DNA here is from genome assembly GCA_964571595.1 of uncultured Caulobacterales bacterium. GTDB lineage: Bacteria > Pseudomonadota > Alphaproteobacteria > Caulobacterales > Maricaulaceae > CALCKU01. Next base: position 42,337 of record CAZNCJ010000014.1, on the reverse strand, counting down.
ACCCGAACCCGAGGAAACAGAAACGACATTTGCCGGCAATGCCCGCCTCAAGGCCGTCGCCGCAGCCACCGCCTCAAATTACCCTGCCCTGTCTGATGATAGCGGATTGGCGGTTGATGCCTTGGACGGTGCGCCCGGAATTTACGCAGCGCGCTGGGCGGAAAAACCCGCATGCGAAGGCGGCGGACGTGATTTTGATATGGCGATGTGGCATGTCTGGAACCAGATCGACGACGGTGTCCGCACAGCGCGTTTTATCTGCGCGCTCTGTCTGGCACTGCCCAGCGGTGAGAGCTTTATCTATGAAGGCAAGGTAGAAGGCGAAATCGTCTGGCCCCCGCGCGGAGATAAAGGCTTTGGCTATGATCCTATATTTCAGGCCGAAGGGGACACACTCACATTTGCCCAAATAGACCCAGCAGAAAAACATGCCAAATCCCACCGGGCAGATGCATTTGCGAAATTTATCAAAGACCAGTTTACAGATGACCGCGTCTGATCCTCAAAATATTTCTATTTATATTCATTGGCCCTTTTGTACGCGTATTTGTCCCTATTGTGATTTCAATGTCTATAAGACCCAAAACAGGCCAGAATTACTCACCGCGATCACAGAAGATTTGCGTCACTGGCGAGAGTGGAGCGGGCCGAGAAATTTAACCTCAATACATTTTGGCGGGGGCACACCATCTTTAATGAGCCCGCAAAATATACACCGCCTTATCTCTCACATCACATCCTTATGGACACATGATGAGACTGAAAGTCATGCAGAGCCAGAAATCGCAATTGAAGCCAATCCTTCTGATTATGATAAGCAGAAATGGCAGGACTATGCCGGGGCCGGTGTCACTCGCCTATCTTTAGGCGTGCAAAGTTTTGAGGATGCATTTTTAAAATATCTTGGGCGCAATCACGATAGCCATATGGCGCGAAACTCCCTAGAGGGGGCGCGGGATATTTTTAGCTCTCTCTCGCTTGATCTGATTTTTGGCATGAGCGGACAAAGCAGCAAACAAATCGAACACGACCTTGGCTCCGCCCTTTCTTACAAACCCGATCATATCTCGACCTATCAACTCACCATTGAAGAGGGCACGGCCTTTGATAAAGCCCGCCAGCGCGGAGAAGACAAGGCCGTAAACCCAGACACCAGTGCAGCTTTTCTTGAGCATATTACGAAAAGGCTCACCTCGCAGGGTTTTGAGCATTATGAAGTCTCTAACTTTGCTAAACCCGATCATCAGTCACGCCATAATTTAAATTATTGGTACGGCGGGGATTATGTCGGTGTGGGTCCGGGCGCACACGGGCGCCTTACATTGGGCGGGCAACGCTTTGCCACAACCGCGCAGATGAAACCCGCTGAGTATATCGCTGGACTTAACGCGTCCCCCTTAGCCTTTCGGGAGACGCAAAAACTGTCCCAGACTGACTGGGCGGAGGAATATTTACTTATGGGCCTGCGTATAAATGAGGGTGTTTCTCTAGAACGCTATAGGGAACTTGCAGGAAGTGACCTACCCGAAACCATATTGCAGGATTTTATCACCCAAGACATGTTGGCCATTCAGGAAGGCAGACTTATAGCTACGCCAGCAGGACGGCTTGTCTTAAATTATCTCACGCAAAAATTGCTGGGCGCTTAAACCCGCCGCGCAAATATATTAAAAACCGCCCGTAGTTTGGCGCGGGGCCGGGTCTACAACCACGAAGCGGCCATTTCGAATTTGGTAAACTGCTAAACCGCGATCAGGTGTTCCGTCACGATTAAAACGCACCAGACCGTCACTTCCGTAAAAACCTTGCGGGTCTTCCGCGCGCGCGCGTCGACCACGCGGATCACCATCAGCGACGAAAACGCCGAAATTAACAGCATCATAAGCCAATGAGGCCAGGCGCGAAGGCTCCTCCCCGTAAGAGCGGTCATATTCAAGCAGGAATCCGCGTTGAGCCTCTTTATCGGGGCCAGCGAAAATTCCGCCATTCAAAGCGGGTTCTCGCACGGTTTCCTCACGGTTCCAAAGTCCCGTGCCTAAAAACTGAACATCGGAAATCCCGTCTTCATAATAGAGCAATAAGGGCGCAAGCGAGCGTAAGGCTGTGCCCCCTTCCGGCAATATAATCGCTTCAAAGGCCAAAGGATCGGGCGGCAAGCCTTCTTCTTCTTTTAATTCATTTGCGTCCTGAATCTCTTTGAAGGCAGCAGAAAGGCGCCGCGCTGGTGCGTCCATCACCGTGATATCATTGCCTCTATATGATTCTGTTGCGGTTAACTCACCGCCAGTTCTGGCGATATGTTGTCCATATTCATCAAAAACCCGCCGGCCATATCTGTTATCTGGGCCTAGATATGCAAAACGGCTAATGCCTGTACCTCGCGCGTAATCAATAACGCGGCGGACTTCTGCTTCGGGTGGGAAGCTCAGTAAATATGTCCCATTACCTGCCACTTTTTGGTCTGTTGAAAAGGCAATGACGGGGATATTTGCCTTACGGGCTTCGCGTCCGGCAGCTGCGACTGATTTTGACAGAACAGGCCCTAAAATCACATCCACCCCGGAACGCACTGCGCTTTGCACGGCTTGGCGCGCGCCTTGTTCATTTCCTTGGCTATCAAGGGCAACTAATAATGTATCCGCTTCCGGGCGATTAAATATGGCAAGTTCAGCAGCGCGAAACATAGAAGCGGCCTCAGCCCGAAGCCGTTCCGATTTGGCAGAAAATGGCAAGATTATAGCCACGCGTTTAATATCACGACCGGCCATATGCGGCGGGGTAATACCATTGCGCTGAATAATAGTTTGCGGCGTGACACCTTGTTGAGAATTGACCTGCGTATTTTGCGGGGCTTGCTCTTGGGGCTTGGTTTCTTCTGGTGGCAGTTCTGGCAAATCCGGTAATTGCGGCGCGCTGATAACAGGGCCCGGTAATTGGGTCTGGCGCTGAACGTCCGTAGTCTCACAAGCGGCCAATATCATGGTCCCGCCAAGACAGAGTGCCTTTAAACTAACAGAAGAGTTTAAAAGCGATTGTATTTTACAAAGACCATAGTCAAATGCTTTAAATTTCGTCATAAGTATATAACCCTTAACCCCTGTGATCTTATGCCAGACCCAGAAACGACTCTTGTGACAGACTCTATAAGTCAGAAAGAAGATAAGCAATCCTTTAAAACGGTTGCATCGCAGTCACAGCCTGGACATTTATATATAGTCGCCACGCCTATTGGCAATTTACGCGATATTACCCTCAGAGCCCTCGATATATTGGGCAGTGTGGACGAAATTCTGGCCGAAGATACCCGCCGAAGCCGTAAAATACTCAATGCATATGACATAAAGACACCTCTAACGGCCTATCATGACCATAATGTGGCCAAAAAATTGCCTCCTATAATCAAAGCCTTAGAAGCTGGCCGGTCACTGGCCTTGATAAGTGATGCCGGCACACCCCTTGTGTCAGATCCCGGTTTCAAACTCGTAAGGGCCGCCGTCCGAGCTGGCCTGACTGTGGTACCCCTACCCGGCGCCAGTGCCGTCTTGGCAGCCCTTGTCACGGCGGGATTGCCCTCAAATAGTTTTACATTTTGCGGGTTTCTACCGCCTAAATCACCGGGACGAAAACGCCAGCTTGAAAGCCTAAAAACACTGGCATCGACTTTGATATTTTTTGAAACAGGCCCCAGAGTTTTGGCCTCTCTGAAAGATATGCAAGAGGTATTGGGGGACCGGTCTGCGACCCTGTCTCGGGAATTGACAAAGACATATGAAGAAACCCGCAGAGGAACAATATCAGAGATAATCAAAACGGTACGCAAAGACCCACCGCGCGGCGAAATCGTACTCTGTATTGCCCCAGCGCCCATTCCAGAAAAATGGCCGTCCGAGCAAATCGATGCGGCCTTAAAAGAACATGTCGCCGAGATGGGTCTTAAACGTGCCAGCGCCCATATTGCGACGCTCTCAGATTGGACGAAACGGGATGTCTATCAACGTGCGCTAAGACTGCGTTCTGAAGATGATTAGGACGTGAATAAACCCCCAAAGACCCGCCGACAAATCGCAGAAAATGCGGGCCGAAAGGCTGAAAATTATGCCGCGTTCTATTTGCGCCTTAAAGGCTATCAAATATTAGAAAAGCGTTTTAAAACCCGCCAAGGCGAGATTGACCTTATCGCGCGAAAAGGCGGGGTTTTAGTGTTTACCGAGGTTAAAAAACGCTCCACCCTCTCATTGGCGCAAGACAGCCTGACCCCGCGCAATAAAAGCCGGGTCGTCAAGGCCTCTGAAATATTCATATCCCAAAATAATTTTGCCCAAAAACTCGCCCATAGATATGACGCCGTTTTTATCACTGGCCGGTTTTGGGGACGCCCTGTCCATTATATTGATCTTTGGCGGCCGCATTAAAGATAAATTAAACTCCATTTAGATCGCAATTTGGTAACTTTTAAATAAGTTTTGGGATGTAGCGTTAGTCAATCTTTAACCATACGCATTAGCGTCTAAGCGCTAATATGGGGACAAAATGACTAAGACATCTAGAAAAAGAATAATCAAACCGAATAATCTTCGCATTTATAAAACTCTCTGTGTGATTTTAGCAGCAGGCACATATCTTTCAGGCTGCGCGGTCACAACGGCAGGTGTCAAAAAGGGCGATGAAAGAAATTTCGCCCGTTCCGTAAACGACATATCCGCTGCGCGCGCCATTAAAGCCCGTATGCAACGCGCCGAAGGGTTTAAACTTGGGGGTGTTGACGTCGAAGTGGCTGAAGGCATCGTGTTACTGGCCGGAAATGTTCAAACGCCTGAAGACCGCATTGAAGCCGAACGTATTGCCTGGTCAGCCTCGCGCATACATGAGGTCGGCAATGAAATTATGATTAAGGAAAAGCAAGGCACTGTCAGAAATACCAAGGACGGTATTTTGAACCAGAAAGTTCGGGCGCGCCTGATTGCGGATAAGACTGTCAAAGCCCGTAATTTTAATCTCGAAGTCCATGACGGGATAGTCTATTTGCTTGGGGTGGCCCGCACACCGCAAGAACTGGAACGCGCCGCCCATATCGCCAGTACAACCAAAGGCACGCGCGAGGTTATATCCTATGCAACAATCCATAATGATGTGCAAAGTTCTCAAAACCAATATGCAAGTCAGAATTATGGTGTGAGCACGCTAAGCTACGCCCCTCCCAGCGCGCCAGCAAGCCTGCCAGCCCAACCTTCCTATCGGCCTTTGCCCGAAAGCCTGAGCGCAACGCCAATGCCGGCGCCAATAGCGGAGCCGCAACGCGCTGCCGATGCCTTACCAGATACAGAACCTTATTTCCGTGATCCGCAAACAGGCGAGCGTATTCAACTCCCGCCGGGGACAAAACCTATTCCATTTGTACCCGCGGCCCCGGGCAGTCTGGGAGCAGGTGCCGTACCGCCGCCGGGATTTGAAGTCGGACAGCCTTTATCAGGCCCAACAGCCCCGCAACGCTTAACAGATATGGGTGATCAGCTCGGTAAAGCCTTTCCGACAGATAATGATCTGGGTGCCTTTCGCACAGGCTCGGCAGGTGAAGCTGTGTCTATAATCGAGAGCGAACCTTATTATATTGATCCAGAATCAGGCAAGCAAATCCCGATCTCCTATATTCGCCAGATACGATAAGTCTTGCCCTTTTGGGTAGATTTTAACGAAAATTTGGCCTGATTTTACATTCAGCTCATATTCAAACAGCCCAAAATAGGTTGCTTTAGCTTATAGCTTACCTTTTGGGAGGACAATATGAACGCTTTCGTCAAAACAACAATCTTAGGCACGGCCATATTGAGCTTGGCCGCCTGTGCAACGACACCGCCTGCAGATAGCCTTTTTACAGGTATAAACACCAATAGTCTGAATGCGACCTCCCCGTCTGTGACCACATTATCCGCAAATGATCCGACATGTCAGACCTTTTACGCAAATGCGGTCGCCTATCAAAAAGCGGCATCACAACCAAGCGCTGGAGGGCAAATTTTGTCTCGCACAGCCCTCGCTACTTTGGGGAGTATAGCCTCGGTCGGCGTTGGTGGTCTGGGTATTGGCAGTACTGTTGGTCAGGTTGCCGCTCGAACTGTCGCAGCATCTTCAACGCAACAGGCCGGCGCATTAGCTATACAAGGGCTTAGGAATAATGGTCCTGCGCGGCAAAAAATCCAAGCAGCAGCTGATCAATTAGGCTGCCCGGTTTCATTTCCCTGAGTGCGTGTCAGGCAAGAGAGCTTTATAAAAAAATCTCTTGGACGGATTTAGACCAACCAACATGATAAGACGTCCCGTCATTTATAACGGGGCGCTTCATCAATGTAGGATGCGCTTCCAAGAGCGCGAGCGCCTTGGTATCGTCCAGACCCGCTTTTTCTTGATCAGATAAATTCCGCCATGTCGTCGAGCGCGTATTGACCAGAACATTATGGCCAATCTGGGCCATCATTTTTTCCAGCTCCGCCTTTCCTATACCGTCCGCACGCACATCAACCAGTGTCATATCATATTCGCCGCCCTTATGGGCCTCTAAGGCTTTAATGGCTTTCTTGCAGCTATCGCAATTTTTAAGATGGTAAATTGTCAGTTTCATATATGGCGCTTTATAAAATCAGACATATTTTTGTAAACCTCTGAACGGGTTTTATCATTATGTATTTCGTGCTCGACATTATCAAAGGGGATAAAGTGGCAGTTTTTGGCTTTGGACGCAAAGGCCTCACTGGCCGAAAACGCTGTGAGTTGATCCTGACGGGCGTGCATAAGCAAAAGCGGAAGCTTCCAGTCTCCGGCATGGTCTAATACCCACTCACCCGCCTCTACCATGCCCACGGCCAAACCCACACCTAGACGTCCGTGATTGGCTGGATCCGTTTCATAGATTTTTTGTTCTTCGGCCAAGGATGAAACTTTCTCGCCGGATATAGGTTGGCCTAATGTCAGATTAGGCGCAATTTTACGCAACATCCTGACAATGGATTGCAAAACCCCCGGTATAGGCTCGGCCAGTTCTAAGAGCGGCGCCGAACACACAATAGCCGAAAACCGCGAGGCCAACACCGCCGCATTTGCACCGTCCTGCAAGATGTAATTTAACACCAAAGCCCCGCCCATAGAATGACCATATAAAATATGAGGCAGATCAGGATAGGTGTGCGTGCTTTGTGTGACTAGTGCTGTAACGTCTTCTCTAAAGCGCGTATAATCCCGACACACGCCGCGCTTACCACCCGATTGTCCGTGACCCCGCAGATCAAGTGCGACAACAGCAATATTATGCCCTCGCAGATAGTCCACCATAGGCCCGTAACGCCTGCAATGTTCCCCGAAACCATGCACAAGTGACATCACCGCTACGGGCTTTTTGGGCGGCTCGAAAAGAACAGCGCTTAGTGGTGTACCGTCTTTGCTAAGAAGGGTGATGTCTTTCATTATAACCCTCTAATTGGTCGGAGCTGTTATAGGTTTGGGGGCTGGAATATTTTTAGCCAGATCTTCCCGGCTTAAATCCTCAAGTCGGGCATCTGCGCCCGTTTTGGTCACACCCCCGACTGTTTGGGTTTTACCAGCATCAGCGCCAAGGGATGAGGTCGAGGCACATGCGCCCAAAGCACTTATCAAAAAAATAGAGATAACAGCCTGATTTAATGACGTGCTCATTCTTCCCCGCTTTCATATTGTAAACAGTCGCCGCATTTGCGTTTCTTTACCAGCAAATTAATCACACCAGCTTTACTTGCCCATAAACCGCGCATATGGCAAGAGCGCCCTATGTTAAAACGAAATAAATCCTCCGCCTCCGCCCTTCGCATAGCTTTCCAAATGGACCCGATGGAAACGGTAGATATAGAGGCGGACACAACTTTCGCCTTAGCCGAAGTCGCCGCCCTGCGCGGCATGGAACTTTACGAATACGGCCCTGAGCATCTGGTTTATAATGGCGGAAAAATTCAGGCCTATGCCCGCCCTATGACGATAAAACGCAAGCGCGGCAATCATGTGAAATTTAAAGATCGCCACCTGATAGATCTGGAAACAGATATAGATGTTGTCTGGATGCGCCAAGACCCGCCCTTTGATATGGCCTATATAACGGCAGCGCATATTTTAGAGCGCCTCAAAGGTAAGACATTAGTCGTCAATGATCCGGAATGGGTGCGCTCTTGTCCTGAGAAAATACTACCGCTGGATTACCCCGAGCTTATGCCGGAAACCCTGATTAGCCGAAATCGTCAGGCCATTGACGGGTTTCGGAAAAAACACAAAGACATCATTCTTAAACCCCTCTTTGGCAATGGCGGGGCGGGTGTGTTCCGCGTTAAATCCGATGATGGCAATTATGCATCCTTGCTGGAAATGTTCATGGAAAGCTCGCGCGAGCCAATTATTGCCCAGGCCTTTTTAAAGGCCGTTTCCAAAGGCGATAAACGTATCATTATTATAGACGGCGTGGCGGTAGGCGCGATTAACCGTATTCCGCTCAAAGGTGAAACCCGCTCAAATATGCATGTCGGCGGTAAAGCCGTGCCCACAGAGCTTACCGCGAGTGATAAGAAAATATGCGACGCGATTGGGCCAATGTTAAAAGCGCGGGGTCAAATCCTTGTCGGTATTGATGTCATCGGCGATAAAATGACCGAAATCAATATTACCTCCCCGACTGGCGTACAAGAACTCAAACGCTTTTCAGGAGTTGATGCAGCGGCGCTGGCTTGGGACGCGATTGAGGCCAAATTAAAATCGGCCTAAAGCTCAGTCCATTTTAAAATGCTTAGATAGGCGTAAGCCTTGGGCCTGATAATGGGATGTCCCGCTTTGCCCGTAAAGCGTTTCGGGTACAGACTCCATTTCCTCGTAAACCAGCTTGGCAACAGGTTGACCATCGCGCAGTAAAAACGGCACATCACGCCCTCTGACTTCAAGCACGGCGCGCGCGCCCTTCCCGCCCGCAATTTCCATCCCGAAACCGGGATCAAAAAACCCCGCATAATGGGCGCGGAACTCTCCGATCTCAGGCGCGATAGGCGACATTTCCGCGGCCTGTTGTGCGGGGATTATAACGGATTCCTTAGAAGCAAGAATATAAAACTCTTCCGGGTCAAGCACGAGGGTTTCACTGCGCGCGCTTAAAGGCTCCCAATAATCCATAACATTATGCGCCCCAATACCCGCAAGATTAACAAGCCCGGCATGACGTTTGGCGCGGTAGCCAATAATGCCCGTCCCGCTAAGATCAATACTCACAGTGAGCCTATCACGTATTTTTGCCGCCCCGCGCCGAAAGCGTAATTGCACAAGTTTCTCACCTGCATGGGCCAGCACAGAAAAAGTCCGCGGCGCGATCTCGACATAAAGCGGGCCTTTATAGCCCGCCTCTATGCTCTCAAAAGCCTCGGCCCCGTCACAAATCACACGGGTAAAAACATCAAGACGCCCCGTCGAGCTTTTAGGATTTGCCGCCGCCGATATATCATCTGGTAGGTCTAGAGCTTCCATAAGCGGGACGAGATAAACACAGCCCGTTTCCAAAACGGCTCCGCCCGTAAGATCGACTTCATGCATGACGAGCTGATCGTTAAGACAATTCTCGACGCGGCGGCCCTTGCCGGGCAGAAAACTCGCGCGCAGACGGTAAGCCACTGCCCCCAAACGCAGATCAAGACTGGCAGGTTGAATTTGCCCCTCGGCAAAATCGGTCTGGGCGCTGACAGCGCCTGATCCGATTAAATCCTGAATATATTGTTCTGGTAAAATTCCCGCCATAATAGGCCACACCTAACACGGCTCTCGCGTGAGGCAAGAATGAAGTGCGAAATTTTGTCTTCTTCTGGTATATCTGCTTGCACTTTGGCCCGCATAGTTCCAAAGGTAGGCACGAGAGACATAAAACTAACAGCCTGTATGCCCGACAGGCCTATAACAGGGTTCACGCCCGAAATAGGATTGCAATGTACGAACAAAAAACAAGAGACGTGATTGTAAGGGTTGAGCCGGATTTCCTCGATGAACAATCTTCGCCTGCCGATAGTCGGTTTATCTGGGCCTATACAGTCGAGATCGAAAATCAGGGCGCAACAGAATATCAAGTCATGGAACGGTTCTGGAAAATCGCCGATAGTCGCGGCCATGTCCAAGAGGTGCGCGGTGCGGGTGTTGTCGGAGAAAAGCCTGTTGTGCGTCCGGGCGAGACATTTCGCTATACGTCAGGTGCGCCGCTTAATGCGCCTTCTGGCGTTATGCTTGGCAGTTATAAATTGGAGACACCTGACGGGGAACGCTTTGACGTTGAAATCCCTCTCTTTAATCTCGACAGCCCGCACGAGCCACGCTGGTTGAATTAGCAGCTCGGCGCTAAGAGGCTGGCCTCCAGCGGCCAAGCCATGCGTAGACTTCACTAACTGATGTTGTTACCCCCAATTATAGACTTTAAATAGTCTGGCCTTAAGGGGCCGTATCAGAGATAATCGCGCCATATGCCTTACTTTGTTTACGCGATAAGACTTGACCGCTCTGCCATGGGGGAGGCACCCGCACGCGCCTTTCGCGATCAGAACTGGCATATTGATTGGGACTATCCCTTACATGAGGGCTGTGAATATTATTATATCGGCCAAAGCGCCCACACGCCGGAATGCCGCTTTGAACAGCACAAGACATGTCACGGTGATTTTGGCACTTTCAAATGTATTTGCCGCCTGCGTAAAACTATCTCCAAGTCCCGCTCTAACCGCTATGTGCGCCGTTTTGGTTTATTCCTCGCACCCAAACTTTACTCTTCTTACAATCCCATGCGTTCGCGCAAACAATCCGAGCTGGCCGAAAAAGAACTGGCCAGTCAAATCCGGGAGCTAGGCCATTGCGCCTTTTGGAATTAAGGGAAATTCAAAAGCGCGAAGGGTTTACGGGCTTCCAAAAGCCTCATATGAAAGATTATGACTGAGAGCCTATACCGTAAAGAAGCCTTAGAGGCGCGCCACCGCAGCCTTTACGGCGAGATCATCCTAAAAACACCGCCCAAAACATGGTGGATCACCCTGTTAATCGCCTTGAGCCTTGGCGGTATACTCGCCGCGCTTTTCTGGGGGAAAGTCCCGCATGAAGGCGGCCATCTTCGCCTTATTGACTGGCTTTTACGCTAATGAGCGGCGGCAATGCCCGCCCAAAGGGGCCCTTACCTGTCATATTACAAACAGAAGCGACAGAGTGTGGTCTGGCCTGTATGGCCATGATCGCCAATTATCACGGCCATAATGTAGACCTGAACGTCCTGCGCGAAAAGCACCTCGTCTCGCTTAAGGGGGCTTCCCTTAAAAGCCTGATGGTGATTGCAAATAGTCTTCAGCTTGCCCCGCGGCCCTTACGCCTTGATATGGAGCATTTGGAGAATCTACAATTACCCGCCATTTTGCATTGGGACTTAAATCATTTTGTCGTGCTTAAGAAAGTTACGAAAACCAAAGCCCATATTATTGATCCCGGCCTTGGCCTGCGGGTTATGACGCTATCTAAATTTGCCAAACACTTTACTGGGATTGCGCTTGAGCTTTCCCCGACAGCAGAGTTTTCACCGATTGATGCAAGGCTAACCCCGCATCTCTCATTACTTTGGCATAAGCTAGTCGGTCTGAAACGGGCGATATTTCAAACTCTAACCCTCTCCATTTTGCTCCAGATTATTATTTTATGCTCGCCCTTTTACTTGCAACTGGTCGTCGATGCCGCCCTGCCCCTAAAAGATCATAACCTGCTTTTGGTACTCATGTTGGGTTTTGGCGGATTGGTTATTCTGCGCAGTCTTTCAGAGGCCACACGTAGTTGGGCCATATTGGTTTATGGTAATCAAATGAGTGTGCAAATGGTCGGTAATGTTTTCCGACACCTCATACGCTTGCCGACCTCATATTTTGAGAAACGTCATATTGGCGACCTTATTTCCCGGATGAGCAGCACCAAACCCATTCAAGAAGCGCTCACCCAATCCGTTGTTGCCGTCCTGATTGACGGGCTAATGGCTGTCTTAATGCTTGTCGTTATGTTTTTATATGCCCCGCTTTTAGGCCTGGTTGTCCTGATCAGTGTCACGCTTTTGGCCGTCGCCACGCTTTTGATTTATCCGCATTTGCGCCGCACACAAGAAGAAGCGATTTTTGCAGGGGCCTTGGAAAACACCCATGTTATTGAAACCATTCGTGCCAGTACGACCATCAAACTGTTTGGGCGCGAGACCGCGCGCGAAGCCGCTTGGCGAAACCTCTACACAGACTATATCAACGCCAATGTCGAATATGGAAAATACACAATAATGCAAAGGTTCTGTGAGACTTTGCTCATCGGGCTGCAATGGATATTTGTAGTTTTTATTGCCGCCAAAATTATGATGGCTGAAGGTTCGACCTTTACCGTGGGTATGTTGCTGGCCTTTTTAGCCTACCGGCAATATTTCACAGATAGTGTCACCCAGCTTTTACAAAAATCTATCGAGTTTCGCCTGCTCAGCTTACATCTTGACCGGCTATCAGACATTATATTTGCACAGCCGGAAAAATCAGAATTAGAAATGAAACCTCAAAGTGCAGCGACGGACATGTACCAAGAGATTAAAGGCAAAATAGAGCTACGAAATATCTGGTTTCGATATTCGCCCCTTGATCCTTGGGTCATAGAAGATTTCTCTGCCGTATTAGAGGCTGGCTCTATGACGACCTTTACCGGACTATCCGGCGGCGGGAAAACCACGCTGATGAAACTCATATTAGGATTATATGAACCCACTCAAGGCGAGATACTGATTGACGGAAAGCCCCTTGAGGATATCGGGCTGGGTTTATGGCGATCACGTCTGGGTGTCGTCATGCAGGATGATCAACTTCTCTCTGGTTCCGTTGCGGATAATATCAGCTTTTTTGATCCTGAAATTGATATGCAAAAAGTCATCACAGCCGCCAAGGCAGCAAAAGTCCATAAGGACATCGAGGTCATTCCAATGGGCTATATGTCCATGGTCGGAGATATGGGCTCAGTTCTGTCTGGTGGGCAACGCCAACGCGTATTGCTTGCCCGTGCACTTTACCATGATCCCAAAGTGCTCTGCCTTGATGAAGGTACAGCAAATCTGGACACAATTACGGAAAAACAGATTGTAGAAACGATCAAATCCCTGCCTATTACGCGCGTTATCGTCGCCCATCGCCCCGCTTTCATTAAAGCCTCCGATAAACTGGTAAATTTGTAATTTACCACCTTATGAGTCGATTTGTGCCAAAATGGGACACGTCTTAACAAATATGGTTAATAATTAGTTAATTTTTGCTTGCGTGAACGATCTTTCTTGGTTTTAGTTAACTGCAACACTTTCGTTGCGGACTAAAAATGGGAGAGAACTATGCGTGAGCTAACTCTTGAAGAAATCGAAGTCGTAGCAGGCGGAAAGCCAATCATCTGGGAGCCTAAGCCAATCATTTGGGAACCTAAGCCAATCATTTGGAAATCCTAGACGCTACTAATTCATGCCCTTACGGGCTTGATGTGGGTACCCGCTTCGGCGGGTTTTTTTATGTCTAAATTAATTTCAAAAACCAGAGAGATCTAACGCGTTAAAAAGAATACGTTAACTATATATGTCTAACTCTGGAACATGTTTTGGGCATACATATTTTCATATAGCGTAAAGGCCTTAAAAAGCCTGATCTATTCTATAGTCACAATGGCTGTATTTATGCTCAGCTCGGCTTGGGCTAATGACATACCGGGCCTGCCAGAGGAGACTCGCGCCCTCGCCATTAAAATCGGGCATCAGATCGAAAATGAAAACTTAGTGAATAACAAACAAGGATCAGCATCCTTGGCTGGACTTGATAATCTTTCACCTCATAACCAAATTTCTAAACTCCGTCATTTAGTACATGATGCTCTAAATAGAAGAAATAATTTTGACATATCAGTCATCGTCAATAAATATATTTCCTTAGCCCAGACCGTTGGCAGTGAAAGAGACAAGGCGATTGGGGATCTCTTTAATGTCATATCTAAAAACTTCAATCCCGAAAATCCACATGAGAGTCTGGATAATCTGGATGTTTTCATGGCAGCCGTTGAGCCATTTACCTCACATGCCGATTGGTTCATTGCGCAAAATGCCTGGCTCTATAAAAGTTTGATAAATTCTTATTATTTAAATAATAATCTGGCTTTGCAGCAAGCTGAAACCGCCCTAAAACTCATTCCCAATGAGCTATCACCAGAAGTGACTGAGGCTCGCATCGAGATTATCGACCACACGGCATATTTACATAATCTTATGCGCAACCCGACATTGGGGGCAAAAAATACGACAAAATTGATTGCATTGCAAAAGGCCGCAAACAAACCCATTGACGGGATAAACCTCATAAATAATTTGATCTATGCCTTTAATAGCTGGCGAGATCATAAAACGGCTGGCGAATTGGTTCAAATTTTGTCTCGGGTTGAAAAGAATGCCCAGTCAGGATTGCCGGGTCTGACTCAGATGCGCTTTGCCCAAACCCTCATTGAACAAGGCCAATATCAACAAGCTATAATACAAACAAAAGAGGGTTTAGAACTCGCGAAAATCAAAACGCTTCAGGAAACACTTGAAATTTTGCATATAAGTGCTTTAGCAGGCATAGGCGAGGTGGGCCTTGCCGAAAAAGCATTGGAGAGACTCGAAAACACGCGTCCTGATGGACAGCTATTTACAGGTCGCACTCCGCAACGCATTTTACATGCCAAAGCCCTTATTGCGAAAAATAAAGGCGATGCCAAATCCACACATGAATTAATGAACAAACGCATGGATGCCAGCATACAAAGCATTCTCACGGCCAATAATACCGAGACGGTGAAATTTTTGGCTTCGCTTGAAAACTCTAAAAATCGACAGAACGAAAGGGAAGACGCCCTGCGGCGCGAAACCCGCCTTAAACAAGCGGAACTTGAGCAAAAACAAAAAGTAAATTTTTTATTGAGCGCACTATCTTTAATTTTTGCTATAGCGGCATTTGCTGCTATTTTAGTCGCACGCTACAGAGACAGAGTTGCTAAAGAACTGGAAATTGCAGCCCAGAAAGCACAAGCTGGGGATAAGGCTAAATCAGAATTTCTTGCTATCATGTCCCATGAATTACGAACGCCCCTTAACGGGATTATCGGGATTGCTGACCTATTGGTTATGACGGCACCTAATGAAGATTTAAAACATAAAACAAATATAATTCTAGAATCTGGAAATGAACTTTTGGGTCTGGTCGAGAACATTATGGATATGTCGAGACTTGAATCAGGCGATGTGGAGATCATGAAAAGCCTAACCTTGGTAAAGGACATTATTTCACGGATAGATGAGAAATGGAGAAAGCTCATTACAAAGGACGACGTCATCTTTACGACCTATGTGGATAAAACTGTTCCTGATCTTATTTTCACAGACCCAAAATATCTCTTCCAATCTATTGATAATCTTGTCTCAAATTCCGTTAAGTTCACAAAAGCTGGTCGTATTCATGTCCATGCAAGCGCAGAGCCTGTTAAGGGCAATTCCGAGGTTCTGCTAAAAATCAATGTGGCTGATACGGGTGCTGGCATAACTCCTGAAGTTCAAAAGCGCCTCTTTCAACCCTTTGTTCAGGCCGATAGCTCCATTACACGGCATTTTGGCGGGGCCGGACTCGGACTGGCAATTACGCGAAGCCTGGCCCGTCTTATGAAGGGTGATGTGAATTTGGTGTCAAAACCTAACCGAGGATCAGAGTTTACACTCACTATTCAAGACCGGTTTGAAAATCAGCTCAAACCTTTAGAAACCACCACAAGCCATGCTGCAAACTCTGCGCCTTCACCTCTACAAACTCTTATTCAAGACAAGCCAAATGAAACTACATCAGAGATTATTCCAGAAATTATTCCAGAGGGTTTAGAAAAACTACAAACCCCAAGCCCGTCCTCCGAGACAGTATTAGTCAAAAAAGTAAATGCAGATAATGCCGAGATTGAAATCGTGGGCGACTTTAATTCAATGCCTGCTCATACAACACAAGATAACACCCCTCCCCTCTCACAGATGCCAAATGCAATCGAAATCATGCCACCACCCATGCCTTTAAAACCCTTAGAACTTGCTAAAAGCAAGAAAAGCCCAAATCTTGAAAATGATGAAACTAAGCGTAAAACCGAGGATGCATATTCACCGCCCTTTAGTATATTAATTGTTGACGATGAGCCCGGAAATCAAAATGTCATACGCTTCATGCTCAATGATATGGGCTATGATATTCATATTGCAAATAATGGAAAAGAAGCCGTCGAACTTGCGAAAGTTCAAATTATTGACCTCGTCATTATGGGCATACACATGCCTGTCATGGACGGTATTATGGCGACAAAAATTATCCGAAGCCTGCAAAGCCCGCAAAACGCTGTGCCGATTATCGCCTTAAGCGCAGACACAAATGCAAAAATCAATGCAGAAGCCTTGAATGCGGGTATAAATTTCTTCTTGAATAAACCGATCGTGAAATCCGAGCTCATAAATGCTGTTAGCTTTTTTACCGGCCGCGAAGCGCAAACAGAAAAGCTGATAGAAAACCTGACAGAAAATAAGGGCCAAACACCTCCATCCTCGCAACTTTCCTACCCTGTACCTGCCCCCAAAAAGGCCCTCGGTCTTTAAGACTTTCTTAATCTATAATTTAAGGAATTCTTAAACTCTGTTCTTTCACAGAAACTTTGTCTCTCTCTCTCATATGAATGAAACCTAACGCATATGGGATTGCGTTGGGATTGGGATAGAGATTGTGCGCAGCAACACACTTATAACTTTAGGCGCTTCTGCAGCTTTCGGGATTATGGCCGTCTTGCTGGCAAGAGGCTGGATTAACGATGCTGTGCGTTCTGAATTTAGTCAAGCTCCCCTCCAAAATTCACAAAAACTGATTGCCCCTGACAGCCAGCCTGTGATCATTGCGGATATAGCACTTGGCTTTGGCGATATATTAAACGCGCAGGCCTTGCGTATTGTAGATTACCCGGCAGATGCCATACCCGCAGGGGCGTTTTCATCTTTTGAGAACCTGTTTTCTGATCCAAATTTCACGACACTTGTCTTATCTCCTATCGGGATCAATGAACCTATTCTGGCCCATAAAATAAATGGTCAGGGTGGGCGCGGCTCCTTATCCGCTATTATAGATGAGGGTATGCGCGCCGTTTCTGTCAGAATGAACGATGTTGACGGTGTCGCGGGTTTCGTCCTGCCCGGAGACTATATTGATGTTATTTACACACATGATGCTGAGGTGCGCGTGCCTGCGGCGGGCCAAAACCTTCGCGCTGATATTTTACTGCAAAACATCAAAGTCTTGGGCATTGATCAAAATCTCAATGTCGAGAGTGCCGCCCCGGAAATACCTAAAACGGTAACACTGGAAGTCACGAATGCGCAGGCACAAAAATTAAATCTGGCAATGGATGCGGGACGTCTTAGCCTCACGCTAAGGCGCGCCGGAGAAAAGGATATCCAATCTGCCCCGTCTATGGCTCTAAAGGACATTACTTCAACGCAGAAACCGAAAAAACGACGCCAATATGTCAAAAAATCAAAACCGGTCATCAAAGACAAATCCGGTACAACACAAGTCACCATAATCCGCGGAGAGAGCCGTGATGCCGTGAATGTGGTGAGTGAAAACACATATTCTGAAAATAGCCAAACTCAAGAGCCGGGTTTGCAAATTCTGGAATTGGCAGGGGGCTAATATGGCAGTTTCTAAAAAACCCAGACTACTGACCTGCAGTATACTTACTGCGAGCGTGCTTTTGTCATATTTACTCGTAGCTCCGGCCGCACATGCCAAATCATGGGTCGAACCCTCCCAATCTGATCACCGTGTCGCCACGCAAGTCATCAAAGATGACACTATCATTATGCGGACGGATAAAGCCTTCAAAGAAGTGCGTGTGGCCAATGCTGATATTGCGGATGTTGTCGTTTTAACGGACAGATCATTTCATGTCTTAGGCAAAGATAGCGGCAAGACAAATGTTATGCTCTATGATACAAAAAATCGCCTCATCGACATTATTGATATTACGGTTGGATTTGATTTAGCAGGTCTAAAACGGGCCTTATATGAAACCTTGCCTAAAGAAAAAATCAATGTGCGGCCCATGGCAGGCGGAGTCTATATTTCCGGTGATGTGAGCACGCACGAAATGGCTGACCGCGCGGTTAAAATCGCCCAAGCCTATGCCCCTAGCAAAGTCACAAACGGTTTGTCTGTACGCGACTCCCATCAAGTCCAGCTGGAAGTTCGTTTTGTCGAGGCCAGTCGTGATATTGTCAAAGAGTTAGGTATCGGCCTTTTAACACAACGCGCTGGCGATTTCGCCTTCCAAAGCGGCGCTGGCTTAATCTCGGGCGGCACGCCCGCCGCCGCAGCCGCTATTTTAGGTGGCTTTAACGGGGCGTCACTGGATGCAAGCATTGATGCGTTGGAAGAAAACGGTGTTATTCGCACACTGGCCGAGCCAAACCTTGTCTCCATGTCAGGTGATACAGCCAGTTTCCTTGCAGGCGGTGAATTTCCTATCCCTGTGCAATCGGATGAAGGTCAGATCGCAATTGAATTTCGTCAGTTTGGGGTCGGGCTCTCCTTTACCCCGACCGTTCTTGACGACGGTATCATCAACCTAAAAGTCGCCCCCGAAGTGAGTGAGATAGACCCGATTAATGGTATTCGTATCGCCGGTGTGGAAGTCCCTTCTTTGCGCGTCAGGCGGGCTAACACTACGGTTGAATTACGCAATTCCCAAAGTTTCGCGATTGCGGGTCTCCTACAAAACGCCTCGTCTAATAATAAAGTCCAAACCCCGTGGATAGCCGATATTCCGGTTATCGGCTCTCTCTTTAGATCGACACGCTATCAACGCGCGGAAACAGAGCTTGTGATCATTGTCACGCCGCGCCTGGTCCAGCCTGTTTCTGATATTTCACAACTTGCCACCCCTCTGGATTATCTAAACTCTCCCAGCGAAGCCGAATTATTTCTTGAAGGACGCCTAGATGGCCGGACTCCATCGCGAGTCATAAACCCACCCACCTCAAATTCGCTTACAAAAGAAACAATACCTCAAAACACGCCAAACAAAAAGATTGTCTCCCAAACGGGCGGGCTTTCGACAAATTACGGCCACGCTCTGCAATAGACACAAAAGAGAGACATCATGACAAAGAAATATACGCCTCTATCCGCTTTGGTCCTGCTTAGTCTGTCCGCCTGCGCCACGACAAGCCCTGCCTTAAGCGATCATGGCGCGACATTCGGACAGGCTGTCAAAGCCAATATTGCTGTTCAACATGTCGCCCCAAGCCCTGAGCAAAAAGCCAATACCTACATTCCGGCTAATCGGGCACGGCGGGCTTTGGCCATAAAACGTTATGAAGAAAATGACGTCGAAGAGCCCGTCCTGCCTAACACAAATGAATAAACCCCACCCCTCCGAAAAATAAAGATTTATAAAAATGAAAAGAGAGACATTTAACCCCAAAAACACGTTCCAAAAATTTCTTCTGGCGACTGGCGGAGCCATATCCGTCTGGGCTGGTGCCGCAGCACCCGTTTTAATTGGCGGGGCGGCCCTATCCGTTGATGCCTCGCGCATGTATAATCTGGACCAAGAACTCCAAAGCGCATCTGACGCGCTGGCCAAGGCCGCAAGCGCCGAACTTGACCAAAGACCGGATTCAATTTTGCGCTCCCTACGCGCAGCCCATAACCTTGTCAGAAATGATCAAAAATTCGCCGATACAGGTCTCTCAGATGTCACGATAGATCGCATCGACTTTTTACACTCCGTACCCAGTCAAGATTTTCAAACGATAAATAGCACCCATATCACAACAGACCCGTCACAAGCTCGCTTCGTATCTATCACTGTGACACCTAAAAATATCACGACTTTATTTCCGCCAAACCTTGTGAGCGGCCTGACCCGTATAAACCTAAGCGCCAATGCTGTTTCTGGACGCTCTCAAAGTGTGTGCGGCATAGCCCCTGTTTTTATCTGCAATCCCTATGAAGGCACTGAACTTTCCATATATGAGGCTCTTGATGATCCCTCAGAAAGACGTCGGCAAGTTAAGCTGGTGACACCGGGGGGCGGGAACGCCCAATTCGGGCCGGGGAATTTTGGCTATCTGGATATGCTCGAGAATGGCGGTGCTAACGCGCTCAGAGATGCCATAGCTATTGATGTACCGCCAATCTGTATGTCCAGCTCAAGCGGGGTTGATCTACGACCCGGTCAAATTTCCTCTGTGCGCCACGCGATTAATACGCGCTTTGATATTTATGAAGCCGATTTCAGAAAAGCGCGCACCGACCCGCAATATGCCCCAGCCGAAAATGTCATTAAAGGAACATTGCCGCGAGGCCGGGATGCCTGTCGACAAAGGACGAATGACAGTGCGCAAGGCTTACCCCGTGACAATTGTCACCTGACCAATAACTGTGCAGAAAATAATGGACGTATTGGCGATGGGGATTGGGATTTTATGAGCTATATGCGGGTTAATCATAATAATTTAAATCATCTTACCCTTGAGGGGATAAATTACCGATTAGATTTTGAGGCGAATAGGTTTTTTCCAAATATTACGCCTTCGCGTTACGCCCTTTATAGATGGGAAATTGACTCAAATTTAATTCCCGGAGAACAAACTTATGGCCCGAATAGCGGGCCGGAAGAAGGTCGGCCACAATGCCATGCAACGGGCCCTTCCACACAAGTTGAAGACAGACGTATTCTCCACGCAGCTATCTTGAACTGCGGTGCGCTTGATGAGGCAGGCATACGCCTTTCTGGACGGGCAGAAAATCTGCCCGTGGAAACCTTTGTCAAAATTTTCATAACCGAGCCTATGTTAGAAGACCGGACATTATTTGGTGAAATTATCGGCACAATAGATTTAGACGATAATGTCGCACGCGAGCGTGTGGCCCTGACACGGTGATCGTCAATGATGAGAATTCTGTCCAAATATCTGAAATCCGAACACGGCGCTGCGGCATTGGAAGCCGCCTTGGTCACGCCTATTTTATTGCTCGGCGGGTTTGGTACGATTGATGCCTCTTTTCTTGTGTTGCAACACCATAAACTCGAAACAGGGCTTAGTTCGGCGGCGAGCTATCTCTCTAAGGCTGTCGATCCGCAAAGCCTTGAGACCCAAGCCAGACGACTGGCCGCTACCGGCCAAATACGCTCGGGTGGAAAACCGATTATCGCAAATTGGACACAAGCCGATATTGCGATTTCCTATAAAAATTTTGCCAATAGTTCTGTTTCTGGGACAAGCCTGTATCGGGGTGGTGAAACTGTGAAAGTCGTCAATATATCCACCTCTATTCCCTATGAAGGCTTGGGTTTAATCAAAGCCATGACGGGTGGACGTATTGTGCTCTCAGGAGAATATGAAGAGCGCCTGAGCGGGGCTTCATAATGCACATTTTGAAAATCATAAAGCGTGGCAAAGATAATTTCTGGAAAAACACCGCTGGGACCATCACGATCGAGACAGCCCTCTTAAGCTCTGTCATGATAAGTTTAACCGGCGCAAGTTTTGAAGCTGGCCTTGCCTATTGGCAATGGAATAGCGTCCAGCAAGCCGCCCGCATTGGCGGGCGTATCGCGGCAATCTCCCCTCCCGTAGCGCAGAGCCTAAATGGGTTTACAGGTCTTTCCGGAAATATACGGGCCGGGGACCCTATGCCTGATTACCTGTTTGAATGTACGGGGTCTGAGCGGCGCTGTAATTCAGGCCAATATGATGATCAGGCCATGTCACGACTGCTTTACGGTCTGGATAATGACGGTGAGTGTGCAGCTGCGCAAAAATCCAGACGTGGCATGTGTGATGTCTTTGGTAAGATCGGGTTGGACAACATCCGGATATCCTATGAAAATTCTGGTCACGGGCGTGCGGGCAATCCCGCTGACCCTGTCCCGCTTATCCAGCTTACTGTTACGGGACTAAGATATAATTTTGTCTTTTTAGATATATTACTGCCCGAAAAATTTAGCCTCATGCCTGACATTACCGTTAGCCAGATAGCCGAGGATTTAAGCTAGCATATGTCCCATATAAACTCCCAAAACGTGTTTGCGATGAAACATGGTGATTTCTCATCGAAAAAACAAAATCAGGATATAAGTCAAAATCCGGATATGTTTGAAGATGCGTTTGATCTTTCCGATATCGCTATACCCGCTTTTCCAGAACCGCTTACAGAGCGCCGCGGACCAAATCGCCCCGCAATAGATATGCCCCCACACCAAGAGATGGCGTCCCCGAAACACGCTCCAGAGAAGCCCGCATACGGCGCCACGCAATATGCTGAGAGCCTCGATCCAGAAAACACAAATCCCTCATATGCCGAAGTAAAAGGCACACAATGTTGGGCTTTTACAAGCGCCAATGGTGGAACAGGTACGACGAGCCTCTCTATTCAAACCGCCGTTGAATTAGCCCGCAAGTTGCGCCCTGAAAAGTTTAAATCTGGCCGTCAAATGGACCCCCGTGTTTGCTTGATAGATTTGGATTTTGAGAACGGCTCCTGCGCACATTATCTGGATGTGAGACCTGGTTTACAGCTCTCAGATTTGCAAACCCCGCCAGAACGAATTGATAAAGCCTTGGCCGAAGCCTTTATCACGCGCCATGAAAGCGGCATAGCCTTACTGGCCACACCAAATATACTGGCAGGAAACGAGCAGGTGAATCCGGATACAGTCCTCGCCTTGCTTGATATTCTTAGCGAGATGTACACTTATATAATTCTTGATCTTCCCTCTATTTGGCGCCCCTGGACATATGCGGCTTTGGCAGGCGCAGACAAGATAGGGTTCTTGGTAAATATGCGTATTCCGGCCTTTCATCAGGCACGGGAACGCCTCGACCAGATCGAAGCCCATATGCCCTTACGCGTAAAACCAGAAGTCATATTGACGAAATATGAAAGACGGAAATTACGTAATACGCTGAGCTTGAAAGATGCCAAATATGCTATGTCGGCGCCGATTAACCTAACTGTCTGTGCTGATCCCGATTCGGTAAGAGAAGCCCTAGATTGCGGCGAGCCTGTCAGTACAGTCCAACCCGAGGCGCGCTATGTCAAAGATGTCCAGAAAATCGTAAACGCATGGACACAAATTGAAAAAGCACAAAAAAACAAACCGAAAAAATCGCTTAGAAAACGCTTACAACGCGCTTCGTAATCAGATGATAATCCTCCGTGATAAGACATTCTTAAACTTACTTCATAACCTCGTTTTAGGCCCTTGGTGATAAGGTAAGATATGGGACGCTTTTCAAAAATAATTCAGGGGGCTCATAACCCGGCAAAACCGCAAGACGGAACACCCAATTCAAATGATACTCAGGCGGATTTTGATCTTGCAAAGCTCATAGGCGCTGCCAAATCAGATAAGAAAATCGGCACGCCGTCCGAAAGCCAGTATGGTCCCGAAGCACTCATAAAAATGGCGCCGGTGTCCCGTCCAGACCACACGCCAGACATGGCGGATGCTATGCGAGACCAAAAGCCAGAGAACAAACTCTCCTTGCCTGCAAATCCCCAAAATGAGCCAGATACGCTTTCGCAAAATTGGCTGGATACAAAATCACGCATTCATAGCCGCTTGATTGACGAAGTTGATCTGGCCACGCTTGACGGGCTCGACACCCCCACGCTTAAATCCAAGGTCAATCTGGTTGTGCGCGAAATCGCAGGGCAAGAAAAATTAAAACTCAATAGCCGCGAAATTGACGAACTGGCCTCAGGAATTTTTGATGAGATGACGGGTCTTGGTCCGTTAGAGCCGCTTTTACAAGATGAAAGCGTGAGCGATATTCTTATCAACACGCATAAACAGGTTTACATTGAACGCGGCGGAGAGTTGGAACTCTCCCCCGTGAAATTTGCAAATGAAGAACATTTATTGCGTATCATAAACAGGATTGTCGCGACTGTGGGTCGCCGTATTGACGAAAGCCAACCCATGACAGATGCGCGCTTGCTCGACGGCTCGCGGGTAAATGCCGCCATTGCGCCAATTGCCGTAGACGGCCCGCTTGTCTCCATTCGGAAATTTTCAAAAAAGCCGCTCACTCTGGACAAGCTCGTTGCCTTTGGCGCGATACCCGATGATGTCGCCCAGTTTTTATGGGCGGCCTGCAAAGCCCGTATCACTATCCTGATTTCAGGGGGAACTGGCTCGGGTAAGACAACTTTGCTTAACGCGCTATCGCAATCCATCTCTCATAAAGAGCGACTGATTACAATTGAGGATGCCGCCGAATTACAGCTACAACAACCCCATGTTGCCCGTATGGAAACACGCCCGCCAAATATGGAAGGCAAAGGCGAAATCAGGCAAAGGGAATTGGTTAAAAACGCCCTGCGTATGCGGCCCGACCGCGTTATCCTGGGTGAGGTACGTGGCGAGGAAGCCTTTGACATGCTCCAAGCTATGAATACGGGGCATGAAGGCTCTATGGCCACGCTTCATGCCAATACGCCTCGTGATGCGATAACACGGCTTGAACAAATGGTGGCGATGGGGGATATGAAAATTACGCCCGAAGCTGTCGCCGGACAAATCGCCTCTGCTGTGGGGATTATTGTACAGGCCACGCGCCTCTCAGATGGTCAGAGAAAAATTACCTCTATTGCTGAAATAACCGGCATGGAAGGCGCTATTATTCAAATGCAGGAGATATTTAATTATACCCGTACGGGGACAGGCCCGGAGCATAAAGTTATTGGCGAGTTTAGGGCAACTGGTATTCGTCCAAAATGCTTAGAAGAAATTATTACCCGCAATATTGCGATACCCGAAGGCTTATTTGAGCCACGCACATTGCCGGTCGGCCCCCAATATAAAGAGGGGATAGCCAGCCGGATTGACGGAAAAAACCATGGCCGGTCTTAGCTATATAAGAGGGGAGCAGACCCTCATCTATTTGTTGATCTTTGCCTGCGTATTTCTCGTCGTCCAAGTCGTTATTGGCGGGGGACGCCAAGCGGCAACTAAAATACGTCTGGCCAATTACCGCCTACGGCGTATGGAAAATGATGATCCGCAAACTCAAGTCGTCAAACAAATCCTGAAGTCACGCGGCATGGATGATAAAGATCAAATCAGCGCCATTATTTCGCGCGTGGATAAGTTGATTTTACATTCAGGTTTACGTCTGGGCCGCCGCAGTGTTTACGCGGGCATTATCCTTGTTTCACTGGCTCTAACGCTAACGGTTTTTTTAATCAAACAGACATTTTTATGGGCAGTTCTCGCCTTTATATGCGCGCCCCTTTTTTGTCTTTTGGCTTTGAAATTCTTGGTGATCAGACGCCGCAATAAAGCTGTCGAACAACTCCCCGAAGCCTTAGACGTGATTGTGCGTTCACTCGGTGCGGGACATCCCGTTCCTGTCGCCATGGCGCTTGTCGCCCGTGAAATACCCGACCCAATTGGTACAGAATTCGGAATTGCGAGTGATGAAATATCTTTCGGGGCTGGCCTGAGCTTGTCGGTACAGAGGCTTTCAGACCGCGTCGGTCATGCAGATTTCGAGCTTTTCTCGGCCATGATCCGCTTGCAAGAACGGACAGGCGGAAACCTAGGAGAGCTGTTACGCGCCAGTGCCAAAACAATAAGAGACCGCCAACGCATGCGCCTGAAAGTTAAGGCCGCCTCGGCAGAAGGCCGTATGTCCGCACTTATTCTAAACGCTGCCCCGCTTGGTCTGTTTTTATTTTTGCAAACCGTCGCGCCCAGTTTTTACGGCGATATAAGTGACAACCCCATGGTGAAATATACGCTATGGGGCGTGGTCGTTTGGATGATTATTGGCAATCTTGTCATGCGCCGCATGATTAATTTTAAAATTTAGAACTACTATGTCTATCTCCGTCCAAAATAATTTAACTCTGATTGTATCACTTGTCTTTATAGTGATATCGGCCATACTTGTCTGGAAAGCGATACAAACGGCCCTCCAAGATAATGAGAAAATAGAAAAACGTCTGGCAGGTAATATTGACGGCCACCCCCGTTCTGTGCGTCCAAATGTACTTGAAACTCTCGGCAATCATTTAACCTTACCAGACGCCGAACAAATATCACGCATCAGATTCCAACTTGCCCAAGCCGGATTTTACGACGCATCTGCGGTAAAGAAATTTTACGCCGTCAGGCTTTTGTCCTTACTCGTTCCGCAATTTGTGATTTTCATTTTCTGGGGATGGCTCTCAGCCCATCTTTCGTTTTCACTTCTTGTTTTCTTGGGCGCTCTAGTTCTACTTATAGGCCTGTTTGGGGCAACATTTTATATTCGCCTGCGTGCCAATAAACGCACATTACAGGCCAAGAACGGATTTCCAGATATGATGGATCTTATGGTCGCTTGTATTGAAGCGGGCCTTGGTATGGACGCAACCCTGATGCGCGTCAGCCATGAACTCGGCGGGCGTTATCCAGCTTTGAAAGTCAATCTTGATATCATGAACCTGGAATTACGCGCTGGACGCAACCGTCATGAGGCCATGGTAAATTTCGCCGAACGGATCAATCTGGACGAAGCCAAAGCTCTCGCCACCATGTTGCGCCAATCAGAAGAGATGGGCTCGAGCCTTGGACGCGCCTTACGCACATTTTCCGAAGAAATGCGTACCAAACGCATGTTAAGCGCCGAAGAGAAAGCCATGGCTTTGTCCGCCAAGCTCACCATACCGCTTATCCTATTTATCTTTCCAACGATAATGGTCATGTTATTACTTCCCGCCGGTATCAGGATAGCTGGGGCCTTTGCACTCTCATGATAAAAGCACGCCCTTCATACAGATTGGCATGTTTTTTATTCGCCCTTAGTCTTGGTCTATCCCAACCTATCTTGGCAACGCCTTCACATGCGGTCGAGATCATGCCACAAGATGTGCGTCCTATCACGTCAACAACCACGCAAAAGATAGATATTGCTGCGACCTTGCAGAGAGCGCAAGCAGCCTATAAGGCCGAGAATTATTTTCAAAGCGCGCAAGACTACCAAGCCGTTTATGTTCACGACCCCGCGCATTTTGCAGCCCGGATTGGTTTGGGCAATGCGGCCCTGGCTTTGGGTCAAGGGGAGCTTGCCTTTGATATATTTGAAGACCTTCACGCGCATTCCCAAACATCTTCCAACACACAGGCGGTGGATATTTTTTCCGGATATATCTTGGCCGAGATTATGACAAACCGCTCAAAAGATATAGAAGTCCGGATAAATGACGCCCTAGAAGTGACCCACAAAGATCCTCGCTTATGGAATGCATTGGGCCGTGAACTTGACAGACAAGCTCGCTGGGAGGCGGCTCAGAATGCTTATATCAAGGCTTTAGAAACCGGACGCGCCCATTCTGCAATTATCAATAATCTTGGCATGTCCTTATTGTTACAAGGCCGCCGCGCAGAAGCACTCACAAAGTTTCAACATGCGATCAATCTGAATCCACAAAAACATCTTTATGATAATAATCGCCGATTAACGCACCTCTTATTGGACCAATATTCACAGGCACTCAAACCTGTATCAGGTGATATAAATTTATCCGATAGTCAGGCTGCTGATCTATTTAATGATGCAGGATATATTGCCATGCAATCCAAAAATTTCGACCGCGCCCAAAGCCTTTTAGAACGCGCTGTAAGCCTCTCACCCCATTATCACGAAACGGCTTATAAAAACTTGGAAACGTTACGCAGCTTACAGAAAAAACCCACATAATTATTATATCCGTAAACTGAATATCAAGCTTTCCATAACGCATTATTTCGCCGATAATGTGATCATGATTCTTATCGCGCAACCGACCCCTAAAGCTGGCCAACATGTCGACAGACTATAAAGACGAAAGTGTTCTCTTTGTTTGTCTGGGCAATATTTGCCGCTCGCCAACAGCCGAGGCGGTCTTTCGCCGCTATGCCCAAAAATTCGGACTAAATGTCAGAATAGACAGTGCGGGCACGGGTGGATGGCACCAAGGTGAGCCGCCGGACCCCAGAAGCATTCAGGCCGGAGAAGAAAAAGGTTATAGTTTTTCCGGACAGACCTCACGCAAGATCGAGAAAAACGACTTTGTCACTTTTGATTATATTCTGGCGATGGATAATAATAATCTACAGAATTTGCGTCAGGCCTGCCCTGCCCAATATAGTGATAAGCTCCACTTATTCTTGGATTTTGCCCCCAAGCTCTCGCAAAGCGAAGTGCCAGACCCCTATTACGGCGGGCCTGACGGCTTTAACGATGTTATCAACCTTATTGAAGCCGCCAGCCAAGGCTTATGTAAACATCTCAAACAAGGCGGCTTGGGCTAACGCGACAATCCGCATATAGACATGCTCACAAAATCCCGCTAACTGACAGCTTAGATAATTAAAGACATTAAAGGTCAATCATATGAACCCAGGACTTGTGACCATTTTTGGCGGTGCAGGCTTTATCGGCAAATATGTCGTGCGAAAATTAGTCAAACAAGGTTGGCGTGTCCGCGTGGCTATGCGCAGACCCCATACAGGGCTTGACCTGAAAGTCATTGGTAATGTCGGGCAGGTACAACTTGTACAAGCCAATTTACGTTATGAAGACTCGGTTGCGCGCGCAGTTGCCGGTTCTGATGCCGTGATTAATCTTGTCGCATTGCTTTATGAAAGCGGCGCGCAAAGTTTTGAAAACATCCATATTGAGGGCGCCGAAACACTTGCACGCGTCGTCGCAAAAGCCGGCATTAAAAACTTCGTACATGTCTCGGCAATCGGGGCGGATATTGAGGCCAAAAGCCGCTATGCCCAAACCAAGGGCGAAGGCGAAATCCGTATTCGCAAACATGTCCCCAGCGCCGATATTATGCGGCCCTCTATTGTCTTTGGACCTGAAGATAATTTCTTTAACCGCTTTGGACAAATGGCCAGCTTGGCACCCGTCCTTCCCCTTATGGGCGGCGGGGAAACCCAGTTTCAACCCGTCTATGTCGGGGATGTGGCGGACGCGATTGCCGCCGCTATCAGTAAGGGAAGTTCAGCCAAAACCTATAAGCTTGGCGGACCACGTACTTATTCTTTCAAAGAGCTCATGCAGTTCATTTTAGAGACGACTGACCGCAAACGGTTTTTGCTCCCCGTGCCGTGGTTCGGGGCCAATATGCTGGGCTTTATCGGAGATATAACGGGTGCCCTTCCTTTGATTGAACCGTTTTTGACCCGTGATCAGGTGCTCAGTTTGCAATCGGATAATGTCGTATCGGAAAACGCGCTCACACTTGCTGATCTGGGTATTACCCCCGAGACCATAGAGGCGATTGTACCAGCTTATCTGGAACGCTTTCGCAAATATGGGCAATTTTACGAAAAGCGCAGTTAATCCCGCAATTGCCAGCACATTGATTATAGCGTAAACTTTTCAGAGCTAATCTGGGAGGATTTATGACTGCAAGACATTTAAATTTTGGAAGACATCTCGTTTTAAGCGTGGCGGTTTCAAGCATGGCCATTTTGGGGGCGTGTAAAAAAGCCGAAACCATATCTGAAACAGTTACCGAAAACACGCCTGCGCCAAATGTGCAGCAAAGTGAAAATCTGGCAAAAATCCTCTCGGAACAAAGCGAAGCGGCTAAAGCGCGTTTTAAATATCGTAACCCGCAAGAAACACTGGAGTTTTTCGGTATTGAACCTGGCATGACCGTGGCGGAAGCCCTGCCTGGCGGCGGATGGTATTCCAAAATACTCCTACCTTATCTGGGCGAAGACGGCGGTCTGGTCGGTATGGATTATAGTCTAGAGATGTGGCCCCTATTTGGCGGTTTTGCCAATGAAGTCTTTATGGAAAAGAAAAAGACTTGGGCAGCTGATTGGGTCAGTAAAGCCAAGAAATGGCCGGGTGCAGAAGGCCCAGAGATTTCCGCCTTTGCCTTTGGCAGTCGAGACACGGCCTTAGATGGTCAGGTCGATGCAGTATTATTTATCCGCGCCTTACACAATCTCCAGCGCTTTAGTGATAAAGGCGATTATATCGGCCAAGCCTTAGGGGATGCTCACGCCCTTTTAAAACCCGGCGGCGTTTTAGGCATCGTCCAACACCGCGGGCCTGAAACAAATACGGATGAGTGGGCCTCTGGCGGGGCGGGCTATCTTAAGCAAAGTGCCGTCATTGCCAAAATCGAAGCCTCCGGCTTTAAATTTGTCGGCTCCAGCGAACATAATGCCAATCCGGCAGATAATCCCAGTAATACTGATATTGTCTGGCGCTTACCGCCCTCTCTGGGCACAAGTAAAGAAGACGAGGCCCTAAAAACCAAAATGCTGGCGATTGGCGAGTCTGATCGTATGACATTAAAATTCGTCAAACCTTAATCCACTGCGCCTAACGGCCCGCCTTTGCGGGATATAAGGTTCAAACCAAACTATGCGTTTTTGTGTTTTTGCAGGATCAAGTCCGGGGATAAATCCGGCCTTTCTTAGGGCCGCTTCAAGGCTGGGCGAAGCGATTGCGCATCGGGGTCACGATATTGTCTTTGGAGGCGCCTCTATCGGGCTTATGGGCGCGCTGGCTGACGGGGCGCTTACGGCCAATGGTAATGTAACAGGTGTTATTCCCGAATTTTTAGCCTCGCGAGAAATCATACATAAGGGGCTCACCCACACTCACACCACCCCGACCATGCATTCACGCAAACAGATGATGGCGGATATGGCCGACGGTTTTATCGTGCTGCCCGGCGGCTACGGGACATTAGATGAGATGTTTGAGATTTTAACATGGGCCCAATTAGGCCTGCACGACAAACCTGTCGGTCTGTTAAATGTCGCACATTACTTCACCCCGCTGGAAGACTTTCTAGATAATGTCAAAGCGCAAGGCTTTATCAAACCCGCCGGCCGAAACATGCTCATATCGGAAACCGATATCGAGACATTGCTCATGCGACTAGAAACCTGATTTCAACGTAGAAAATCGAATGTTTCACATTTTAAAGTAAATAAATTTGACATGTGCATATACAAATTTTACAATTTAAAGGGGTTTATATTGGGGGGATAATTCATGGGTTTCAAATCATGCCTGGCTATATCTTGTCTAGTGAGCACTTTAATACTTAGTGCTTGCGGCGGTGGAGGTTCCAGTCCCTCAAATTCAGGCCCGGTCAACATAACACCGCCTGCAAATAATACGCCCATAGCCGTGGCTAGTTCCCCGATTGTAACCGTATCAGAAGGTGGGCAGTTTACTATAACCGCCACAGCTTCTTCAGACCCGAACGGGGATGACTTATCCTTTACTTGGGTTCAAACGGCTGGACCCAATGTCTTACCGGGGGGGCACAATCCAAACCCCAAATTTAACATTAAGCGCACCCGCTGTAACCCAAGACACAGCCTTAACGTTTGAACTCACGGCTTCTGACGGCACAAATAGTAGTACGGATATAGTAACAGTAACAACCGAACCCATAGCTATGCCGTTAACTGTTCGGCCCGTCTCGCCAATTAATACGGATACGGCTATTATATTTGACATTACAAATGAAGGCGCAGACCAATACCGCATCTACTGGGAAGACAATATTTTTGGGTCACGGGATATTGCTTCGCAACTTTTTTCAGATACGGGTACGCCCATTGGGCCTCAAACCAATGCATTCTTTGATTTGCCGCAATCTGGTTCGGATGCAAGAATTGCATTCATCGACCTGCAACCCATTTCTATTATTGAAAATGGCGGCACGACACATATGCAATTATATTCGTTTGATTTTGTATTACCTTTCTTTTTCAATCTCATCGGGCCATTTGAAGGAAATTTATCACCTGTGAATATTTCGTTTACGGGTGCAGTCATGCCTTTCTTTTTTGATCAAACGCCAATCGGACAAGATGAAGTTATTAATGTGATAGCTGAAAACAGTGGGTTACCAGGATCTATCGTAATAGTTAACCGTCTAGGTGCAGATGGTGATGTCCAAAACCCTGATTTCGCCTTTATTGATCCCCTCGATTTTACGATTAGCCCATCTACAGGACCCCGACCTTCTTTTGTATCTGACCCCTCCGTAACGGGTATAGGTGAAGGTGGCTTTATCGTTGCATGGCGCCGCGAAGATGGCCAATTTCCCCCACAATTATCGATTGAGGCGCAAATATACACATCAGATAATGCGTTATCCGGCCAGAATATCACTCTGGATGCCAACACCACTGTAGGTAATAATTTTAATGCAGAAGAGCTGGACGCGGCGACATTAGGGAATGGCGATGCTCTCATCTTTTGGATAGAGAGCCAAGGGACTGATGCAAATGGTGATTTAAATGATTTTACAATACAGGGCCGAGTTGTCAGCTCAGATGGCACATTTGCTTCAAGCGAATTTTCGGTAAGTGAATCTGTTAGTGATCAAGTCGCTATATCTGCTTTATCCTTGAGCAATGGCGATGTTCTCGTCGTTTGGAGAGAGAGCGATGATACGCTTAAAGCCCGCAAAATCTCGAGCAATGGAGACTTAACAACCCAAGGCAATATATTTGATCTCGCCACAAATGTGGATACTGATGCTTTTAATGTTCTTCAAACAGAAACAGGGCGGGTGATTATCGGTTATGATCAGGAAATTGGGAATAGCTCTGTAACAACCGAAATTATCTCATTTTGTCCTGTAGGATGCCAATAAAGCGAAACTATATGTATCCAGCCAATAAGCTATTTAGGGCCAATGCGCATCCAGTCACGGCGCGGTAAGCCGTAAACCTGATCCATAATTTCCAATTGCAGCCCAAGGGGTTCCGAGTGGCTGCTATTCCACATAATTGCCACACCTGTGCGGATTTCAGGATCAAACAGGACAAGCGAGCGGTAGCCTTGTACACCGCCGCGGTGGCCCACAACTTTGCGCCCCCCGTAATCATATATCCGCCAACCCAAACCATAGCGGGCATTTTCCAAAGCATTGAATTTATATTTAAGAAAATTCGCTTCACGCGGTGTCTCAATGCGGGCTTGTTGCATGGAAGTACGGATAGAACTTTTCAAATTAGGCGGCCTGACATCCATCTGGGCGCGCATCCATTTGGCCAAATCCGTGACAGATGAATTCACGCCGGCTGCGGCAGGCAATCGGTAATAATTAGGTTTCACGCGCGAGATTTGCGAGCCATTTCGATTATGCGGACGTGCCCAATTTTTTGAACGTAGCAACCCGTCATATGTCGTGGAAGCCGTTCGCATACCCAGTGGTTTAAAAATACGTTCAGACACTAAGGCCTTATAGGGCAAGCCTGATACATTTCGGGCCACTTCAGCCAGACTATCAAAAGTGACATTCTGATAGCTATGGCATGTACCGGGTGGGCAGACATTTTTAACATCCCCAAGTGAAGCCCTCACGGCCTTGGCACTTTGGCCGTCCTCGATTTTCTTATCATAGGCATTGCGGACAATCCCTACCTGATGGGCCAAAAGATTCTCCAGCGTCACCTCATGATTTGATTGGGGTAAACTTAAGGAAGGCGCGTAAGTCTTGGCAGGTGTCGCCAGTGAAATATCACCATCCTCAACAAGTGAGAGCGTGACCGCTGCCGCAACACCTTTTGAAATAGACGCCCAGCGAAAGACCGTATCCCGGCTAACCTTCTGCCCGCTGCCTTTAATGGTTTCGCCAAAACCCTTGCTATAGGTGATATAGCCGTCCTCAACGAGTGCGATGGCCAGCCCTGTCATGGGGCGGGTTTCCATCAAACTATTGATCCGGCTTTCCACCGCATCTTTATCAATGAGTTGAGGTTTTAAAACGCGGGTATGTCCAGCGGTTGTTATAGAAGCCGCTTGTGCCGTCCCAAATGTATGGGCCGGCCCGTAACTACAAAGCAGGCCTAAACTGATATATGATAAAACCCGGGAAATGGTCATGTTTAGATTTCCGTGAACTAACTTAAAACACGCCCGCTATCCAAAACAATAATATCGCGCCCAATGCAAGCCTATACACCATAAAGGGGAACATGCCTATTTTAGGTACATATTTCATGAAAAGAGCAATAGTCGCATAGGCCACTATAAAAGACAGGCCGGCGACAACCAGACCCGCCGCCAGGCTGGCTTGACCGCTCCCTTCTCTTGCGAGTTTATAAAAAGCATATAATCCGCCAACACCGATAACTGGTAAGCTCATCAACATGGAAAACCGGGCGGCTTCTACCCGTGTTAGCCCCATAGCCAGAGCCGCAGTCATGGTAATCCCGGAACGCGACGTGCCGGGAATGAGGGCCAAGGCCTGCGCCAGTCCCATTTTGACAGCCCCCTTCCAGCTTAAGTCTTCTGTCGTTCTATTTTGTGCGCCCTTTATATCGGCGATCCATAAGACCACGCCAAAGAACATAAAGGCCAAAGCAATTATGAGCGGGGAACGTAACATCTCATCGAGACCGCCAAATTCGATTAAAGCTCCGAAAATCAAAACAGGCGGTGTGGCCAAAATAAGATTTAAAGCCAGAGCTGAATTGACATTTAGCTGACGCCCCAAAAGATCGAAAAACCCTGTGATTATCGCGGCTACGTCTTGTCGAAAATAGAGCAAAACCGCAAAAAGCGTTCCGAAATGCGCCATAAGATCAATCATCGCCCCCTGATCTTCCCAACCCAAAATCTGGGCGGGCAAAATAAGGTGGGCGGAACTGGAAACGGGCAAAAACTCCGTTAATCCCTGAATAAGTGCGAGAATTATGAGGTGTAGCCATGACATAATTAGCTTTCTAAACCCAAAGCCTTACCAAGCTCTTAGGGTTGGCGCCCAAAGTGGCATATTTCACGCAAATTCATTTCTCAAACTTATTTCTCAAAGTCACAAAAGCCCCCTATTATGTATGACTTTCTTAGATTATACTAAAATAATTATTATTCTGTATTTTGGCACAAAATTTTATTTTGAAAATAATTATTGTAAATACAATCACTTAGGAAGCAATCAAAAATATTGTTTATACCCAACTTGACAAATTGTCGCATATTGCTTTTTGAATCCAAAACCGTTATAAGGCGCTCCGCTCAGAAAGAGATATTCTGAGATATAGATAAAATGCGTGGAAATAAGAGCAGATTATGGCCTCTAAAATGTTACAATTCGTCGATACTGACGGACAAATGCCGCAAAAACGTGAAGCTGGTGCACGGCGTGACGATTTTCTGGAAATTTACGGGGACTATATTGACGCCAAAGCCAAAGAACAGGCCTCACGCTGTTCCCAATGCGGTGTTCCCTTTTGCCAAAATCATTGCCCGCTTGAAAATAACATCCCTGATTGGCTGAAACTGACAGCAGAAGGCCGTCTCGAAGAGGCCTATCAAATCTCTAGCGCGACAAATTCCATGCCTGAAATATGTGGCCGTATCTGCCCGCAAGACCGACTGTGCGAAGGCTCCTGCGTGATCGAGCAATCTGGCCACGGGACCGTCACAATCGGCTCTGTCGAGCGGTTTTTAACCGATACAGCCTGGCAAGAAGGCTGGGTTGCGCCGATTAAACCCCGGCGCGAACTTGATCTCTCTGTGGGTATTATCGGGGCGGGACCAGCTGGACTGGCAGCGGCGGAAGAATTAAGACTTAAAGGATGGCAAGTTACCGTCTATGATCGCCATGACCGCGCGGGCGGCTTGTTGATTTACGGCATACCGAACTTCAAGCTCGACAAACATATTGTAGAGCGCCGCACGCAACGCTTGATAGATGGCGGTATTAAATTTGAGCTGGGTGTTAATATTGGCACGGATATCAGCTTTGAAAAAATTCGTGAAAAACATCAGGCCGTTCTGATTGCCACAGGTGTTTATAAAGCCCGCGATCTGGAATGTCCGGGCTCTGGGGCCGAAGGCGTAACAGCCGCCCTGCCCTTCCTGATTGAGAGCAATCGTCGGGGCTTGGGTGATAAGGTAAAGGCTGACACAGCTAAAGACAAAACGGTTGTTGTGATTGGCGGCGGCGACACCGCCATGGATTGCGTGCGCACGGCCGTACGCCAAGGGGCGAAATCTGTGACATGCCTTTACAGGCGCGATCACGCCAATATGCCGGGTTCGCGCCGCGAAACCAAAAATGCCCAAGAAGAAGGCGTGACATTTGAATGGCTGGCTGCGCCTAAAGCCATTTATGACAAGAACGGGTCAGCCAGTTCCGTTAAAGCTGACCGCATGCGTTTGGGGCGTAAAGACGCCTCTGGCCGGGAAAGCGTGCAAGCTATTGAAGGCGCAGAGTTTGACGTTAAAGCGGATCTCGTCATCAAGGCTCTCGGCTTTCAGCCCGAAGATATGAAAGACCTCTCCTCTGATCTGACCTTAACGCGCTGGGGCACTGTACGGGTTAACCCTGTTACATTTGAAACCAATATTGAGGGTGTTTACGCGGCAGGTGATATTGTCCGCGGGGCCTCGCTTGTGGTTTGGGCTATTCGCGAAGGCCGCGACGCCGCCGCCCATATGCATAAATATCTCAAAGCTAAAATGAATGTCGAAGCCTTAGAGGCCGCCCAATAGGGATATAAGTAGGAATATAACCATGGCTGATATGAAAAAAAATAACTGGCTTAAAACATACGAAGAAAACCGCGATCACCTTATCGCAAATCACGCTTATGACCCTACGCAAGAACATGATGCTTGCGGGGTGGGTCTTGTGGCCAGTATTGACGGGACACCGCGGCGCGATGTTGTTGAAATGTCTATTCAGGCTCTTAAAAATGTCTGGCATAGAGGCGCGGTGGATGCGGACGGAAAAACCGGAGACGGCGCAGGTATCCGCGTGGATATTCCGCAAGAATTTTTCAAAGCCCAGATAGAACGCACCGGCCATAAAGCCAGCTCGGCCAAAATTGCCGTCGGTATGATCTTCCTGCCTCGTACGGATTTCGGGGCACAAGAAGCCGCCCGCACAATCGTCGAGACAGAGCTTCTCCGCGAAGGCTTTTACATTTATGGCTGGCGACAAGTCCCTATTGATGTCAGCGTCATTGGCGAAAAAGCCCAAGCTACACGTCCCTCTATTGAGCAGGTTATGTTCCGTGACCCTAAGGGGCGCAAAGGCAATCAGCTTGAACGCGAGCTTTACATCATTCGTCGCCGGATTGAGAAAAAGGCCATCACAGCCGCTATTCCGAGCTTTTATGTCTGCTCGCTCTCTGTGCAAACCATTATCTATAAAGGCATGTTTCTGGCCGAAGATATTGATGTGTTTTACCCGGATCTCAAAGACTCGCGCTTTGTCTCACGGGCTGCGATTTACCATCAGCGCTATTCAACCAATACGTTTCCGCAATGGTGGCTGGCCCAGCCCTTTCGTATGCTGGCCCATAACGGCGAGATTAACACCGTAAAAGCCAATACAAATTTCATGAAAAGCCATGAGATTAAAATGGCCTCATCTGCCTTTGGTGAGCGTGCCGAAGATGTTAAACCCATTATCCAGAAAGGCAGTTCTGACTCTGCTGCCCTGG
Organism: uncultured Caulobacterales bacterium; assembly: GCA_964571595.1. Taxonomy (GTDB): domain Bacteria; phylum Pseudomonadota; class Alphaproteobacteria; order Caulobacterales; family Maricaulaceae; genus CALCKU01. The sequence continues at coordinate 4,732 of CAZNCJ010000014.1, read as the reverse complement.
ATGCCACTTTTGAATTGCTTGTCAGGGCGGGGCGCTCGGCCCCAATGGCCAAGACATTACTTATCCCCGAAGCCTATTCCAAACGCGGGGACCTGATGCCTGATGATTGGCGGGCGCTTTACGAATATTGTAATGCCGTGATGGAACCGTGGGACGGCCCTGTTGCCTTGGCTGCCTATGACGGGCGCTGGTGTATGGCAGGACTTGATCGTAACGGCTTGCGCCCGATGCGCTATGCTGTCTCCAGTTACGGAATTTTAGCGGTCGGCTCTGAAACCGGCATGTGCCCTATGGTGGAAAAAGATATTACACGCAAAGGAGCGATTAAACCCGGACGGATGATTGCCGTTGATCTCGACGAAGGTAAATTTTACGGCTCTATCGACATACTCAACGAATTATCTTCCAAGCGACCTTATAAAAAATGGCTCGGCAAGGTTGTCAATCTTGACCAGAAACTCTCTGGCCCAGAACCCAAGCCGCGCCTCAGCGGTGAAGAGCTCACCCGCCGACAACTCTCTTGCGGGCAAACTCTGGAAGATTTGGAGCTTATACTCTCCCCCATGGCTGAAATGGGCAAAGAAACTGTTGGCTCTATGGGAGATGATACACCTCTGGCGGTCTTGTCAGATATTTACAGACCTCTCTCCCATTTCTTCAGACAAAATTTCTCGCAAGTTACCAATCCTCCGATTGATCCTCTGCGCGAAGCCCGCGTCATGGGTTTGAAAACCCGGTTCCGTAACTTACGAAATATTCTGGCCGAAGATAAAAGCCAGACCAATGAAATGCTCGTGCTTGACAGTCCCGTCATGACGACAGGTATGCTGGATCGTTTCCAATCCCTTGTCGGCCCCAAAAAAGTACGGGTCATTGACTGCACATTCGATATCAATAAAGTCCAACAAAAAGACAAAGGCTTTATCTTAAAGTCTACTTTGGCCCGTATTAAAGCAGAGGCGGAAGAGGCGGTTAAAGCCGGCGTTGAAAACATCATCTTAACCGATGAATTTGTCACGCAACACAAAGCCGCTGCACCTATCATCCTTTGTGTCGGGGCGGTACAAACCCATCTTGTCTCACAAGGTTTACGCTCCTCATGTTCTATTCTTGTACGCTCGGCAGAATGTTTGGACACGCATTATTTTGCCGTTTTGATCGGCGCGGGTGCCACGGCGGTTAATGCCTATATGGCCCAAGACAGTTTGATTGAACGTACCAAGCGCGGCCTATTAGATATGACCCCGGACGAGGCGGTCAAACAATATAAGAAAGCCATTGAAGGTGGCTTGCTCAAGATTATTTCCAAAATGGGTATTTCGGTTATTTCCTCCTATCGCGGCGGCAATAATTTCGAAGCTATGGGGCTTTCACGCGCCCTTGTCGGGGAAAATTTCCCGGGCATGATCTCCCGTATTTCAGGCATTGGACTGGCGGGTCTGGAAAGTAAATTACTCGACATACATGACGACGCCTACGGCTCATCTGTCGTGCGCTTGCCCGTGGGCGGGCTTTACCGCGTCAGGGCTAAGGGCGAACTTCACGCCTATAAGGCCGAGATGATCCATATGCTACAAGAAGCTGTGGCCACCGAAGATCTGGAGCTTTATAAAAAATACGCCGAAGTTGTGAACTCCGCAGCCCCCATACAAATTCGGGATTTGCTGGATATTAAGCCTCAAGCCAAGCCCCTCCCGCTTAGCCGCATACAAAGTGTAAATGAAATCCGCAGACGGTTTTGCACACCCGGCATGTCTTTGGGCGCGCTTTCGCCCGAAGCCCACGGCACGCTTAACATCGCCATGAACCGCATAGGCGCCAAATCAGTCTCTGGTGAGGGCGGAGAAGACCGCGCACGTTACAAGACCTTGCCAAATGGCGATAACCCCAATTCGGCGGTTAAACAAATCGCTTCAGGTCGTTTTGGTGTCACAGCGGAATATCTAAACCAGTGCCGCGAAATTGAAATCAAGGTTGCCCAAGGGGCTAAGCCCGGCGAAGGCGGGCAATTACCTGGATTTAAAGTCACGGAAATGATCGCAAAGTTCCGGAATGCGACACCCGGCGTGACATTAATTTCGCCCCCGCCTCACCACGATATTTATTCCATCGAAGACTTGGCGCAGCTGATCTATGATCTCAAGCAAATTAACCCGACTGCGCGCGTGGCCGTTAAACTTGTCGCCAGCTCTGGCGTGGGTACAATTGCGGCAGGTGTCGCCAAAGCCAAGGCCGATACAATATTAATCGCCGGGCATAATGGCGGGACGGGCGCGTCTCCCAATACGTCGCTAAAATATGCCGGCATACCCTGGGAGCTGGGACTGTCAGAAGCCCATCAAGTTCTCACGCTTAATAATCTACGCGACCAAGTCACATTACGCACTGACGGCGGGCTTAAGACAGGTAAGGATATTGTCATTGCCGCCATGTTAGGCGCGGAAGAATACGGTATCGGAACCTTATCACTTGTGGCTATGGGCTGTATTATGGTGCGCCAGTGCCACAGCAATACATGCCCTGTGGGTGTCTGTGTTCAAGACCCGCGCTTGCGGGAAAAATTCACGGGAACACCGGAAAAAGTTATTAACCTTATGACTTTTATTGCCGAAGATGTACGTGAAATTCTGGCCTCACTGGGTGTGGAGCGCTTAGAGGATATTATCGGACGCACTGACTTATTAACTCAGGTCTCTCGCGGGGCGGAACATCTTGATGATCTTGATCTGAACCCTATTCTTGCGCGGGTCGATAGCCGTCCTGTTAAAGATAGCCGCAAAGAGCGCATTGAAGTGCCTGACTCGCTTGATGTCGGTATTTTAGCTGATGCCAAACAATTATTTGAGCGCGGGGAAAAAACCTATTTGACCTATAGTGTGCAAAACACACATCGGGCTGTGGGGACACGGACCAGCTCACATATATACCAAACCTTTGGAGCTGAGGGTCTCGCCGATGGTCAACTGACTATTCGCTTACGCGGCTCAGCCGGGCAATCCCTCGGAGCCTTTGGTATGAAAGGCCTGCGCATTATTGTTGACGGAGACGCCAATGATTATGTCGGAAAGGGTCTCTCTGGGGCGGAAATTATTATTGCGCCGCCTGGACGTACACCTATTGACGGACACCGCAGTGCCATTATTGGCAATACCTGTCTTTACGGCGCCACGCAGGGCAGCTTAATGGCGGCAGGTCGGGCAGGTGAGCGTTTCTGTGTGCGCAATTCCGGTGCTGTCACAGTCGTTGAAGGCTGCGGGACAAATGGCTGCGAATATATGACGGGCGGGACAGCCGTAATATTGGGCGATGTGGGCGATAATTTCGGCGCAGGCATGACAGGTGGTATGGCCTTTATGTATGATGAAGGCGAGATGTTTGAAAAAGCTGTCAATCCGGACAATGTAGTCTGGCAGCGTTTTGAAAGCCAGCATTGGGAGGATCAATGCAAGTCCCTGATCGCCCAACATGCAGAAATGACAGGGTCTGACTTTTCTAAAAAATTACTTATGGATTGGGAGTTGGAGCGCGGAAAATTTTGGCAAATCATTCCAAAAGAAATGCTCTCCCGACTTAAGCATCCTCTAAAGGATGTGGCGTAAACCCAAAATTTAAGGCCGTCATAAAGACGGCCTTAAAATCTTATTGCATTTTGGTTTGCCTTTACACAAACACACCTATTGAATGGGTACGCCGTTAATGGTTTCCGTTGCGGGCATCACCATAATCCTGCGACCTGAATTACTATCTACGATCAGGTTTTCAGGGCGAGGCTTGGCCTGAACCGCGCCAACTTGCACCGGAACCGTATAAGCCCTGTGGGTTACATTTCCATCAATATTGGCAAGGGCGTGAACATATATAAATTGACGGCCATTCGTCAGCGTTTCAAACTGGACATTCATCTTATGAGGCGTGTCACCTGTCATGGAAATGTCTGCACTCTCGGGGCTCGATAATAATCTAAGACCTTTGCTTGCACTCACATAAAGACGCATATCACCTTGTAAATGCTGCTCGCGCGCTGTGAGCTCAAATTGTCCGACCTGTCCCGTTTGGAATGTCCCCTTAAGGTCATGGGAAAACCCAACAGAAGCCCCCGGCTTGACATAATGAGTATGGCTATAATGTTTGCTGATACTTGTCTTAACGCTAGGCTGTAAAGCTTGATGACCTGGCTCCCCTGCAAGAGAGCTTTGCGCAAATCCCGCCCCTAAAAGCGCGATCAGGCCACACTGAATTGTTCTATATGAGAAGTTTAACATATCTACTCCTATTGCGAGACAGTAAAGTTATAACAGGAATCACCTGTCCGATTGGCAAATTGCGTGACAGTCTCGCCTAAATTGAAAAAATCCATCGCATCAATTACGTACTCACCTGCTGCAAGTAGACGAGTCGCATTTTCATTATTTATGGCCCCACTTATAGCACGTGTGACGAAAGCACCATTTTGGAAAATATCGAAATCTGGATCTCTACTGATATCTCCACTAATCCGTTCCATGCTGAAATCATAACTCCCGGCACTCGGAATAGTGAGAGTCAGATAAGCCCGATTGCCTAATTTATTAAACTCACCGGCATCATCAACGGAACAAATCTCCACCGGTGGCCCGTTCACTATTACCCTATTATAAACGGGTAGGCTGGAATCGATATTACCGTCATTGGACTCACCCAAACCCGTTATACCCGTGCCATTAATAGATTGTTCGGCCAATAAAGCGTTTAG